>PBAA01000033.1 GCA_002715785.1 Gammaproteobacteria bacterium | reverse complement strand
GTGGAAACGGTTTACACGGTTGAACGGATCAGCGGACTAGCTGATCGCGCTAGGGAAAAGTTCCACTTGTTGAATGTGACGAACGTCCGACAGAAACATGATGATGGTAATTTGGGTTGGTCTGATGAAGGACCTTTCGATGCGATTCTTGTGACCGCGGCATCGCGTGGGTTACCCGATGCATTGCTGGAACAACTTGCGGAAGGCGGACGAATGGTCATACCCGTGGGCGATGGCGACGTGCAAGAGTTAAAAGTGATCGATCGAATGGGGGATGCGTGGCAGCAGGAAACGGCCGACTACGTGCGCTTCGTCCCGTTGGTGGGGGGCATCGTTCGGTGAACAAACTATTTAACGCTCAAATGCTGGGCATATTGGCTCGTGGTATGGCGATGGGCATTGCGGAGATCGTCCCGGGGATTTCGGGGAGCACGATTGCACTGATTACTGGGATTTATGATCGGATGATCAACTCGCTGGCGTCCTTTTCTGGGAGGCCTTCAGCGATGCTTTATCGCAAGGGTTGGCGCGTGTTTTATGCGCATCACGACGTTGGATTTTTGTGTGTTTTGTTCGCGGGCATGGCGCTTAGCTACTTGTTACTTGCCAATGTGATTCGGTTTCTTCTCGACACGCAACCGCTTTACGTGTGGGGATTCTTCTTTGGTCTTGTGGCCGCAGCNGTTATTCGAATTGGGTCCAGCGTGCCGCGGCGAATTCTTGCCGTTGCCGGCGTTTGTGGTTTTTTTGTTGGGGCGACATTTCTGTTCCTTCCAGTGCAGACGACCGAACCTTGGCTACCCTTAGTGTTTATTGGCGGCGTGTTCGCGGTGGCTGCATGGATGCTGCCAGGAATTTCGGGGAGCCTCGTGCTGGTCATCTTGGGCCTCTATGGGCCGATGCTGAAGGCACTCACTACGATGGAATTGATCCCATTNCTGACTTTCGCGCTTGGNTTGGTCGTGGGTCTGGTCGCGTTCGCGCGGGTTATACGGTACGTCTTTCGCCATTACCGCGATGGAATACTGGGGTTCCTCACTGGTCTCATGGCNGGATCTCTCCTGGTCCTTTGGCCGTGGCGCGCGGGCACAGATCTTCTGTGGCCAACGGATTACCCGATGGGCTCTCACTGGATTGGAGTTGTGGTCCTGATGGCGTTCGGGATGGCGATCATCTTTATGCTCGTATTCGTAAGTCGGCGTGTCGACTAAAACGTTGCTGCTGTCTTATGGTCTGGTCTTCCTTAGTGGTTGTACCACCGAGTCAAGAGCCGTTGTGGTCGAACGCTCTGCCATCGGATCTCAAGACGCGAATTATTATGAGGTGGCGCCTGGCGATTCTCTGTACTCGATAGCTTGGCGTTTCGATACGCAAGTAGAACGCTTGGCCGAATTTAATGGAATTGATCCGCCATACTTAATTCAACCGGGATGGCGCCTTTCTCTNCGGTCACAAAACCGTCGCGTTANCAACAAAAANCCGAGTACGAAAGACAAGAAATACGNCGGTANGCCTGAGACTAAAGNTAGGGATTCTTCTGAAACTTTCGTNCAAAGGTATACCGGAGCATGGCGCTGGCCCGNGGAAGCCGTCGTGACGCGGCCTTTTGGATCGGATAACAAAGGCGTTGATTTTGTTCTTACTCGCGGTCAGACGATCCATGNGGCGGCGGCNGGCTTGGTGGTATATACGGGCCCGGGGTTGGGTGGTTTCCGCAATTTGGTGATCGTCAAGCACGACGCGAGCTATCTTTCAGCCTATGGGATGAATACAGACTACTTAGTTGCGGAGGGTGACGCAGTCAGCGCGGATAAAGGAATTGCGCGAGTCTTAAGTTCGGCCAATAACGGTGGAAAATTTCACTTTGAGGTACGNCGGGAAGGCAAACCGGTAAATCCTAACCAACTTGTGTCAGCTAAGTGATCTATGCTGAGTCGAATCACGTCTAACATATGTAATCGCGAAGAGTCGTTGGACGAGTTCGTTATAACGCTCGTTGGTAGTTAACGCTCGAGGTATTGACGTTTATTCGCGACTTCACGCCAATCGGCTTCGTCGTCGGGAGCGTCCTTCGCCTCACTGATGTTTGGCCAGATATCGGCCATTTCGGCGTTAATTTCCATGAAGTCTTGTTGATCGTCGGGNACTTCGTCTTCTGAGAATATTGCGTCGACGGGGCATTCCGGCTCACACAAGGCACAGTCGATGCATTCGTCCGGATGAATGACCAGCATGTTAGGTCCTTCATAGAAACAGTCGACTGGACATACCTCTACACAATCNGTGAGTTTGCACTTGATACATGCCTCGCCAATGATGAAGGTCATAAATTCAGTTCCATTGCAGTGCTANAGGGCGCTCGTTGGTATAGACGAGCGGCGTATTCTAACTATTGAGCGCGTTGGATCAATCTTTTGCGGAGTTGGCGTCCCTGACAAGCTCGTACAGTANTTCCAGTGCCTCCAACGGTGAGTAATTATTTGCATCGATTGACTGGATACGCTCGATGATTGGATCCTTCGACGCNGGGGGATTCGAAGTTCGAGCGAAAAGATCGCCTTGCTCGTCGGCTGAAGTGGCGGCGGNGGNTTCAAGGGAATGGAGCCGCTCCCTCGCGTTCGCCAATACCGCTTCCGGGATGCCGGCGAGTTTNGCGACCTGNAAACCGTAACTCTGAGACGCCGGACCCTCACGTACNGCATGCAGAAAGACGACNTCCCCGCCATGTTCGACAGCGTCAAGGTGGACATTGGCAATTCCAGGCAATTCGTCGGGTAGCGCTGTTAATTCAAAATAATGGGTAGCAAAGAGGGCAAAGGATCGAATCTGTGAACCGATCTCNACGGCGATCGCCCAAGCCAGCGCAAGCCCATCAAACGTGCTGGTTCCTCGACCGATTTCATCGAGCAACACCAAGCTTTGGTCGGTGGCGTTGTGGAGTATGTTGGCGGCCTCAGTCATCTCCACCATAAACGTTGAGCGTCCACCGGCAAGATCGTCCGAGGCTCCAATACGAGTAAAAATTCGATCTATCGGTCCTAACCGGGTAAAGCTTGACGGCACAAAACACCCTGAATACGCCATCAGGATGATCAACGCGGTTTGTCGCATATAGGTCGACTTGCCGCCCATATTAGGTCCAGTGATGACGAGCATGTGCCGGCTCTCATCAAGTTCGATCGAGTTCGGAACGAAAGTATTGGTACTTGTCGCAAGGACGGGGTGGCGTCCATCTTGTATTTCGATACAAGGTGTATCGCTAAACTGAGGGCGAGTTAAACCGAAAATACCAGCNACGTTCGCGAGCGCTTGTAGCACGTCGAGCCGGGCAACCGTTTCGGCAATAAGCCGTAAGCCCTCGATATCTGTTTGAAGAAATTCGACGAGTTCCTGGTATACGCGCTTTTCTTGTTGCAACGCGCGTGCCTTACTTGTGAGNACTTCGTCCTCAAAGGTTTTGAGTTCTGGGGTGATGTACCGCTCGGCATTTTTCAAGGTTTGTCGNCGAACGTACTCGGCNGGCAGATCTCCGGTAACTGAGCGGCTGGTTTCNATGTAGTAGCCGTGNACACGGTTGTAACCGACTCTAAGGGNATTAATTCCCGTGCGTTCGCGCTCTCGAATTTCAAGTTCTTCGAGATAACCTGTTGCGTTTTCGGACAGATCTCGCAGTTGATCGAGATGTTCATCGAAGCCACGTGCAATACATCCCCCGTCGCGAATCGTTGCTGGCGGCGTTTCGATTAGCGTGTTCGTCAGGCGTGTTTGCCAGTTAGTTTCATCTGGCAGGCATTTGAACGTACGTTGTATCGCTGGGACTTGAAGTGCTTTCACCAAACTCTTGAGGTCGGGGAGTGACGCTAGGCCGTCGCGCAATCTCGCCAGGTCTCTTGGACTAGCGGTACCTAGCGCGGTACGTGTGATGATGCGTTGCATATCGCCGACGGGACGTAGATACGCGTCAAATTCTTCGCTCGATCTCATTTCCAGTATTGCTTCGATTACATCGTGGCGATGTCCGACTTCAATTTGGTCGGTGAGGGGTCCATGCAACCATTCCCGCAGTAGCCTAGATCCCATTGGCGTAGTGCAACGATTAATGACTCCGAATAGCGTGTTGTTCGTCCCGCTTCCATCAAGTCTGACGTCGATTTCTAGATTGCGTCGGGTTTGTCCGTCAATAATGATGACGCGATCGTCGGTGTGAAGGCTGACACTGGTTAGAAAAGGCAGCGATTGACACAGGGCTTCCTGAGCGTACCGGAGTACGGCCGCAGCCGCGCCCAGACCAACCGTGCAACCGGCGATACCAAACCCGTCGAGACTAGACACGGAAAACTGATCGAGCAGCGCTTGGTGACCGAGATTGCTGTCGAAACGCTCGGGTTCGAGTGACGTTAGGGTTGCGCCTGGCGCATCGATGTCGTGCCCTTCGGGAAGAAGAATTTCGGATGGTCGGACGCGCTCAAGTAGGATGCTGAGGTCGCCAGCAGAATTGGGTTCTGCGATTCGATACTCGCTGGTAGATAAGTTCAGCCAGGCAACGCCTGTGGGGAGATCACTGCCGATAGACGGAACGAGGGCCATGAGGATGCTCTCGCGGTTGTCGTCAATGAGCATGTCTTCGATCAAGGTTCCTGGCGTAACGATACGTTGTACTTTTCGTTCGACCGGACCGCGACTAGACGCCGGATCGCCGATTTGTTCACAAATCGCGATCGACTTTCCACTAGCTGTTAACTTGGCAAGGTAAGAATCGACAGCATGAAACGGCACGCCACACATGGGAATAGGCTGTCCCGCCGATTGGCCTCGTGTGGTAAGCGTAATGTCTAAGAGTTCGGACGCTCTTTTTGCGTCGTCGAAAAAGAGTTCATAGAAGTCGCCCATGCGATAGAACAACAGGGCATTGGGGTGGTCAGCTTTGATCCCCAGATACTGCTGCATCATCGGCGTGTGAGCAGACAAATTCATTGATGACTAGCCTACGACAGATATTGAAAACGTTGAAATCCGATTTGCAATTGACGCATTTCATGTTGCGCATAGTACTGATTATATATACAGTACTCTGAACACGCTGGAGATTATGATGGCTGACTCAGATAAAGACCGTGCGTTATCGGCGGCCCTGTCGCAAATTGAACGCCAGTTCGGCAAAGGTTCGATGATGCGGCTTGGCGATCATGAACGGGCGGCAGTGCCATCCATATCGACGGGGTCCTTGGGTTTGGATATTGCGTTGGGAATTGGGGGGCTGCCTAGGGGCAGAGTGGTGGAAATATATGGCCCAGAGTCGTCGGGCAAAACAACCCTGACACTTCAGGTCATTGCAGAAGCTCAGAAAGCAGGTGGGACCTGCGCGTTCATCGATGCAGAGCACTGTTTAGACCCCATTTATGCCGAAGCGCTTGGTGTCAACACTGACGATCTATTGGTTTCCCAACCAGATACCGGGGAACAAGCGCTTGAGATCTGCGACATGGTGGTTAGATCGGGCGCTGTCGACGTGGTGGTTATTGACTCGGTTGCGGCGTTAACACCCAAGGCGGAAATTGAAGGAGAGATGGGAGATTCTCACGTTGGTCTTCAGGCGCGCCTGATGAGCCAAGCGCTGCGAAAAATGACGGCGAATATCAAGAATTCCAATACGTTGGTGATATTTATCAACCAAATTCGTATGAAAATTGGGGTTATGTTTGGATCACCTGAGACCACGACTGGAGGTAACGCGCTTAAATTCTATTCTTCTGTACGTTTGGATATTCGCCGAATCGGGGCGGTTAAGGACGGTGACGAGGTCATAGGTAACGAAACTCGGGTTAAGGTACTTAAAAACAAGGTAGCACCGCCCTTTCGCCAAGCGGAGTTCCAGATTCTTTACGGTAAAGGCATTTTTCGTGAAGGTGAGATCATAGAGATCGGTGTCGAACAGGGGATTTTGGAAAAATCGGGGGCTTGGTATTCATACAGCGGAGATCGTATTGGGCAAGGTCGAAAGAATGCGGCCGAGTGGCTCGCCGAGAATCCAGACGCTTGTCGAGAAATTGAACAGCGGATCGCCGAGCAGCTGCTCCCACAAGATACGGAAATCAATGTCGAGTCGGAAGAGGATGAAGGAGCGGACGCTGCCTTGGACGATAACGCTGATGTAGCGAGCATAGAAAACGTCGGATAGTCCGATCAATAGGCATGAAAGGGGCTGAGGAGAGTCGAGACGCCTACCAGGTTGCCGTTAAGCTGCTGTCACGGCGCGAGCATTCGATTCAAGAACTTCGACGAAAACTCGCCCGTAAGGAATTCTCTAATGGCGTTATCGACGCGGTGGTTTCTAATCTTCAAGAAGCAGATTTAGTCTCTGATGCTCGTTATGCGGAAGTCTTTGTTCGCAGTCGAATCAATCGGGGCGATGGGCCGATGAAAGTCTTGGCATCGCTACGCGAGCGCGGGATTGATGACGTACTCATTGACCAATTCCTTCATTACGACGACACGTTTTGGATATCTCGGGCGAATCGTGTTCTCGAAAAGAAGTTCGGTCAGCGTTTGACGAGAGGCGACGAGACGGGTTCTAACGACTGGGGTAAACGCGCAAGATTCCTAGCAGGGAGAGGGTTTGCAGCGGAAATCATCTACCGGAGTCTGGGGCCGCAACACGGTTAGCGTGTATACCTAGAGTCGGTCTTCAGCTGCGAGGCAATCGGCGTATACTTGCCCGCCGTTTAAAACCGGATTCCCGCTTTCATGCGAACCGCTGACTTACGTTCCGCGTTTCTGGACTTTTTTGGTGAACGCAATCATCGCGTGGTTGCGTCGAGCTCGCTCGTTCCAGCGAACGATCCTACGATGCTCTTTACCAATGCCGGCATGGTTCAATTTAAAGATGCACTACTCGGACGGGAGGCGAGGGACTATTCGCGCGCAGCATCCTGTCAGCGTTGCGTGCGAGCCGGCGGCAAACACAATGACTTGGAGAACGTAGGGTATACGGCACGACACCATACCCTGTTCGAGATGCTCGGTAACTTCAGCTTTGGCGATTACTTCAAAGAAGAAACAATCAGTTGGGCGTGGCAATTCGTCACGGAAGTTTTGATGCTCCCGCGAGATCAACTTTGGATAACGGTCCATCCGACAGATGAGGAAGCGCGAGCGATATGGATCGGAAAAATTGGTTTGGACGAGAGTCGCGTGATCGATCTAGAGGACAACTTCTGGACGATGGGTGAGACGGGGCCATGTGGACCAGATTCCGAGATTTTTTATGATCAGGGCCCTGAGTTCGTGGGCGGACCGCCCGGATCGGCGGATGAGGACGGCGATCGATTTCTTGAATTCTGGAACTTGGTTTTCCCCCAATTTGATCGTGCAGCGGACGGTTCACTGTCTCCGCTTGCAACACCGGGAGTCGATACGGGTTTNGGACTTGAGCGNGCNGCNGCCCTNACTCAAGGCGTGGGCAGTAATTACGAGATTGACCTTTTTCACGACGTGATTCAACGAGCCGGCGAATTTGCGGCTCTTACGGACAAAGAATCTGTTGTTCGTGACCCGTCGATTCGCGTGATTTCAGATCACATCAGGTCGGCCGCATTCTTGATTGCGGATGGTGTTATTCCCGGAAACGAGGATCGAAACTACGTATTACGTCGGATCATTCGGCGCGCGTTGCGACACGGGAACAAATTACAGATTCGAGAGCCATTCTTTCATCTCTTGGTGGAGCCGTTGGTTAATTCGATGGGTGAGGCGTATCCGGTGCTTTCCGAAGAGAAGGCTCATATCGAAGCCTCCCTCCTTGCNGAGGAAGAGCGATTCGCCACCACCCTAGGTCAGGGCATGGCGATACTAGAATCGGCGATCGACGAATTGAAAGAACCAAAGATNCCTGGCGACGTTGTTTTTAAGCTCTACGATACGTTTGGTTTTCCTGCCGACCTGACGGCTGATGTGGCAAGAGAACGGGGACTGGATATTGATGACGCAGGTTTCGAGAAGTTAATGACGGCCCAACGTCAACGGGGTCGTGCGGCGAGTCGGTTCGATAGCACCTTGGAACAACGTATCGAGATCGAGGGAAATGTTGAATTTCTGGGTTACGACGATTTGACTGCGGATAGCGAAATCGTCGGGTTGTATCGGCGGAGTGACGACGACGCCGAAGAAGTAGAGGTGCTTAATACAGGCGAAAATGGTGTAGTCATCCTGAATCGGACGCCGTTCTACGCAGAGTCTGGTGGACAGGTTGGGGATGCAGGCACTATCCAAGCGCGGGACGTGACGTTCGTGGTTACCGACACGACGCAAGGCGGTGGCCAACATCTCCATTACGGCTCGGTCGACAAGGGACAGTTGTCTGTGGGGGATGTAGTTAACGCCGAGGTTTTGGTAAACCGACGTGACGATATAGCACGAAATCATTCGGCCACCCACTTGTTNCACGCGGCTTTACGAGAAGTTCTCGGAGAACANGTGCAGCAGAAGGGATCCCTCGTTGACGGGGAGCGATTGCGGTTTGATTTTTCTCATCTTGACCCACTCGAAGACGAAGAAGTCGCGACGATTGAAAGTATCGTTAACGAGCGGATTCGCGAAAATTCCGAAGTGAAAACTGAACAACTGACGTATGACGATGCGATAGCACGGGGTGCGCTTGCCCTATTTGGCGAAAAGTATGGCGACGATGTTCGAGTACTTTCCATGGCTGGCGATTTTTCGGTGGAGCTGTGTGGAGGCACACATACTGCTCGGACTGGCGATATTGGACTGCTACGAGTTGTTTCAGAGTCGGGTATCGCCGCGGGTATTCGACGTATCGAAGCAGTCACAGGGCGTGGTGCACTCGCTCGCCTCGACATTATTGAACGACAACTTGATGCCGTTGCCGAGGTGGTTCGTGGTTCACGAGAAGAACTTGCGGATAAAGTGAAGTTGCTTGCGGAAAGCAACCGCCGACTTGAAAAAGAAGTCCGGTCGTTGCGATCTCGTTCGGCACGGTCCGAGAGTGCGGATCTTGCNGCGGGTGTAATCGAAGTCGAAGGGATCAAGGTGCTGAGCACGCGAGTTGAGGATGATTCGGAGGCCGTGATGGCCCTGTTCGATGGTTTGCGGGAGCGGTTGGGTAATTGTGTCGTCGTGCTGGGATATCTTGATAAAGGAAAAGTGGCGCTCGTTTGTGGTGTATCCAAAGAACTCACTAGCCGGCTAAAAGCCGGCGACTTGGTACGGCATATCGGGTCGCAGGTAGGTGCTCGAGGCGGTGGTCGAGATGATATGGCTAAAGCAGGGGGTGGTGACAAACCGGAAGCCTTAGATGGCGCGCTCGNAAGCGNAGCCGCGTGGGTTGCCGAACAACTTTAGTCGGATCGATGGCGCTTCATATTCACAAGTACGGNGGTACGTCGGTAGGCAACTTAGACCGGATTCGGGCTGTCGCGCAAAACGTAGTCAAACAACGAGAAGCGGGTGACGATGTCATTGTCGTCGTTTCGGCGATGGCCGGTGAGACTAATCGGCTGGAAAGCTTGGGGCAGGAGCTATCGAATAAACCGAAGAACCGAGAAATGGATGTGTTGCTGTCGGCGGGTGAACAGGTTTCAGCGGCGCTGACGGCGATGGCGCTTGATCAGTGCGGTTGCGAAGCGCGTTCGTATCTGGGCTGGCAGGTGCCCATCGTTACCGACGCCAATCATACGAGAGCTCGTTTCGAGTCGATCGAAACAAAGCGCTTAAAGGATGACTTGGCCGCGGGTATTACGCCAATCGTGGCGGGGTTTCAGGGTGTTGATGGAGGAGGCGATATCACGACCATTGGCCGCGGAGGTTCGGATACAAGTGCAGTGGCCATTGCGTCGGCACTGAACGCGGCGGAATGCCGGATATACACGGACGTTGATGGCGTCTACACCGCTGATCCGAGGATTGTCGATGACGCGCAGAAATTAGAAGTGGTCTTTTTTGAAGAAATGTTGGAATTGGCGAGCCTCGGCTCAAAGGTCCTTCATCCTCGTGCCGTGGAGTATGCGGCCAATTCGGGTGTTACGCTGCGCGTACTCTCGAGTTTTATCGAGGGGCAAGGCACCCTCATCACGTTTGAGGACGCGAATATGGAACGACCCGTTGTGTCCGGTATTGCCCACGCGATCGACGAAGCTAAGTTGACGGTGGTCGGGGTTCCCGATGTTCCGGGAGTAGCTTCGACGATCNTGGGTCCTATTGCGGNGGCGTCCATCGAAGTCGATATGATCGTGCAGAATATNGGGTCGGACGGCACCACCGACTTCACCTTTACTGTGAAGCGCCGAGATTACGATACTGCAAAGGGAATACTCGACGGGATCATCAAGGATATAGGTGCCCGAGACGTGATCGGGGACAATGCGATCGTTAAGGTTTCTGTGGTTGGCGTGGGCATGCGCTCGCACGCGGGTGTGGCGACTAGAATGTTTGACGCGCTAGCTGCTGAAGACATCAACATCCAAATGATTTCTACGTCTGAGATCAAGATATCGGTCGTGATTGCCGAGCAATATTTGGACGTGGCGGTAAGGTCGATCCACAAGGTATTCGACTTGGGAAATAACGTGNCGNTTGCCTAGGGTTCTCCTATTCTCCTGACTCATTTCGCAATTGTTGANACGAGNCCNAAATCTCGGCCAAACCCCGTTATTCGGACGTGCTTTANGCTNATAACTGAGCAACAATATTGCCGGCTTGCCGAGTCGTTTGGCGGGTGAAAATGGGGTCGGGAGGTACGTATGTTAATACTGACGCGCCGGGTCGGTGAGACGCTGATGATTGGCGATGAAGNGACTGTGACGGTTCTNGGAGTGAAAGGAAATCAGGTTCGCATAGGCGNTGATGCGCCAAAAGAAGTAGCAGTTCATCGGGAAGAAATTTACCAGCGGATACAGCAAGAGGCGGCGCCGGAATCAATCATTTCACGTGAAAGTGGTACCGGTTAGCGCCGGATTCTGTACATACTTAAACGGAAGCCCGAGTCGTAGAGAGACACGGAGAGGTGGCCGAGTGGCTGAAGGCGCTCCCCTGCTAAGGGAGTATGGGTAATACTCATCGAGGGTTCGAATCCCTCCCTCTCCGCCAACAAATCGGACAAATGGAATGAATACGAAGACTTTGACCGAGCCAGTTGCGCTCGAACCGCTTCCTGACTATCGCGAATACCCTGAATCTGAAATGCGGGAGCGCGCGCTCTGGTTTCGCGAAGATATAGCGCGCCGGCGTACCGTACGCGAATTCGATTCTCGGTCCGTCCCAAAGGACATAATCGAGCAGTGCTTGTTGTCCGCTGGTACTGCGCCTTCCGGTGCGAATCAACAACCATGGCATTTTTCGGTCATCACGAACCCGGATTGCAAGAAACGAATACGGATTGCCGCTGAGGCCGAGGAGCGTGAGTTCTATACGCATCGAGCACCGCAAGAATGGCTTGACGCTCTGGCTCCACTGGGCACAGACCCAAGCAAGCCGTTTCTGGAGGACGCACCTGCGCTGATTGCGATCTTTGCGCAGAAATATGGGTTGAACGAGGATGGCTCGAAATTCAGCCATTACTACTATCCAGAGTCTGTCGGCATCGCCACAGGTTTCCTGATCGCGGCCTTGCATCATGCAGGCCTTGCGACCTTGACCCATACGCCTAACCCCATGAAATTTCTTAACGAGATCTGCGCACGGCCGACGCTTGAGCGAGCCACTATCCTGCTGGTAGTGGGCTACCCGAAGGACGATNGCAAAGTTCCCGTGCATGGCGGAATCAAGAAAAAACTAGAGGAAATATCGACCTGGATCGAGTGAATTCGGGTGTACAAGAAATGAACAACCTCTTCGAATCCCTCCCTCTCCGCCAGTTATGTATCTACCTTAGTGTTTTAGATAAATAAACGATGAAGATGCGAAAAATCGCCCCCGAGATTAGCCGCGAGACATTGTTCTAGCCGCANTTTGCCTACTAAAACGCACTCACGAGGTTAGGGCACACGGCGCAACGGTGGCATGCGTCGGTAACTTAAGCTTCTCCATAGCCATTCGCACGGCCCGAATTGAAAACGTGACAACCACCAGGGCGACAAAATGAGTTGAATGGCCCAAATGAGCGCGACGATTGGATAGAGCATCCAGCGTTGTAATTCGCCCACCAGAGCGAAACCTGCGCCGGAGAACAAAACGAGGGCGAAGACCGAGTGCATCAGATAATTGCTAAGGGCCATGCGACCGACAGCGGCTAACGCATGGCGCGCCTTCGTCCAGTAACTTTTCTGACATACATAAAGGATCAACCCCAACCAGCCGAAGGCCATGCCAAGTCTGCCGACGTGATAGGTTGCCTTTAGGTAAGGGAATGTCTCGAGGAGTTGAAAACCAGAACGTGCTGATTCGTAGACTTCCCAGACGTTGATCGCGAGTCCCGTGCCGAAGCCTATGACCATTAACNTGATGTAGAACCCGGGGGGTTTCGAAGCATCGAGAATGGACTGCTTGAAGAGCGCCATACCGATGAGCATCATTATCAACGCATCCCAAAGAAGGACCGCAGGGATTGCCCCAAGGATCATTTCGGTGGCTTTCCCAGCATTGAACAGAAAGGCATTGGGATAGTTCGCGCGTCGCTGTTGTAGTTCGACTTCTTCGGCCCCGGATGGAACCGCATAGCTGGATTCAAAGTCGTACCACACGTCTGCCATTGCTACCGCACTNGGCTTGCCGAACTCCGGATTTGACGCGANCTCGACGGCANCTTGCTGGCCGATCGCGAGCGAATACTTCCATNCCACAAAAAACCCAGTATGGANAACAAGAACCACTAACGCCGAGATCAACAACTTTCTTGGCGATGCNTTGCGAAAGCGGAAGAGCACAAATCCGGCCAGCGCATAGGTGACGAGAATGTCTCCGGTCCAAAAGAGTATGTACGCATCGACCAAGCCGAAGGCTAAAAGCCAGGCGTTGCGCCGATAGAACATCGCTGCCCCTCGCGCGCTCGGTCCTGTTGCCAAAAGCACGATCGAGGCGCCGAAGAGCATGGAAAAGAGCGCCCTCATGGCNCCTTCGAAGAGAACGTCGATGGTGGCCCAAACCGCCAGGTTTATGGGCAGTTCGCTGATTCCGTCCGTGGGATTTAGATCCGGCGAAAAGTAGCTCGCGGAATGCATACCCATGCCAACAATATTGAGCAGTAGGATACCGAGGAGCGCAGAACCACGAAGTACATCGAGGGATAGAATTCGGTCGCTTTCGCGAATAGGTTGAATGATCGTGGGGTTCATGCCGCGCTCAGTACTTCGTCCGAAGTATGACCTATGCCGAGCGGCATACCTAAAACTCTACTTACCGAGTTGAGCACCTAATAATTCAATGGGGGATGCGAGTNCCTGCCGCATTGTGCTCGACCACATTTTGTGGAATTCCCGGAAAAATCTCGCGAAATAAGGTCAACATGCTCATGGTCGAACGGCGATCCGTGGCGGTGTGCAGACGACCAGGACCGCCGAGGGTCGGCGGCAATGCGAATCCATGCGGGGTACGGGAGTGGTGATGAAAAACCCAATCAACGCCTGCGTCGTCCATTTCCTTAAAAAAGCGCTGTTTACTTTCGTCGGGTACGAGACCGTCGTCGGCCCCGTTTTCGATCACTAAGACGGTACGCGTGTTGTAGTTATTGTCACAAGCCTTAACCGTAGGGCGTTGGATCCCAAATCGTTCCGGGTTCGGATCTTCGCCCGTTTGCAACAGTCCATGAAAAGAGACCCCCCCACCAAGATCGAGACCGCCTCGAACGCATTCGATGACAGCGACACCGCCAAAACAATAGCCGATTGCGGCTGGCGACACGTTGGCGTCAACGGTCTCGTGCGACCGACCATGATCGAGCCATTCTTGTAGTAGTGATCGAAACAATTCGTGATCGTGATCCATCGCCACCATTCCCTCGAAGCACTTGGCTTGGAACGCATGGACCTCATTCTCGTTCTCAGGAAAGATCCGTTGATCCGGTGGCACGATATTTCCGTATAAATCGATGGCCAGACCCACATATCCGACCCGTGCTAGATATTCGGCGACGTCGACGTCGAAAAATTTAAGTCCCTGATAGTTATGAATCACCAAAACCAGTGGCCGTGGCCCAATGGATTCCGGGGGCGCAACCAATTGCCCAAGGTAATCGTTGCCGCGAAACTTAAAGCCAATGTCGGCCCTTATTAAGTCGGGTGCAGGCGGCCAAAAGTCGAGAGAGTCTGCCATCGGGGTCTCAGTTTTCGCGTGTTCGTCAGTTGAAATGTACCTCAGGTGATTGCAACAAGGTGGGAAATATTTGAAGGGTTAGTAGGTGGACCAGAGTCTATTGCGAAAATTTTGGTGTGCATGCATGGTCCATTGGTTCATACAATGTGGTGGCTGGTAATCCAAGGAGGCTGCGATGAGCTACAACAACATTATTTATGAGAAAGACGAACGTCTTGCGTTTATCACGCTAAATCGCCCGGAGAAACTCAACCCGTTGAGTCATGCGCTTCGCGGCGAGGTATACGACGCTTTGCGGGACGCTGAGGCGGATACGGAAATCGGCGTCATTA
>PBAA01000032.1 GCA_002715785.1 Gammaproteobacteria bacterium | reverse complement strand
TCTACCTGACCGTCCCTGACTTTGGTCACGGCGATGGCCAAGTCCTCTCCCCCAACCCGCTCAAGGTCGCCGTACCAACCTTGGTCAAAACCTGCACCTCTCCCCCCAGTTCGTTGCAGATGCGGTGGTAGGCCAGACCCGCCGACTTGGCCGCCCAGCCTTTTCCCATGGTGTGGGCCAATAATTCGATGAGCGGCGCCAACTTGGTGTACGGACGTCTTTCCTCGTGATCTGACTTGCTCTCGGCCTGAGACAATTCCTGAACCCGGTGCGGCACCCCCAAGGTCAGGGCCGCCCGCGCTCGGGGCATCTGGTCCCGGCCTGGCCGGTCTCGCCGACGGTCTGGCTGATCCTGCACTTGCATGTCCACTCAGATGGTACTTCCCCTCTTCCGGGAAGAACTCCAAGGTCCGTTCCACCCGATTCTCCCTCAACCCAGCGGCCAGGTCCCGGTAGCTAGCGACACCCTGGAAGATTGTCAGCTCCCGGCCCATATTCGGCGGAGAATGGGCGTCCGAGAAGGAAACGATCGCCTTACCCGCCAGACCGGGCACGCCCCAGTTCATCTCCGGGTCGCTGGACAGCCCAGTCTCCACAGCAGGGATATGCGGCGTCATATCTCCGAAGCATCCATCAAGGGCTTCGAAACCGGACTTGGAGCCCAGCATCCCGTACCAGGGTGTCCAGATGTGTGCCGGGACCACCATGCAGGCTTCGTCGATATCCAATAACCGGGCAGTCAGGTCTGTAGAGGAAGCGCCGACTGTAGGCCGGCCGTCGCCGTTCAATTTTGAATTCAAATTCTGGAGCATCTCGCGGATGGCATGGACGGCGTCGGAACCCGGGGCGAAGTCCAGCAGGTGCACCCGGCGGGAATGCCCTCCCTGTTTGAAAACGCAGCTAAGCTCTGTGCCGAGCACGAACCTCACTCCGCCGAATTCAAAATCCCCGTCCGCCGTGGAAGTGAAATTCTCTTCCAGTTCGGCCAACCACGCGGGGTGAGTGAAGTCGGCGCTGGACGATAGGTCGATTCCTTTGACCTTGGCCCAGGCAGCCATGTTTCGTAAGATTGAGGTTCTTGCTGCAGGCGTAGGCGTAACGCGAATGCAGGTGCAGGTCGGCGGTGAATGCCATGGCCAAAGTCTAGCATGGGGTTATTCCGGCCGAGTCCGGGTTTGTGCGCCACGGACACTCATAACTTGACCATTGGAAGACGCGGTTCTATCCTTTACTGGGCCAAGTACGGCAACTGATACATGGAACAAAGGTACCCGCAATGACCACCAGCGCCAAATCGGTAATCGACCTTAAGCCCATGGGAGACCGGGTTGTGGTCCGCCCCAGCGAACAAGAAGGCATGACCAAAGGTGGTATATTCCTGCCCGACACCGCCCAAGAACGCCCCCAGAAAGGTGAGGTAGTGGCCACGGGACCGGGCCGAGTGCTCCACAACGGCAAGCTGGTTGAGATGGAAGTTAAGGCCGGGGACACTGTGATTTACTCCAAGTACGCCGGAACCGAGATCGAAGTACAAGACCAAGAACTTCTCGTCTTGGGGGCCAATGACATCTTGGCCGTATTCACCTAGAGAACTCAAAGACCGTATTCAAACACCCTGCGATTGAAAGACCCGGGAGAGGCCTCCCCGTCCAGAATTAAGGAGATATTTATGCCTGCCAAAGAGATCATCCGCGACGAGGCAGCCCAACAAGCGTTGCTCCACGGTATCGACACCGTCGCCAACGCCGTGAAATTAACCCTGGGCCCCAAAGGCCGCAACGTTGTCCTCGAGAAGAAATGGGGGGCGCCTGTCATCACCAACGACGGTGTGACCATCGCTAAAGAGATCGATCTGCCCGAGTCCTTCGAGAACATGGGCGCCCAACTGATCAAAGAAGCCGCCGCCAAGACCAACGAGGTCGCCGGAGACGGGACCACCACCGCCACCATCTTGGCCCAGATAATCATCCAAGAAGGCATCAAGAACGTGGTGGCCGGCGCGGACCCCATGGCCATCAAGCGGGGCATCGACAAGAGCGTCGCCGTGATAGTGGCCGAACTACGCAAGAACTCCAACGACATCAAAGGCCGGGACCAGATGGCCCAAGTGGCCACGGTTTCCGCCAACAATGAAGACATCGGCAACATGCTGGCCGACGTGCTCGATAAGGTCGGCGCCCAGGGCGTTGTCACCGTTGAAGAGAGCAAAGGCATCGAGTCCTCGACCGAGTATGTCGAAGGCATGAACTTCGACCGCGGTTACATCAGCCCTTACTTCGTCACCAACCCGGAGCGCATGGAAGCGGAGATTGAGAACCCCTACATTCTAATTACCGACAAGAAGATCTCCGCCGCGGCCGAGTTGGTCCCCCTGCTGGAGCAGGTCCTCCAGGTTAGCAAGAGCCTGGTGATCATCGGCGAGGACATCGACAGCGAGGCCCTGGCCGTGTTGGTAGTCAACCGGCTGCGTGGGACCCTGAACTGCCTGGCGCTGAAGGCTCCTGGGTTTGGCGACCGCCGCAAGGCCATGTTGGAAGACATCGCCGTGCTCACCGGTGGCCAGGTTATCTCCGAAGAGACCGGCCGCCGTCTGGACCAGGCAACCATCGCCGACCTAGGCCAAGCCCGCCGCGTCGAGTCCACCAAGGACCACACCACCATCATCGATGGAGGCGGCACATCTGAGGACATCAAGGGCCGCACCGAGCAGATCAAGGTCCAAATCGAAGAGACGACCTCTGAATACGACAAAGAAAAGCTACAAGAGCGGCTGGCCAAACTGTCCGGCGGAGTCGCCGTGGTGAAAGTCGGCGCACCCACCGAGCCGGAGCTGAAGGAACGCAAGGCCAGGGTGGAAGACGCCCTGTCGGCCACCAGGGCCGCCATCGAAGAGGGAGTCGTCCCCGGCGGCGGAGTGGCCTACATCCGCGCCATGTCAGCCCTCGACTCGCTGACGCTGCCCGACAGCGAGAACGTGGGCAAGACTATCCTGCGAATAGCTCTGGAGGCGCCCGTCCGGATCATCGCTAGTAACTCGGGGCACGAAGCCGCCGTGGTGTTGGAAGAGGTCCGCAACAACAGCGCCGCCAACTACGGATATGACGCCAAGACCAACGACTACGGCGACATGGTGTCCAAGGGCATCATCGACCCGACCAAAGTCACCCGCGCCGCCCTGGAGAACGCCGGCAGCGTGGCCTCGATGATCCTCACCTCCCAGGCTCTCATCACCGAAGAGCACGAAGAGGAGCCAGAGGACCACGGCCACCACCACTAGGCCGTACATTCGTCACTTGTAACTAGAGAGGGACCTTCCGCGATGCGGGAGGTCCCTTTTTGTTTGTTGTAGCGACCGCCATACCTTCCGTCATTCTATCCAGCTGTCGTTCCGAGCGAAGCGAGGAATCTCACTGTTAAGGTCAGCCAACTGCCGGTTTTGTAAGTCAGTCACGGGTTTGCGGATAAGCAACGGGATCCCTCGTCGGCTGCCGCCTTCTCGAAATGACATCTGGGCGGCGCCACATCAGAAGAGATGTGTATCCTCTCGTCATTCCGGCGAAGACCGGAATCCAGGCAAACCACATCTGGGAGCTATCAGATGACGTACGCTGAACGGTAGTCCCCACGCTAACCCTCCCCCGTTGCGACGTGGGAGGGGATTTTCCTCGCCTAGGCGTAGCGCAGGAGCACCTCGGCCAATTCCTCGGGGTGTTGGGCCATTACTTGGTGGCAGGACTCTATCTCAACGGTTTCCACGCCCTCGTACTGGGCGGCGACGCGGGCCTGGGCGTCCGGCGGGAACATCTTGTCCTGGGTCAATACCACGTACGTCACCGGACAGGGCAGTTCCGATGTCTCTATGGGCAAACGGGACTTCAGGACCCTGGTCGGCAGCGGGCCGAAGAAACCAACAAGTTGCACGATCTCCATGGAATCCATGCCATTGCAGATGAGCCCATTGATGGCCGGGCTGGGCAGTTTCAATTCCTGACGGGAGAAGGAACTGAGCATGGACATCACCCTGAAGGCCGCCCGGGTTTTCGCCGGGCAGGCGCTGAGCAACGGGCGCTGGGGGGCGGGAACGATTCCGGCCACCAATATTACACGTTTGGGCGGGACTTCCATCTCGCTGGCCGCCTGCACCACCAGGCTAGCGGAGAAACCGTGGCCCACCAGCACCAGGTCCTTCAACTGCTCCCGCTCCACGGCCCGGGTGATCGCCTGGACGCATTCCTCAAGCCGCACTGCGGAGGTGTCTCCGCCGGCGTCGGCCCCGTGTCCGGGCAGGTCAAGAGGGTGGACTCGGTTGGCCCGGCGGCGTTTGTGCAATGTGGGTGGGTGGTCCTCAGGGGCGGTCAGGTGTCCCCAGACGGGGCCCCAACTCCAAGCTCCCTGTCCTGCGCCGTGCACCAGTAGATAATCGGTCATCCAACCTTCCTGTTTATATCAGTGATTAGGTCGCTAAGGAATCAACTAGCGACTGCAGATCTCAGCGCGTCCAACAGCGACCCCTCTTCTTCGGGTAACACCGTTCGCGGGTCCAGCAACACGCGGTCCTCTTCGATGCGGGCGATCACCGGGGTGCTGCTCTCGCGCAACCGCCGCATGACCTCCTCCGCGCTGGTCTCTTGGCAATCCAAAGATAGCACCCATGAAGGTAGGGTCTCGCCGGGAAGACTGCCACCGCCGACCGCAGAACGGCTCTTCTCCACCGTCGACGGACATTCCAGGCCGGTCTGCCAAGACTTGGCCCGCCTTTTTAGGGCGGCCTCGGTGGTAGAGATCATACGCCAGACCGGTATCTCTGTCTCGGCCTCGCCCTTCAGATAATGGACCAGCGTCGCCGTAAGGCTGGCCAAACTCAGCTTGTCGATGCGCACCGCCCGGGCCAGCGGGTGCCGGGCCATCACGTCCACCAGGTCTTTCTTGCCGACCACGATGCCGGCCTGGGGCCCGCCGAGCAGCTTGTCTCCGGAAAAGAAGACCAATCCGGCGCCGTCCTTGATGCTTTCCTGAGGTGTCGGTTCGTGGGCCATGCCGTATTTCTCGGTGAGAAGTAGGCTACCGCTGCCGACGTCATGGAGCACCGGGATGCCCTTTTTTGCGCCCACTTCTACCAAATCCGTGGTTTCTACCGAGGCGGTGAATCCTTCAACGCGGAAATTGCTGGCGTGGACCTTCAGGAAAGCGGCCGTGTTCTCGGTCACTGCATCGTCATAATCGCGGACGTAGGTACGGTTCGTGGTGCCGACGTCGACCAAAGCGCTACCGCTCTGGCGAAGCACGTCGGGCACGCGGAAACCGCCACCGATCTCCACGGCCTCGGACCGGGAGACGACCACTTCTTTGCCTGAGGCCAGGGCTGACAGGCCGAGAAGCATGGCTGAGGCGTTATTGTTCACTGCTAGGGCCGCCTCCGCGCCGGTTATCTGGAGAAGCAGGGACTGCACCTGTGCCTGACGGGAGCCGCGGCGGCCGGTGCTCAGATCAAGCTCCAAGTCGGAATACCCTTGGGCTGCCTGGTTGGAGGCCTCGATGGCCGCACGGCTCAGGGGAGCGCGCCCCAGATTGGTGTGGATCACCACTCCGGTGGCGTTGATCACCTGCCTTGGTTCGGCCCGCATGGTGTCTTCGATGCGCTGGAGGACCGACCGGGCCAGGTTATCGGCATCTGGGGAGTCAGCTCCTTGCCTAATCTGTTCGCGCGCCGCGTCTAACTCCTCTCGGACCAGGTCAACGACCCAGTCGCGGTCGAAGGACTTGGCGGCGGCGGCCATATCCTTGTCGGCGAGAACAGTATCAACGCTAGGGAGGTTGCGAAATTGCATCTGACGATCCGATGTCCGAAAGCTCACGTATATGTGCGTAGACTGGCGTCTATTTTAGCATGGGGGCCTGCTAAAATAGTGCGCTTCAGCTACCGAATGGGCGGTTGGCCCACCAAATAACCGGGCCCAGACCTAGTTTTCGCGTTATCTTACGTATAAAATGACTCCATAACAGTGATAGGTTGAATGACCGGCGCGTAATTTTAGCGCATTTCCGCCGAAGTGTCGCAACTATGACACCAAAAATCGCCGCAATACTAGTCGTAGGGATCCTGACCCTGTCCATCGTCGCAACAGCGGTGGCAGCCATCGGGCAGGCTGTGGCTGAGCAACCGGGCGCGTCCAGTGTCGCCCTGGGTAGCTACACCAACCAGATTGGCGACACCAATGAAGACCACAACGGCTTAACCGGCGCTTTCTTCCGGGTGTGCCCCTTCCACTGACTCCGGCCCATCGGTTTTCTCTCCCTTCCCAGACCCAATAGTTCTTTGCCCAGTTGACCTTGGGCCTCTCCGCGCTTTATGTTCTTGTTGCCCAATCGCCGCAACCGGAGAGAACTCTCATGCAAGCAGGCCTACCCCCGGAATTGGACGCCCTCAAGAACACCATCCGCCAGATAGTTAAGGACGAATGCTATCCTCTGGAGGCGGAATTCCTGGCCAACCCGTCCCAGGACGGCGTGGAAGAGCCGGGCGCTCCACGAGGGATCGCAGAGGCCCTCTCCGGATTACTTGGCGTCCTTTCAGAAGAAGCCTGGGACCGCCTAAACAAAGTCTCCAAGGACACCGGTATCTACACGTCATTTGTGCCTGAGGAGTATGGAGGCGGCGGCATGGGCGCCCTGGGCCACGTTGTCCTTGATGAGGAAGTCCATAAGAGCATCGTGCAACTTCCCACCTCTCCGGTACCCATGATGATGATCGGCTCTGCCACCCCGGAGCAGGAACAAGAATACCTGCTGCCGTCCGTGGATGGCACGTTGCACTACGCCTTCGGTCAGACCGAGCCCAACGCTGGCTCCGACCCCGGCGGCATGATGCAGACCAGCGCGGTGCTGGACGGCGACGACTGGGTGATCAACGGCACCAAGACCTTTATATCCGGCGCCGCTTCCGCCGATTACGTCTTACTCCAAGCAGTGACCGACCCGGAGAAGCGGCAGCGCGGCGGAATCACCATGTTCATAATCGACAACCCGACGCCAGGCTTGAGTTTCGACCCTATCCGGCTCTGGATGAACCCAGGTAAGTCGCAACAATGGACCATCAACCTGGACAACGTCCGGGTGCCCCAGACCAAGGTGTTGGGCGAAGTTGGCCAGGGGTTCACCCTTGGACAGCAATGGCTAGTGCACCATGACCGGATGCTCCGCGGATCCATGGCCACCGGCATCCTGAGCCGGGCCCTGGAGATGGCCGTCGACTGGGCCAAAGAACGGGTCACCTACGGACGTCCCATCGCCGACCGGCAGGCCATCCAGTACATGCTGACCGATGTTTACACCGACATCATGACTCTTCGCTCCATCACCAGGGAGACTGCCGCCCGGGCCGACGCCGGGGAGGACGTGCGGGTGGAAGCGTCAATGATCAAGTACTGCGCCGGCGAATGGGGCTGGCGGAGCATCGACAAGGTCATGCAGGTCTTCGGCGGGATGGGCGAGACTTTGGACCTGCCCATCGCCCACTGGTACCACATCCTGCGCCACGCCCGCATCGGAGGCGGCACGTCAGAGATACACAAGTTCGTCATGGCCCGCGGCCTGCTGGATGGCAGGGTTAACTTTCAGGGGTAAATCGGCCTAACAAACACGAACGCTCTTCGCCTACGGCACGGTAAACGGTGAGTATGGTTTGGCTGGATTCCTGCTTTCGCAGGAATGCCGGATAAGAAACAGGGCGGGGTCTTTGATGACCCCGCCCTGTTTCTTATCCGGCGACGCCCTAACCTTCTCCCACGCGTGGGAGAGGGAATCATTCCCACGAGATGAGCCGATTCTCACTTGCGGGGGATTTCAAGGGTTGTTAGAATTCTGCTACTCGAAAACCTCATTGGGAAGTCCCCAAACCGAATAGAAATTGTATTTTAGCGGGAGCTACATGGTCTTAAGCGACCGGACCATCAAAGAAGAGCTGGCCAAGGGTCGCATCGTCATCGCGCCCCTCGATCCAGAGGACATCCAACCGGCCAGTGTCGACCTGCATCTGGACAGCAGCATCCTGGTCTTCGCCAACTCCCGTCGTCCTTATATCGACGTCAAAGAGGGCCTGGAAGACCTAACCCAGATGGTGGAGATTCAAGAGGACAGCCCCTTCATCCTCCACCCCGGCGAGTTCGTGCTGGGCAGTACCCTGGAGAACATCGAACTGCCCGACGACCTGGTGGCCCGGCTTGAGGGCAAGAGCAGCCTGGGGCGCATCGGCCTGGTTATCCACTCAACCGCAGGGTTCGTCGACCCCGGTTGGAAGGGGCACCTGACGCTGGAGCTCAGCAATCTGGCCCGGCTTCCCATCACCCTGTACAGCGGCATGAAGATCGGGCAGATATCCTACCTGCGTCTCACCACCCCTGCAGACCGGCTCTACGGCTCCGAGTCCCTGGGCAGCAAGTACCAGGGCCAGACCGTCCCCACCGCCAGTCGGTTCAGCCAGGACTTCGCGAAAAACAAACNCGATAAGGCGTTTTAACCCAGGCGATGAACCACATGCAGAGGGCCGTTGAATTGGCNCAANAGGTTTCGGGGTCCACCAGCCCCAATCCCGCAGTGGGCGCGGTGCTGGTCAAAGACGGGGTCGAGATCGGAACCGGCGCCACTCAGCCACCAGGCCAGGACCACGCCGAGATCGTCGCCATGAAACAGGCCTCCGACCAGGNCTGGGGNGCCACCCTCTACACGACGTTGGAACCGTGCTGCACCTGGGGCCGCACCCCGCCCTGCACCAAAGCGATCATCGCCGCGGGCATCACCGAGGTCCATTTCGCCGTCATCGACCCTAATCCTGACGTGTCCGGCAACGGGCGGGACGAGCTGGCCGCCGCCGGCATNACGGTGGTGGAGGAAGATGCCGAGGGCGCCAATGAATTGTACGAATCCTTCGCTAAATACATCGCAACTGGCACGCCCTTCGTCACCGTGAAGTACGCCATGACTCTAGACGGCAAGATCGCCACCCACACCGGAGATTCCAAGTGGGTCACCGGGCCCGAGGCCAGGGAGTTCGTACAGAAGATGCGCCGGGTCTGCGACGCCATTGTGGTTGGCGTGAATACCGCCCTGACCGATGACCCGTATCTGACCGCCCGGGACGATAACGGCACACCCCTCGAGCGCCAACCACTGCGGGTGGTGCTGGACAGCGTCTGTCACACCCCCGTCAATTCTGCCATGTTCAAACAGCCGGGNTCCACGCTCATTGCCACCACAGAATCCGCTCCCGACGCCAGGGTCATAGCCCTGGAGCAGGCGGGCGCTGATGTAGTGGTGCTGCCATCGGGATACGACCGGCGGGTGGACCTGAAGGCGTTGCTTAGCCACCTGGGTTCCCGGGGCGTGGTGAACCTGCTGGTCGAGGGCGGTGGCTCGGTCCACGGAGCCTTTTTCGACATGGGGCTAGTGGACAAGGTCTACGCGTTTGTCGCCCCGCTGATCGTCGGCGGTGAAACGTCTCTGTCGCCTGTTGAGGGTTCGGGGGTNGTCATGATGGGCGACGCTTGGAACCTGACCGGGACCCGTGCTCAGCAGATTGGCCCGGATTGGCTCATAATAGGGCATCCGCAGAAAGAGACGTTCGTTCCGCCTTCTGATGAGATGAACGAAGACCTGGATGCCGAATAGGCGTGGGGATTTAAGAAAAAGTGTTTACCGGAATCGTAGAAGAAGTGGGCTATGTCGCCAAGATCAGCGACAAAGCCATGACCGTCCGGGCTTCCAAAGTCCTGGAGGACGTGAAACTGGGCGACAGCATCGCCGTCAATGGCGCGTGCCTGACCTCCGTCGATTTCAGCAAGAGTGAGTTCTCGGTGGACCTCTCGCCGGAGACCATGCGGCGGACTTCGTTGGGCCAGCTTTCAGTGGGCGGGCTGGTCAACTTGGAACGCGCTCTGCTAGCCGGTGACCGGATGGGTGGCCANATCGTGCAGGGTCATGTGGACGGAACTGGCCGCGTTATGTCTATCAAAGAAGACGGCGACTCCATAATCTTTAGAATCAGAGTCCCCAAGCGTCTGAATCGCTATATCGTCGAGAAAGGATTCGTCGCGGTTGACGGTATCAGTTTGACCGTGGTAAAAAGAGGTGCCTCATCGTTCACCCTGGCTGTGATACCATACACTCGAGAGAATACTAATTTGTCTGCAGTATCGNTTGGGGACCGGGTTAACTTAGAGGCCGACATCCTCGCTAAGTATGTAGAGAGTCTCCTGGAGCGGTGATCCGGGGCCGGGGACTTAGCACCTTAAGGACATAATTATGCCTCTGTGCAGTCTCGAAGAAGGGCTCGAAGAGCTAAAAGCTGGTAGGTTCCTCATAGTCGTGGATGATGAGAACCGAGAGAATGAAGGGGACCTGGTGATGCCNGCCGAGATGGTGACACCCGAGGCAGTCAACTTCGTAGTAACTCACGCCCGTGGCCTGCTTTGTATGCCCATCATCGGTGAACGCCTGGACGAACTCCAAATGCCCCTGATGGTCACCGCCAACGGTTTAGAGAAGAACCAGACTGCCTTCACCGTGTCCATCGACTACAACGTGGACACCACCACCGGCATCTCGGCTGGGGATAGGTCTGCCACCATATTAGCGATGCTCGACCCAGCAACCAAACCCGAAGAATTCACCCGCCCCGGCCACATCTTCCCGCTGCGGTACCATCCCGGCGGAGTGCTGGCCCGGGCCGGTCACACCGAAGCAGCCGTGGATCTNTGCGAGATGGCGGGCATGTACCCCGCTGGAATCGTGTGCGAGATCATGGCTGAAGACGGCTCAATGTCCCGCCTCCCNGAACTTGAGCGGTTCGCTGAAGAGCACGAACTCAAGATTCTCAGCATCGCCCAGATCATCGCCCAGCGCCGCCGGACCGAGCGCCTTATCGAGCGCGTGGCTGAAGCCCGCCTCCCGACCCGCTACGGCAAGTTCCAGGCCATCGCCTACAAGAGCCACGTTGACGCAGGCGAGCACATCGCGCTGACCATCGGCGAATGGTCGCCCGACGAACCTGTCCTGGTGCGCATCCACAGCGAATGCCTCACCGGCGATGTCTTTGGCAGCATGCGTTGCGACTGCGGCGAGCAGATCGATCTGGCGCTCAAACAATTGGCCGAAGAGGGCAACGGCGTNTTCCTCTACATGCGCCAAGAGGGCCGAGGCATCGGCCTCCACAACAAGATCAAGGCTTACTCCCTACAGGACCAGGGTCTGGACACCGTTGAAGCCAACGAAACCCTGGGCTTCGAGCCCGACCTGAGGCACTACGGCGTCGGCGCACAGATCCTCCGTGACCTGGGCGTCCGCAAGTTGAACCTCCTGACCAACAACCCCAAGAAGGTGGTTGGACTCTCCGGGTTCGACCTGGAGATAGTCGACCGNATGCCNGTGGAAGCGGAAGTAACCGACGAGAACCGCACCTACATGAAGACCAAGAAAGCCCGCATGGGCCACATCCTAGGCAACTGCTAGGACCGGTCATTTACCAGCCAAACAAAAANCCCGCCNCTANCGGCGGGCTTTTTTTATCTACTTGCGTCGCCCCCGTCATTCCGGCGAAGGCCGGAATCCATGTAGGCCGGGTCAGACAAGATGTTCGTGCGGTGGCGCCGTGGATTCCAGCTTTCGCTGGAATGACGGTTGGGGCCCGGTGGGCTTTCTTAGAGCCTACTNCCCAACCTTGGACATCAANTAGGCNTCGATGAACTTGTCTATATCCCCGCCCAGTACTGCGTCTGGGTTGGTGCTTTGCAGGTTGGTGCGGTGGTCTTTGACGGATTTNTAGGGGTGGAGCACATAACTTCGGATCTGACTGCCCCACTCAGCGGCCTTACGCTGGCCCCGCATANCNGCCACCTCTTTGGCTTTTTCTTCTTCCTGCCGGGCCAGCAACCTGGCCTTCAGGATGCGGATGGCGTACTCCCGGTTCTGGTGCTGAGAGCGCTCGTTCTGGCACGAGACCACGATGCCGGTGGGTGTGTGGGTCAGCCGCACCGCCGAGGCNACCTTCTGCACGTTCTGGCCGCCGGGACCGCTGGAGCGGAAGGTNTCCATCTTGATGTCTTCCGAGCGTATCTCCACCTCGGGGTCGTCTTCGGAGGTGGGCAGAATCTCCACCTGGGCGAAAGACGTCTGGCGCAGGTTGTTGGGGTCGTAGGGTGAAAGCCGCACCAGGCGGTGTACGCCCTGCTCGGCGATCAGGTAGCCGAAGGCATGGGCCCCGCCGATCTCCAGGGTTGCCCCGCGCAGCCCGGCTTCCTCNCCATAAGAAAGGTCCATGACATCGTAGGGCCGCTTGCGGGNCTCAGCCCATTGGCAATACATCTGCAGCAGCATCTCGGCCCAATCCTGAGCATCGGTGCCGCCGGCGCCGGCGTGGATNCTCACTATGGCGGGCCGGTCATCATAGGGGCCGGAGAGGGTGAGGTTGATCTCTTCCCGGGCCAAGGCTGTGGCCAGTTCTTCAGACTCAAATTCCAACTGTTCTTGAAGGGAATGGTCGTCCTCGGCCAGGGCCAGCTCGGTCAATTCCACCAGGTTTTGAGAGCGGGATTCCAGGTCCCGCCAGAGGGTCACGGTGTCCTTCAGNCGGCCCAGTTGTTGCATCTTCTGCTGCGCGGTTTGGTGGTCGTCCCAGTAGCCCGGTTCTCCCGCCTCGCGCTCCATGACGCTTATGGCGTCTTCTTTACCGGCCAGGTCAAAGACGCTCCACCACCGACATGATCTTTTGATTGAGGGTCGATAGGTGTTGTCTTAGTTGCTCCATGGTCAGGTGTTCTCCAGTGCTGAATATTGCGGTTCACGCNTCTTCGATTATATCAGCAGGCAACCGTCCAACCCCAGCCGTTCCAGCACATCTGGGAGGCGAAATATCAGCCTAGGCCCAACTTGTCCGACAGCCAAGATTGCTGTATCTGGGCGTGTTCNTGGCCGCCACCCTCGGACGCCCCGTGGTAGGCCCGGAAGTCACANTCCGNGATCTGNNCCGCCAACTTCTCTCCAAAGGCCANGGGGCATAGACCCNTGTCGTNGATGCCAACGCTGAGCAGCACCGGCGCGGTTATCNTGCGGGCTATCTTGAGCGGGTCCAGGTCGGCTGTGTTCTGCTTAACGGCGNCCCTGCGGTCTGGATAGAGCCTCAAGTANTCGTTCAACTCGGCCAGCGGATAAGCCAGCCCCTTCGCCAGCGACGCCGGGTTGCCCAGCGCCATGGGGGTGTTGGCGGCGACAGCGTGGACNGCTATCCGGCGGGCGGCAACGGCCAGGGCNAGTGCCCCGCCAAGACCGGCGCCGATGACCGCGATGTTCCCGATAATAGCCTGGTCCTGCGCCAGCANGGCGTCAAACCCCCGCAGAGCATCGGCGAAAACCCGGCGCATNATATATGTCTCGNTGTCCGCGATGCCTTCGGTAAGCAGACCCGGAAACTCGGCCTGAATGCTGTGATCGCTCAGCCGTTGACCCCGGAATGTGGGGTTCATGACCACNACTCGTTCCCGGAGCGGAGTGTANACAATGTCGTGAACGCTGGCGTAATCGGGCATGCGGACGATGGCCGGAAATGGCCCATTGCCCTTGGGCACCGACAGCCAGGCGTATAGCCAATAGCCGTCGGCCGAGGTGTACCGCATCTGGAAAACGTCCCAATCCGGCTGGGAGTAGAAATCATCACGGTGCAGTTGGACATCGACCGGAACTTCGTCCAGGATGGCCTCGGTCTGACTCCAGAACCTGTTGGCTGCAGTGGTCATGATTTGACCGCCGACAAGCCAATCTGGCCCTCCAGCCAAGCCCTTTCCTGGCCCGGATAGTCGTGGGCGTTGCCGTGTCCTGAATTGGGAAACAGCCACAGTTCTTTGTGGCCGGTCAACGCTTGGTAGGCCGCATAGCTGGTCTCGGGCGGGCAGANTTCGTCGTCCAGGGCGATGCCCACCACCATCGGGCACTTGATCCTGGGAGCGAAGTTCACAGCGTCGAAGTAGCGCAGGGTGTCCAGCATTTGCTCTTCTTCGTCAGGATACGCCCGNACGTAGCAGGCCAACTCATCGTAAGGATAGGANCGGAACATGGTCATCGACTCGGGGTAGCAGCAAAGGAACGGGTACCCGGCAACCCCGCCTTTGATCTCCGGACGCAATGCCGAAGCTATCAGGGTTAGACCGCCACCCTGGCTGCTGCCACAGGCGTAGATACGCTCTGGGTCTATCTCTGGACGGGAGCGCAGAAAATCGACGCCGCGCACGCAGTCGGAGATAACCCCCCTGTAGCCGTAGTTCTCCTTGCTCTCCAGTCCCGATGTGAGCAGACCGGGATAGCCGGGGTTGAACTCGGAGCTGCTCTTCAGNTTGCCCCGCACCGCCACCGACAGCACGGCCACGCCTTTCTTGGCCCAGTCGCGGCGGACCGGGGGCTCCGACTTGTAGCCGGGGAAGTTGATCACGGCCGGGAACGGGCCTTCGCCNTGGGTTGGCAGGCTATACCAGGCCGATATCTCCAGGCCGCCGAGGCTCAGGTAAGTGACGCTGAATACGTGGGCGTCTTCGTTGCTGCGAATCGGTTCGGCAGTGATCACCGGCTTGAGCGAGATTCCGGTGAGCGACTCCAGCGTGCCACTCCAGAAATCATCAAAGTCATCGGGGCAGGTTACCTGGGTCTCGAATTCTTGAAGGTCTTGTTCGGTGGCCATGCGTTCTCCATTCATTCCATGTATCGTTGGTCGGTGATTATACCTGTGGCCGGGCNATNAGTGNACTCTGGCACACCGCTTTAGNCAGACCAACATCCAATAAACCGGCCAATCCTTATCACCAGANTGGAATCGACAACGAGCCAGTTACAAACCCTGGTGCTACGGGCATCCATAAGTCTTCTGCAAGCTCCATCGATTCCGGCCTTCNCCGGAATGACGAAGGTGCGCAGGAAGTTGAATTGGCGCTCCAATCTGCNGAGGGTTATGCTGGTAATAGAGGACTCAGCACGGATTTAATGATTTGATTCCTGAACTAATCGCGGTAATCTCGTTGGCCCTGGCAGCCTATGTCTTNGGATCCGTTCCCACGGCCTACATCGTGGTGCGCGCGGTCAACGGCGAGGACATCCGGGATGTGGGCAGCCACAACGTGGGAGCCCTGAACGCCTACCGCCGGGTNGGCGCGTGGGCGGGTCTCACGGTACTGCTGGTAGACGCCGCCAAGGGCGTCTTGGCCGTGACCGTGCCCCGNCTGTTGGGCATCGACGACTGGGCATTATTCATCACCACGCCCCTGGTGGTCGCCGGCCACAACTGGCCGGTGTTCTTGAATTTCCGGGGCGGCAAGGGCGCGGCGGCCATCTTTGGCATCTCGTTGGTCATCGTGCCGTGGCTCACCGTCATCACAGCCGGCCCCAGCATCCTGGTGATGCTGCTCCTGCGGAACGTGGTCCTCGGCGCGGCGTTCGGGTTCATCCTTCTGAACATTCTGCCTTGGGTCACCGGCCAAGGCGCGGAACAGGTGGGTCTATGCCTGCTGCTGACGCTGTTGGTCACGGGCACCTACGTTCTGAATGTCCGGGACCAAATCCTAAGCAACATCAAGGCCCGGCAGTGGCGAGCTCTATTCCTAGAACTAGCTGGCTAGAGCCCCTTGGCCCCTTCGGCCGGGCAGTTACCTCCGGCGGACACAGCAGTTCTTTCCTAGGGAGACGTAGCGCGGCGTAAGATATAATTGCGTTCGCGGCATTTTCTTACGCCGCTACGAACCCCGGTCCATGAACCCAGAGTAGGTGCGATGTTAGAACACGGCTCCCTTGAAACTGAGGGCGTTGACGAGGCCCAAGCCCACCGTAACGCCATGCGCCATTCGGCCGCCCACGTGATGGCCGACGCGGTCCTGAAACTATTTCCCGAAGCCAAGATGGGCATCGGCCCGCCCATCCAAGACGGGTTCTACTACGACTTTGAGGTCTCCCGGCCCTTCACTCCTGAAGACCTGGAAGAGATCGAGAAGTTGATGAGCGAGACCATCAGCGGCGGTTTTCCCTTCCAACGAGAGGACCTCAGCCGCGCCGACGCCGAGAAGATGTTCTCCGACCAACCGTACAAGATCGAATTGATTGAGGACTTGCCCGACGATGCCGTCATCTCCATCTACCGGCATGACGAGTTCGTTGACCTGTGCCAAGGCCCCCACGTGCACGGCACGTCGGACATCCCGGCCATGAAGCTGCTCAGCGTTGCCGGCGCCTACTGGCGGGGCGACGAGAAGCGCCCGATGCTGCAACGCATCTACGGCACGGCCTTCGAGTCGGAACAGGACTTGGCCGACCATCTGGAACGGCTCGAAGAAGCCGAGCGCCGTGACCACCGGAACTTGGGCCGCCAACTGAACCTATTCAGCGTTCACGACGAGATCGGCCCCGGACTGATCGTCTGGCATCCCAAGGGAGGCCGCGTTCGTTCGCTGGTGGAGGATTACTGGAAGGAGCTGCACTACCGGCTGGGCTACGACGTCGTCTACTCTCCCCACATCGGCCGGGCCCAGCTCTGGGAGACCAGCGGGCACCTAGATTTCTATCAGGAAGGCATGTTCGCCCCCCTGGAGATTGACGACAACCAATACTACCTGAAGCCCATGAACTGCCCCTTCCACATCCAAATTTTCAGGAACTCGCTGCACAGCTACCGGGAGCTGCCGCTGCGGTTTGCCGAGCTGGGCACCGTCTATCGCTACGAGCGCAGCGGTGTCTTGCACGGGCTGATGCGGGTGCGCGGCTTCACCCAGGACGACGCCCATATCTTCTGCACCCCGGACCAAGTGGAAGACGAGGTCGGCGGGGTACTGGAGCTGACCTTCGAGTTGCTGGACGCCTTTGGGTTCGAGGAATATTCCATCGCGCTATCCACCCGGCCCGAGAAGTACGTGGGCGACCTGGACTTGTGGGAACACGCCACGCAGTCGCTGCGAGGGGCGCTGGAGAAGCGTGGGTTGCCCTTCACCGTGGACGACGGCGGCGGAGCGTTCTACGGCCCCAAGATCGACATCAACATCACCGACGCGCTGGGCCGGGCCTGGCAGTGCACCACCGTGCAATTCGACTTCAACCTGCCCCAGCGGTTCGACCTGACCTACCAGGATGCCGAAGGCGGCCGCAGCCAGCCCTACATGGTCCACCGGGCCATCCTGGGCTCCATGGAGCGGTTCTTGGGGGTGCTGATCGAGCATTACGGCGCCGCGTTCCCGCTGTGGCTGGCCCCAGTGCAGGCCGTGTTGATCCCCATCGCCGACCGGCACATCGAGTACTGTGAATCAGTGATGACCAAGCTGGAAGCAGCCGGGTTCCGGGCCGAGGTGGACACCCGCGGCGAGCGCATGAACCAAAAGATACGCACGGCCCAGATGCAAAAAGTGCCCTACATGCTGGTGGTGGGAGACCGGGAGCAAGAAGCCGACGCCGTAGCCGTCCGCCACCGCGACGGAGAAGACCTGGGCGCCATGCCCCTAGACGACTTCATGAGCCGCCTAGGCGAAGAATCGCAAATTCCCAAGGGGTCGGCGGCTTAGGCCATCTACTCAACTTTCCCGCAAACGGCAGCCCATTTCTATCGGTCGCCATGCGCGGTTTACATATAGGTGCATCATGCCCAACCGGTTAAGCAGCGAGACCAGCCCCTACCTCTTGCAGCACGCCAACAACCCCGTGGACTGGTATCCGTGGGGCGACGAGGCGCTGCAGCGGGCCAAAGACGAAGACAAGCCCATACTGCTCAGCATCGGCTACTCGGCCTGCCACTGGTGCCACGTCATGGAGCGCGAGTCCTTCGAGAACGAAGGCATCGCTGGATTGATGAACGAGCACTTCGTCAGCATCAAGGTCGACCGTGAAGAACGCCCCGACCTGGACGCCGTGTACATGGAGGCGGTGCAGATGCTGACCGGCAGCGGCGGTTGGCCCATGACCGTGTTTCTCACTCCCGACGGCCGGCCCTTCTACGGCGGCACCTATTTCCCTCCGGTGGACCGCCACGGCATGCCCGGCTTCCCTCGATTGCTGGCGTCGGTGGCCGGTTTGTACCGCGACAACCGGAGCGAGATCGAGCGGGTGACTTCGCAGATCACCGAGCAGATAGGCCGCACCGGCCAGATGCCCCAGGGCGACGCCCCCCTGACCGTGGAGACCCTGCATCAGGCGTACACGACGCTGGCCACCAACTTTGACTATCAGAACGGCGGCACCGGCACTGCGCCCAAGTTCCCCCAGGCGATGAACCTGGAGGTGCTGCTCCGTTACTACCGCCACGGCTACAACGACCGCGCGCTAGAGATGGTGGACCTGACCCTAGAGAAAATGGCCATGGGCGGCATCTACGACCAGATCGCCGGCGGGTTCGCCCGCTACTCCACCGACGCCTACTGGCTGGTCCCCCACTTCGAAAAGATGCTCTACGACAACGCACTGCTGGCCCGGCTCTACCTCCACGCCCACCAAGCCACTGGCCGGGGCATGTACCGCCGCATCGCCGAGGAAACCCTTGACTACATCCTGCGGGAGATGACCGGCCCCGAAGGGGGATTCTTCTCGGCCACCGACGCCGACAGCGAAGGCGAAGAGGGCAAATTCTTCGTCTGGACGCCGGCTGAGATCGAGGCCGTGTTGGGTGATGAGGCCGGTATCTTCAGCGGCTTCTTCGGCGTCACTGAACGGGGTAATTTCGAGGGCAAAAACATCCTGAATATCTCCAAGAAAGCTTCGGAGTATGCCCAGCAGCAAGGGATTTCGCTGGAACGGTTGGTGGACGTGGTCCAACGCGGGAAGAAGGCGTTGTGGGCAGAACGGGAGAAGCGGATACACCCGCTATTGGACGACAAGGTTTTGGCGTCGTGGAACGGTATGATGCTCCGCAGTTTTGCTGAAGCCGGAGCGGCGTTGGAGCGCCAGGACTACCTCGATGCAGCCATCAAGAACGCCAATTTCCTGATGGGTACCATGCGCTCAGAGGGAAGGCTGCTCCGCACCTACCGGGAGGGTCAGGCAAAACTGCCCGGATACCTGGAAGATTACTCGTTCGTGTCCGACGGCCTCCTCGCCCTGTGCGAAGCCACCTTGGACAGCAAGTGGCTGACGGAGGCAACCAGCCTGGCAGACCGGATGATCGAACTGTTCTGGGACGACGGCGTGGGCGGCTTCTATGACACGAGCGCCGAACACGACCAGCTTGTAGTTCGGCCCCGGGACGTATTAGACAACGCTCAGCCCTGCGGCGGCTCGGTGGCCACCGACGTGCTCCTCAGACTGGGCGTGATCACAGGGAACGAAGACTACCGCGTGAAGGCCGCCACCCCACTGAGAACCCTCAGGGAGTTGATGGGCCGCGCCCCGGCGGGCACCGGACATTGGATCGCCGCCTTGGACTTCTACGTGTCCTCGCCCAAGGAGGTGGTCATCATCGGCCCCAAAGACAACCCGGCCACCGCCGCCCTGTTGCAGACGGTCTACGGTGGCTTCCGCCCCAACAAGGTCTTGGTGGGCGCCGACAACGCCGATGCCGCCGAAAAACACGGCCTCCCTCTGCTGGAAGCCCGCGGCATGATCGACGGCAAACCCACGGCCTACGTCTGCCAGAACTACGCCTGCCAACTGCCCGTGACCACCCCCGAGGATTTGGCGGTGCAGTTGGAGGGTTAGGGACAAGCAGCATTTGGCTAACCANTCCGTTGGTTTAACTTCCACACCCTGGTAAAATCGGGCCAGTGTTTACATCTAAGCCCGTAGGCCATAACCCGGCAGGAGACCTCAAGTTGACCTCTACTAATAAAGACCCCATCTTGGTCGTGGTCCAGTTGACCGGCGGCAACGACTACATCAATACGGTCATCCCATACCAAGACCCACTGTATTACGACAGCCGGAAGACAGTCGGCGTTGCCCAAGATGAAGTTCTGCCGATTAATGATGAGCTGGCGTTCAACCCAGCCCTGGCGGCGGTGAAAGACCTCTACGACCAGGGTAAAGTGGCCGTCATCAACGGAATCGGTTACCCCGGACCCAACCGGTCCCACTTCCGCTCTATGGACATCTGGCACACCTGCGAACCAGCGAAGGTCGGCACCGAAGGCTGGCTGGGCCGCGCCATCCGCGACCTGGACCCCAAGGCCGAGAACGTGCTGACGGGAGTGAATTTCGGCCGCGGCCTGCCCCGGGCCATGGCGCTGACCGGCGTACCGGTGGCCTCGGTGGCGGTGCTGGAGACCTACGGCGTCCTGACCGGGATCTCCGGCGAGCAGGAACGCACCCAAGCTCTGGACCTATTCTCCCGGATGTACTCGCCGATCGTCGGCACCGGCCATGTGATGGACTACCTGGGCTCCACCGGCCTGGATGCCCTGAAGGGCGCNGATATCTTGAAAACCGTCCCAACCCAGTACCAATCCACCGTGGAATATTCGGATTCGGTCATCGGCCGAAACCTGCAAGGAATCGCCAAGGTGCTGACGGCAAACCTGGGCACCCGCGTGTTCTACACCCAGCAGCCGGGCTACGANACCCACGCCAACCAGGGCCCGGTGCACGGNGTTCTGTTGGAGCACCTGTCCCAGGCTATCGACGATTTCTACGCCGACCTAAGAGAGCACAACACTTCCGAAAACGTCCTGATCTACCTCTTCACTGAGTTTGGGCGGCGGGTCAAGGACAACGGCTCGGGCACCGACCACGGCGCCGGCGGGCTGGCCATGGCCATCGGCGACCCGGTTAANGGCGGCATCTACAGCGAGTTCCCATCCATGCGCCCNGAAGACCTCGAAGAGGGCGACCTAAAGTACAACATCGACTTCCGGGGCGTCTACGGGTCGGTGGCCGAAAAGTGGCTGGGGCTGGACGCCACTTCGATCGTGGGTGGGCANTTCGAGCAACTGGATTTCGTTTAGATAAAGCGNTTCCCAGATTCTGAGATTTCATTCACCGGCATCCGTTCGTGGTGAGCTCTGTCGATCCATGAGTATGCCGAGCCAGGGCCCTTCGACAGGCTCAGGATGAGCGGAATGAAATGCAGAACATAGGTTGAAAGTGATCGTAATCGCACAGGAGACTTAGACCATGCCAGGGACTGACAAACCCCTGCTGGCGCACCTCTTACGCCGCGCCGGTTTTGGGGCTACATTCCAAGAGCTGGACCGCTATTCCGAACTTGGCTATGAGGCCACGGTGGACGAGCTGCTCCATCCCGAGCGGCAACCGGCCATCGAAGAGGACGTGTTGGAGCGGTACTACATCGACTGGAAGGAAAGCCGCAACATAGAAGGCGCGCTCACCGAGTCGGTGTACCGGATGAACGCCTACGCCGGCGGCCGTCCCCTGCAAGAGAAGATCGCCCTGTTCTGGCATCAGGTGTTCGCCACCGGCCTGGCCAAGGTCTTGCACGAAAAAACCATGCTCAACCAGATCGACCTGTTCCGGGAGCAGGGACTGGGTAATTTCCGGGATTTGCTGCTGGGTCTGGCCAAGGACCCGGCCATGATCTTCTGGCTGGACAACAACTTCAACCACAAGGACGCTCCCAACGAGAACTGGGGCCGGGAACTGCTGGAGTTGTTCTCTCTGGGTGTGGGTATGGATGNCCAGGAGAATTACACCGAAGAGGATGTCCAAAGCGCCGCCCGCGCCTTCACCGGCTGGACCATCGACGACGACAATGTGGCGTCCATCCCCTTCGGCAAGACGCCCTGGCTCTTCCGGTACCTGCCTGAAGACCATGACGAGGACGACAAGACCTTCATGGGCGAGACCGGCAATTTCAACGGCGAAGACATCATCGACATCGTCGTGCGGCAACCCGCCGCCGCCCGGTTCATCTCACGGCANCTCTACAACTTCTTCGTGGCCGACGAGCCCCAANTACCCGCCTGGCAGCACACGCCGCCGGGCGACCCGGAAGCTATCAAGATATTGGAAGAAGAATACTTCCGGTCGAACTACGACATTCGCTCCATGCTTAAAGTCCTGTTCAACTCGGACTTCTTCAAGTCGGACCGGGCCCGCTTCGCCAAGGTGAAAAGCCCGGCCGAGGTAGTCGTGGGCACCCTCCACCTGCTGGGCGATTTCAAGTTCCCCAAGCGNGGCATCTACGACGTGGCCCTGGGGTGCCGCTACATGGGCCAGGACCTGCTCAACCCGCCGTCAGTGGAGGGCTGGCACACCGGCGAGGAGTGGATCGACAGCGGAAGCCTAGTTGAACGCGTCAATTTCGTGGCCGACCAANTTAGCGACNTCCAGCAACCAGGAGTCAAGGCCATGGTCGACACCCTACTGGACGGCACATCAGAATTGGACCCGGTATCGGTCATCGACGGCTGCCTGGAACTGNTGGGACACGTGCGGCTGCATGAAAAGAATAAAACCCACCTCGCCGGAGAGGTCCGGTCGATGCTGGAGAAGCGCAGCGGACTCGTGGCCGGAAGCCCAGAAGACCGTCAGGCGACGGAAAACACCGTGCTCCACACCATGAAAATGATCGGCTCCAGCCGCGAATACCAGTTCGCCTAGCCATGACAACCAAGATCGAACAGCCCCTTTCCCAAAAGCGGTTNTACCGCTATCACGATGTGATTGGACTGTTGTCCGCGGCCGGCCCTGGTTTCAGTGGGCCGGTGTCCGTTATCACTGGGCCGGTCGACGAACTCTATGTCGCCAACCGAGCCAGCCCCAAGCAGCCCGAGGCGGTGCGAATCACCCGCTGTACCAAGGAAGGCGATTTTCTGGAACATTTCGGTGAGTGGGGCGAAGAGCCGGGCCAATTCATCTGGGTTACGAGCATCGCTTTCAGCCCCCAAGGCGAGCTATACCTGGCTGANGAAAGCTCCAACCAAATCAGCGTTTTCGACGCCGATAACAGCTTCGTCCGNAGATTCGGCGAACCAGGGAGCGGACCCTCACNGTTCGACCGGCCATCTGGTATGGCGTTCGGGCCAGGCGGAAACCTCTACGTCGTAGACACGTTGAATCACCGCGTCCAAATCCTGACTACCGAAGGCGATTTCGTCTCCCAATGGGGAGGCCTGGGCGCCGGGGACGGTCAGCTAAACATGCCTTGGGGAATAGCCATCGACGACGCCGGAGATGTCTACATCGCCGACTGGCGCAACGACCGGGTGCAGAAGTTCGATGCCGATGGAAAGTNCATGATGTCTTTCGGCAGTTCNGGCGACGGCGAAGGCCAGTTCAACCGTCCCAACGGGATCGCCGTGGATAACGACGGCGACATCTACGTCTGCGATTGGTTGAACGACCGCGTTCAAGTATTCGACCAGGCAGGCAGCTTCAAAGATGTGCTCATCGGCCACAGCGGCATGTCCAAATGGGGCCGAACATTCCTGGACGCCAACCCGGACATCGAGCAAAAGCTGGAACTGGCGACCCAGAACATCGAGATAAAACAGCGGTTCTACCGTCCGGTCTCAGTCCATATCGACGCTGCTGGCAAGGTCTTCGTCGCCGACTGCTACCGCCACCGGGTCCAGATTTACCAGAAGCTCTGAGCCTACCTGAGCCGGGACTCGAAGTAGTCGTTCACGCGCTCCACGTATTCGTCAGGATGGGTCAAGAAGGCGTCCACGTGGTCCACACCCGGCAACAACCATAGGGAACTGCCCTCCTCAGCCGCGGCTGCGACCCGCTGGCCATGCTCCCATGGTATACGGTCGTCGGCTAGTCCGTGTATCACGAAGATGGGGTAGCCGAGTTCTGCGACTGANTTCTCTGGGNCCAGNGAACCGATATTTATCCCGTAGATCGTCCTGGCCATCAGCTTAGTTGTCGGGATGAATATGGGCATCATCCACTCGGGGAAGGGCGTCTTCCGGGCCGATTCGCGGGCGATGAGGTCCGACGCATCGGCAAATGGGCTGTCCGCGACCACGGCGGTGATCCGGGGCTCTTCAGCCGCCGCCATTATTAGCGTCGCCGCCCCCATGGAAAACCCCATCAACCCCATGCGACTTGGGTCGACGCCTCGTTCGACAAGGTAGTCGAGGGCGCCCAATACGTCCCACCGCTCAAAAAAACCGCCCGAGACTTTGTCNCCCTCGGACGAGCCGTGTCCCCGCAGGTCAAAAAGCAGCACGTTGTAACCCAAATCGACCATGCGGGTCGCCAACTCNACGGCNTTGTCCCCGGAACGCACGCTTCCTATGCCGTGGNCGAATATCAAGTGAGGGCTCGAATCCTCCCCCGGCAGATACCAGCCNCTCAGCGCGACATCCCCGCGGCGGGAGGCAAACTCAACATCTTCAAACACGAGGTTGTAATCTGATGGGTGCTCTTCCTGGGGNTNGCGGTCGGCCTTGGTGACGCCCTGGNCGATCAGGAATGAGATCAGGCCATAGATGACTACGAGCAGCACCCATAACGCCAGCATTCCCAGCCGGGTNTTTGGATTTCCCAAAATGNTCTGCAATCGTGNCCNTTCTNNAGGCTCNAATCNCCAAGGTGAAATTCCACCAATGGTACCAGTTTCCCNCCGGGCTTTGATGCGGGACTAGGCATGGCAATTCACCTAACATATAATCGNTGTTGATTCATCAGGCCGGGANTATNGTTAAACTTGCCATGGCAACTGGTAGCGGCCCGTGAAACTTATCTACTAAGGGGAAGAACATGCCAGAATCGTCCCGGATTATCTACACCAAGATCGATGAGGCACCGGCGCTGGCAACCCACTCGTTGCTGCCGATCCTCCAGGCGTTTACCAAGGGGTCCGGTATTGAACTCGAGACTTGGGATATTTCCCTGACCGGCCGCATCATCGCCAATTTCCCAGACAAACTGACCGATGAACAAAAGGTCCCGGATTATCTGGCCATGTCTGGTCANCTCTGCCTGGAGCCGTCAGCGAACATCATTAAGCTCCCGAATATCAGCGCCTCCATTCCCCAATTGAAGGCAGCGATCCAAGAGTTGCAGGAAAAGGGATACGACATTCCCGATTATCCCGATGACCCTGCCAACGATGCGCAACGCCAACTGTTTCAGCGTTATGGCAAGGTGTTGGGTAGCGCGGTCAACCCGGTCCTACGTGAGGGGAACTCCGATCGCCGGTCAGCCATCTCTGTCAAAGAGCACGGCAAACGCAATCCCCACCGGATGATGCAGGACTGGCCGGANGTGTCCAAGTCCCGGGTTGCCCACATGACCGGCGGCGANTTCTACGGCAGCGAACAGGCTGTGACGATCGCGGCTGCTGGTTCGGCCAAGATCGAATATGTAGCCCGCGATGGACGCACCACGGNACTAAAAGAGGGCATCCCTTTGGTAGCTGACGAAATCATCGATTGTGCGGTGATGAACGTCAGGGAACTGCGCGAGTTTTACGCCGAAGAGATGAGAAGGGCTAAAGCCGATGGNGTGCTGCTTTCTCTNCATGTGAAGACCACAATGATGCGCATTTCCGATCCAATAATCTTCGGCCATTGCGTGTCGGTTTACTACGAGGACGTGCTGGATAAGCACTCGGCTGAACTGGGTGAGCTTGCGGTGAACCCCGACAATGGGATCGCCGAGCTCTACACCAANATTCAATCTCTGACAGATGACAAACGAGAGGAGATCGAGGCCGATATTCAGGCTGTCTATGGCGTTCGCCCGGAGCTGATGATGGTGAACTCCAGCCGGGGCATCACCAACCTGCACGTGCCGAGCGATGTGATCATCGACGCCACNATGCCCGTGATGGTCCGGGACGGCGGCCGCACATGGGGTCCNGACAACGAACTCCATGACACCGTCGCCATGATCCCAGACCGGTCTTATGCGACCCTGTATCAGGCAGTGATCGACGACTGCCAAGAGAAAGGATCGTTTGACCCCGCTACCATGGGTAGCGTCGCCAATGTCGGGCTGATGGCCCAACAAGCCGAGGAATATGGGTCTCACGATAAGACCTTCAAAGCCCCCGGTAACGGGTCGATCCGGGTGGTCGACGCATCTGGCGCAGTCTTGATGGACCAGCTCGTCGAGGAAGACGATATCTTCCGCATGTGCCAGACCAAGGACACGGCCATCGAGGACTGGGTCAAACTTGGAGTAACNAGGGCTAGAATCACCGACTCACCCGCCATTTTCTGGCTGGACCCGAACAGGGCCCATGACGCTGAATTGATCAAGAAAGTGGACAAATATCTGCCCAACCATGACACCACCGGGTTGGACGTTCGCACCATGGCTACCGTAGACGCGGTGAAGTTGACCATGGAGCGTAGCCGGGCTGGCCAGGACTCCATCTCCATCACCGGCAACGTGCTGCGTGACTATCTGACCGACCTCTTCCCCATCCTCGAACTGGGCACCAGCGCCAAGATGCTGTCGGTGGTCCCCCTGCTTCAGGGTGGCGGGATGTTTGAGACCGGCGCCGGGGGATCGGCGCCCAGGCACGTCCAACAATTCCTGGAGGAGGGCCACCTACGGTGGGATTCTCTGGGTGAGTTCTGCGCCCTCGTCGCTTCCTTCGAGCACCTTGCCCAGGTGTACAAGAACGACAAGGCCCAGCTCTTAGCTGACACCTTGGACGAAGCGATCTCGAAGCATCTGGACAACAACCGGTCGCCGTCCCGCCGGGTGAACGAATTGGACACCCGGGGCAGCCATTTCTACCTCGCTCTTTACTGGGCGGAAGCGCTGGCCAACCAGACCAAAGATTCCGAGTTGCAATCTCGCTTTACCGAGGTGGCAAAGCAGATGGCCGCCAACGAGGACAAGATCGTACAGGAGCTGATCGACGCCCAGGGGCAGGCGGTGGATATCGGTGGTTACTACCATCCAAATCAAGAGTTGGCCGCCAAAGCCATGCGCCCCAGCGCCACCCTGAATGCAATCGTGGACGCAATCTAGAAAATCTCTGGCTGGCTGAGGCGTTTTCTTCTGCCAGCCAGGGTACCGAATCGACTGGTTCTCATATATAATGGGTCGGTTAGCGTAGGCAACAATAAATCCCCCCGGAACACCCCTTTTAGCGAAGGGGAATTGGGGGGATTTCTCCCGTCAGGCAAGTTTCTAAGCAGAGGAGCGAACACAAGATGCGAAGCAAGGTAACAGTTGTCGGTGCAGGCAACGTCGGCGCCACCACCGCACAGAGGATCCACGCGCTGGGCTACACCGACGTTGTATTGGTGGACGTGGTTGAAGACCTGCCTCAGGGCAAATCCNTGGACATGCTGGAGTCGGCCCCGGTCATGGGCACCGACGCCAAGATCACCGGCAGCAACAGCTACGAAGAGACCGCCGGGTCCGAAGTGGTGGTCATCACCGCCGGCATCGCCCGCCGCCCCGGCATGAGCCGCGACGACCTGCTGTTGACCAACATGCGGATTACATCTTCGGTCACNGAGCAGGTGGTCAAGTACTCCCCCGACTGNATCATCATGCCTGTNACGAACCCCCTCGACGCGATGGTNCAGAANGTCTATGAAGCCAGCGGGTTCCCCCGGAGCCGNGTCTTCGGCATGGCCGGCGTTCTAGACACCGCCCGCTTCCGCACCTTCATCGCCGAGGAACTGAACGTGTCCGTGGAGGATGTCCAAGCCTTCGTGCTGGGCGGCCACGGCGACGACATGGTGCCGCTGGTCCGCTTCACCAACGTGGGCGGCATCCCTATCAACGAACTGATGGCTGAAGAGAAGATCGACCAACTGGTACGGCGCACCCGCGGCGGTGGCGGCGAGATCGTCGAGCTGCTGAAAGAGGGCAGCGCCTACTACGCCCCATCTGCCGCCATCACACAGATGGTAGAAGCAGTCTTGCTGGACAAGAAACGCGTGCTCCCCGCCTGTGCCTACCTAGAGGGTGAGTTCGGCATCAACGGCCTCTGCGTCGGCGTCCCCGTGAAGCTTGGGGCCGACGGCATGGAACAGGTCATGGAGATCAAGCTGACCCCNGAAGAGCAGACNGCGCTCCAGGGCTCAGCNGCCAGCGTNCAAGAACTGGTAGATGTAATGAATAAAGCCAAGGCTGAGGCCTAGCNGTCCCAGGTTTACAATTAGGGAAAACATATTCTGTGAGGAGGGCGCCCCATGGCCCGTCGAAGCGACGCTGAGCAACGTTTACTGGAGAAAGCGCGGCGTTATCTGCCGGGCGGCAACGGCGGTAACCTTGCCCTCCCCCAGGAACTGGACTTCCTGGCCTCCCACGGCAAGGGCTCCCACATCTTCGACGTCAGCGGCAACGAGTACGTCGACTGGTTGATGGGTTCCGGCCCCATGGTCTTGGGCCACGCCCACCCGGCCGTCACCGAAGCTGTCATCAAGGCGGTTGAGGGCGGCAGCACCTTCTTCGCNACCAACGACAAAGCAGTGGAACTGGCCGAGGTGATGGTCAACGCCGTCCCTTGCGCCGAGCAGGTGCGATTCACCACCAGCGGCACCGACGCCTGCTTCAATGCCATGCGCGCCGCCCGGGCCTTCACGGGCAAAGAGAAGATTCTCAAGTTCGAGGGCGNCTTCCACGGCACCAGCGACTACGCCCTGATGAGCCTGACTCCACCGGCTTCGGTGGAGTACCCCCAGGCCCAGGCCAGCAGCGGCGGCATCCCCAAGGCNATTCAAGACCTGATGCTCATCGCCCCGTACAACGATCTGGCCACCACCGAGACGATCATCAATGCCCACCTCGACGACATCGCGGCGGTGATCGTGGAGCCGGTACAAAGGGTCATTTCCCCCAAGCCGGGGTTCCTGCAGGGACTGCGCGACCTGACAAAAAAACACAATATCCCGCTAATATTTGACGAAGTGGTGACCAGCTTCCGCCTGGCCTACGGCGGCGCCCAAGAGTTCTTTGGCGTAACGCCGGACATGTGCACCGTGGGCAAGATCATGGGCGGCGGCTACCCACTGGCAGCCGTCTTAGGCCGGGCCGATATCCTATCGGTTTTCGACCGGGAAGCCTCCGACAATGACACTTATGTCAACCAGATTGGCACCCTGAACGGCAACCCTGTGGCCTGCGCCGCCGGCCTAGCCACCCTGTCCGTGATGCGCGAAGAAGGCANCTACCCAACGATGCACGGGGCCGGCGCNGCCATACGCGAGGCGCTGGTGGAGATCNGCAACGAGAACGGCGTGCCGGTGCAGAGCTGCGGAGAGGACGCAATCTTCGACGTCTACTTCTCTGAGCAACCGGTGTCCAACTACCGCGATTCCCTGGCCGCCGACAGCGCAATGATGACCCGGTTCAACACCGGCCTGCTGGAAAGAGGAATCCTAAAAGGCGCCCAGAAATACTACCCCTCAGCCGTCCACACCGACGAAGACGTAGAAAAGACCATCCAAGCCATGCGTGAAGTGGTGCCGCTTATTCGCTAGGTCCACGCTGGCAGTTGGTTCGACGGGCTCACCACGAATGGAANAAAAAAGTGTAAGGGCACGNTAATACCGTGCCCTTACACTTTTTTGTGTCTTGCGATTGGGCTCCCTGCACGAACCCNATCCCCTACAACGCCTGCCAGTACCTCTTGCCGCTCTCCCTGACTACCCGTCCNAAGCCGCTGTGGTGGCAGATGGCTATGGCGGCATTGTCCTGCTCAGCGTGGTCCAACATGCCCCGTCTAGTCACGCCGGCCGTTTCCGGGTCCATGTCGTAGTGGAACACCCAGTCAGTCTCGGTGACCTGGGCCGGGCCATGGAACACGTCACCCATCATGAACGCCTTCTCGCCGCCCGAATTCACGATCAGGCTCATGGAGCCGGGGGTGTGGCCCGGAGTGGGGGTAACGGTCAGTTCTCCCGTGAGTTCTGTCTCGCCGGTGATCAGGTCCAGAACGCCAAATCGCCGGAGGGGCGCCACGGTCTGGGCCCACCAGTCGTAGCCGAAGATCTCCGAGTCTCGAGGTGTGTCGAAAGCCGCCCAGTCGGCCTCGTGAGCCACGTAGCGAGCGTTGGGGAAGGTCGGCGACTCATCGGCACTGTCGGCCGCTGGCCGTGCCACGTTCCAGCCCACATGGTCTGGGTGCAAGTGAGTTAGGAACACAGTATCGACGTCTGAAGCCTTGAGCCCTGCTTTTTCGAGTTCCGACAACAGCACGCCGTCAATTCCGCCGCCAATCATTTCCACNACGTTGGGGTTCGAGTTGGCGTTGCCCAGTCCGCTGTCCACTAGCAAAACCCGGCCCTGGGAGCGCACCAGATAGCACTCGAAGTGGACCCTGAGGCTGTCGTCGCCCGTGGCGGTCTTCGTGTAGGCGTCTGGNTACCGTTCCATGTAGGGAGTCCAGGCATCCCTGGGAACGTCCGGGAAAGTTCGGATGAAGGGCAAAGCGACCTCCGAATCGTGGAGAACCGTGATCTCAACATTGCCAACGGTCAACGTGCTGTGGGGCATTTTGTCTCCTCGGCGCGATGGCCGTTATTGATGCGAGTGTTGGCGGGTTAAAAACCCGCGCCTACGTCGGCCAACCCATCATCCAGTCTCGATAGCGTACCAGGTCTGGGAGTTGCTTCTACAGGGCCTGCCAGTACCTCTTGCCCTGNTCNGTGACCACCCGGCCGAACCCGCTGTGGTGGCAGATGGCGATGGCAGCGTTCTCTTTTTCCGCCCGGTCCAGTATCTCTCGGCGGGTCCGGCCGGCTTGCTCCGAGTCCATGTCGAAACGGAACACCCAGTCGGTCTCAGTCACTTGGGCGGGGCCGTGGAACACGTCTCCCATCAGGAACGCTGTTTCGCCGCCGGAGTTGACCACCAGGCTCATGGAGCCGGGGGTGTGCCCNGGAGTCGGGGTGATGGTCAATTCNCTGTTGAGCTTGGTCTCTTCCGTCACCAGGTCGAGAACGCCCGCCTTCTTCAATGGCGCAACGGTATCGGCCCACCAGGAGAACCCAAANATCTCCGAGTCCCTGGGCGTATCAAATGCGGCCCAGTCGGCCTGGTTGCCGATGTAGCGGGCGTTGGGGAAGGTTGGCATTCCCAGANCCCCACTCTGGGTCATGTTCCAGCCCACGTGGTCCAGGTGCAGGTGAGTCAGGAACACGGTGTCGATGTCGCCCGGTNGGTANCCGGCCGACTGCANTTCTTCCAATAAGACACCCTGTGTCCCGCCGAACATCTGGTCCACGGTGCCGGGGTTGGTTNGACTGGTGCCCAGGCCGGTGTCGACCAGCAGAGTGCGGCCCTGAGAGCNGACCAGGTAACACTCGAAATGGGTGCGCCGGCTGTCACCGTTAACAAAGGCTTCCGGATACCTTTTGAGATAGGGATCCCAGGCCGCCGCCGGAACGTCCGGGAACGACTGGCTAAAGGGCGACGCCACTTCGGCGTCGTGGAGAACGGTGATCTCAACTTTGCCAACGGTCAGAGTGCTGTGTGGCATGTCCAACTCCTCACGGGGCCAATAAATCAACGAGGGGCAGCTATGGTTCAGCCGCCCCTCGTCCGGTCTCTAATTAAGCGCGGTTGCACCTCCCGCTTAGCGCGCCGGGATTCCCAACGCCACTTCCAGCGGCGTTGTGTTCACGATGTGACGCCGCAGCCCCATGTCGTGAGGGCTC
>PBAA01000031.1 GCA_002715785.1 Gammaproteobacteria bacterium | reverse complement strand
CGCGGGTCCTAGCCCAAACGTTAGCGGCAATTCGACTTGGGATAGGTAACTGCGGGTCGGCATCACCATCCGATCCTGACGCGTGTTTGCTGTGAACAAGCTAACGGTGGCGCCAATGGCATTGCGGTTCGGTGGATTCGATTGAAGCTTAAGGCGCATCCAGTGATTTCCGGATGCGAGGTCATTTCGTAACAAAGAGGGCTTGCCGCTGACCTGAGTCAGGATGACATCGAGATCTCCGTCACCGTCAATGTCTGCATAGGCCACTCCACGGCCGGCTCGGGCAACGGCTAGATCGCCCGTGTTGCGGGCGAGTTGATAGGGGCGAGAACATCTAGACGGACAGTTCCAAAACAACTGCAACGGTTGACGATATTGTTGACTGGCTTGGACACGGTTAATTTCCGGCTCGACGTGGCCGTTGGCTGCGAGAAGATCGAGTGCTCCGTCGAGGTCGGCGTCAAAAAATACCAGGCCAAAGGTGAGGGCGCGGCGTGAGTCGGCGCCAATACCCGCGACTATGGCATTGTCGCTAAATACCTCTTCGCCGTCCCTCAACACGTAGAAGGAAGACATCTCGTTCGCAAAGTTGCCGATGGCCAACGAAAGGCTGCCGTCAACGCCGTTACGAGCAGCGTCGATTCCCATTGCGCCGGTGGCTAATCCCGCACTATCAAACGCGAATCCGTAATCGATACCTCGCTCAACAAATCGACCATCTTGCTGATTAACGAATAAAAAGTTACGGACGGTATCGTTGGCCACCGCCAGATCAAGCCAGCCGTCGTTATTAATATCGATGGGGAGTACTGCGAGTCCCTTGCCGACGGCCAGTTCGGAACCTTCCTGGTTAACGGTGATACCTGCGTCCTGCGTAACATCTACGAATCGACCGTTGTCGTTTCGGTAAAGGTAACTATGGGTGCCAGAAAAATCAGTTGGTGGCCCGTATGCTCGACCAATACCAGTTAGTCGGTAGTCGACTTCACGATCGATTTCCCTCGACCAGCCGACGTAATTAGTGACGAAAAGGTCGAGGTCCCCGTCCTGGTCGAAGTCAAAAAAGGCGGCGCTCGTACTCCAGGTATCGTTTGCACCTGAAACGCCGGCAGCTGCGGTCGCGTCCTCAAAACGAGTCCCACGAATATTACGCAACAACTTGTTATTACCGGAGGCAGAAATAAACACGTCAACGTAACCGTCGCCATCGTAGTCACCAACCGCGACGCCCATGCCATAGAGTATTGCGTCAAACCCGACCATCTCGGTAACGTCTTTGAAGGTTCCGCTGCCGTCGTTTCTATAGAGCCTCGACTGAGGCGGGGGTCCGGTATTGGTATGCCATGGCCAGTTATTCGAATTCACAAGGACGACGTCTTGATGGCCGTCGTTATCAAAGTCAAGAAACGCGATGCCTCCGCCCATCGTCTCCGGCAGAAGCCGCTCGCCGTGCGCACCGTTAACATGAATAAAGTCGAGTCCGGCGGACGCGGTGATGTCTGTAAAGACGAGGTCCGGTGCGCTTACGGTGTCTCTTTCGACGCTACTTGGTCCGAGCGTTTCGCGTTGTTCTATCGGTTGCGATGCGGGTTGCTTGAATCGTTGTCCTAGGAGGATCAAAAGACCGAGGAGAAGAGCGCTTGCGATCGCAAGAAGTGATCGTCGAAAAGCTCGTCGAATGCGTGCCTCGTCGTGTTCGGAATCAGTCATTAATTTGCCGGTAGACCATATGCTCCGCGGCGTTGCAAGTCGTAGATCACCACCGCCTCTGACGCATGGTTTGCGGCCGGATTACTCCTTCGCGCCGATGCTAATGCGCGATCGTGGGCGTTGTCGTCGCGGCGGTACTTCTCGTGGAGTTGGCGGTGTTTCTCGGCTTGAATTGGACGATCTAGGCGGGCGTAGACTTGGGCGAGACCATAATGTGCAGTCACGTTTTCTGGATCTACGCGGAGGGATCGCTGATAGTGATCGACACTTCGCCCTAACCAGACGATTTCGGCGGGGTCGGACGTGGTTAATTTCGAGCGTTCAAATAACGTTTGCGCCAAAGTATTCTGGAGCCGGTAATCCCACGAAAAGTCGAAGCCTCTTGCTTTGGCATCGGGATATTTGGTTTCGGTAAGCGCGGTAAATGATTCGATCGCGGCATCGAGATTACCGTTCTGCAGATCGACCAAGCCTCCAAACCAATCAATCGACCATGGGTAAGCTCCCTGCGCGCCCGCTGATTGCAGGGCATCAATGGCTTCGTCCAACCGACCCTCACGAAGGAGCACGCGGGCTAAATTCAGCGCTCCTTCGGGGCGATTGAATTTGATCACGTGACGAAATGCAGCTTCTGCTTGTCGAAGTTGTCCACGATCGGGTTTACGTAGCAGCCCGATACCGTAGTCATTCCAACGCTGCCATTCAGGAATGTTTGGCATATCTACTTCAGCGGTTTCTGTATCAGGAAACACTACCCGGTCTTCTGCAATGACCGTGATCGGAAGGTCGTTGCGAACGAATTCGTCTCCGAGGAACGCGCGGGCATACGCGGTATCGAATTTTCGATAATGCAGTTTGACCGTGAGCTCAATGGGGGAAGTCACGGTTGGGGGAATCTCGAGACGATATTGGACGACATCGGCGGCGCCTGGCGGAATTTGATGATCGTAGAGCTTCGTGAAAATATCTTCGGCGTTGCGCCGATCGATCCGGATGCCTTGTCGATCGAGTACATAGGCATTGACGAAGTGTGACCACGGATCGAGCCCCCCATCGCTGCTGCGTAGGCCACCGCTGCGACCGATGATCTTGCCGCCCATCGTCGCAGTAACATCGAGCCAGATCTGATTNGAATCGGCGGTCCCCTCGGAAAATAGATGTCCGAGCGTTAGCGTTCGGATCACGATGTCGATGAGATAAGTGGACCCTGGTTTGAGTACGGGGATGCTGGGGCGTAGTGCACCATCCACGGGCGCCTCGATGTTGACACCTTCGCGNACCGNAAAGACATCGATTCGGAGCGAGTCTTTCAGGANCGATCGATGTTTCTCGTTCACGCNCGATGGCATGTTGAGCAAGTGTGGTATCGCAGTNTTGGCGGCAGGAAAGTGATGACCGTGAACCGCCAGCGTGCCCATCATTCCGTCCGGTTTTGCGCCGAAGTCCGCGGATGGCGTCAATGGCATGTGGCATTCGTTGCAACTGTCGANGGCGCGATCAGGATAATAGAAGCTTGCAACACCGTGNCCCGAGACGCCGCTCAGGAGGTACGAATCGTAATGATTTTGACCCCGTAACCAGCGGTAGTGGTTGAGTTCTTTCGGTAAGTGAACTTTGTGGCATGTACCACAGAACTCTGGANTCTTGTGGAGCGGTTTTAGAAAAGTCTTTTTGTGGAATGACGGTTTCCCTTTAATCAGGATGCCGTTGAGCCAGACGAGNCGAGGATCGTCAGAGAATGCAAACGGATAGTGCTCTGGCGCTCTGATGAGGTAATCAGCATTTCCGCGGGGNCTGTTTAAATGTTCGATCGCGTGGCACGCCACGCATGTAATACCCGCATTAGCGGTCGGATGATTTACATCGTCGAACTCAGGATCGTCGAAGGCACCGGAAAAAAGCGGGACCGGATCATGGCAGCCCGCGCAAAATCGAGCGGCACGAACGTCACCATCGCGTGCCAACGCCATTTCGCGAGTATTGCGTACCGAAAATAGGTACGCCGGATTATTAAATGAAGCGAACCGATGCGCGCTGTATTGCCACTGCGAATGAATATCTTGGTGGCATTCTGCGCAATATTCATCGCGCATCAGATCAGCCGAATCGATGAACCTCCCGTCAGCGGGCCGTGCCAAGGAAGGAAAGAAATACGGTTCTGGCGCGAGTTCGCGATCGACACGTTGGGCTTCGCTCACCCATACTCCGGCGACGCTGAGTACGATGCTTGCCAGACCAATCCCGATGCCCGTTTCCCAGCGAATACGTGATCCAGCGAGGCGATGAAGGGTAAAGAGCCAAACAACCACTAAGGGTGCGACGACATGCAACCAGTAGAGGCTTTCGCGGCCGACAGGATGTCGTATTTCAACAAGAGGCATACCGCGAGTTAGGACAATGCCGCTGACCAATAGGATGACCAACGTGAAAAAAAGTGCGAGTCCGAGACGTACGGCAATCCGATTGGGGCGATCAATGGCACGTCGCAGGTGGAGTACGGCGTAAACGATTGACGGCACGATAACGATGATTCCAAGGACAAGGTGCGCCAAAAACGCTGACTGGTAGACAGCATTCTCAAGAGTTACGTCGTTCAGCCACTGAAGGAACGTGATAGTTGCGAGGTAGACGGAGTCAACCACGAGCAGGGAAAAAATCACCAAAACCGCGAGCAGCAGTTTACGGAGTCCCGGACTGACGACCTCAGCGGTATGCAAGATTTGTCCTGCTAACTAAATGGACGGATACGCCATGCGGCGAACACCGACCGCGCGGTGGTGTCAGACGTTGTGACATGAAATGTCAAAGGCCTGCCTGAAAACGAACATTGTAGCGCTCGTGCAATCGGTTCCGGCGCGCCAATGACTGGGGATCTAATTTGTTGCCATTTGGCATCGGCCGGATGGTCTCGCCGTGTTGCGTATACAAGTCCATATCCTTCGCGTAGCCGCGGAAGTCGAGTACAAAGTAGCGTCGGTGACCCGGTTGAACGGGCGCCACTGCCGGAAACTCAAGATGAATTTCCTCACCGCCTCCAATGATTGCAAGGGCGCCGTCGACCTTTTCGATTAGTTCGGTTGCCTCGCCGAGCGATGTGTAAAAGCCCGCTTGAAACTTAGTGTCCCAGTAAGGGCTGCGATCCTTGTAGTCATAGTGGGGCAGGCGTTGCGCACCAGTGGTGCGTTTCGGAAATCCGATTTTTGCGATTCTTGCGGTGATAGGTTGAATCGTTTTAGGGGAGACGCCCTCGAGGCTCTCTTCCCATACGATCTGGAGACGATCCCAATATATTTCCATGTTCGATGAGAGTCGAATAGCGTTCGTGCCAAGCGGCAAGTTGGTTAGAGGAATTGCCATCTGCTTCGGCATGCCGGCTGGGTGCCCAAACTCCTGGAGTAGCGGGTGCCAATTACCGCTACGATCTTTAGCCTCTAGGCTGGGTGCCTGATACCTTTTCCCAGCTTGCCACGCCGCGAACACGGTTTGAGAGTAGCCGTATTCTAACCAGCCGTCCGCAAGTAGCACGGCGCCGGTGGTATCAATGGGTTCTTCGAATTCGACCGTGAGCACTTGATTCTCCGCCAAAAGGCCGACGAATCGACGATCGATTGCGCCCGGGTCTGGGGCATGCGTGTCGCGATAACTTACTAGACTCGTGACGTCGTCACCTTGTTGATTGGTGACGCGGCTGGGTAGGGTCGAACGGCGGTAGGTAATCGCGCGGCCGGTGACTACTGGATCGCCAGCACCCATGCGTTCGTCGAGGGCGAGCGACCAGTCATCCGGCAAGTCGTAGACTTGGATCGTCGCCGCGTCAAGGTATGCGGCCTCTTCCATTGGCTCGGTCAATTTGATGAGGTAACGACCGTTACGTGCACGCAGTTGATCCGAATCCATCAAGTACCGCTCGAAAGGGCGGGGTGGCACATAGACGCCGGGTTTGGCAAGAAATCCGAGACCGCCTACGCCGAGGACGTCACTGATAAATTGATACGATGATCCGTCCCAGGCAAAGACGACGGGACAACTTGCGAGTTGCCGTTGGACTTCGGCCAGCGTGTGAAGTTCGTCCGTGCTTAAACCGCTTTCCGTTTGAGATACGCCATCAGACCATTCCAGCGCGACAAAATTAGCCGTGTCCTCGCCAGCCAAGCCGACACTGATCGGGCTTAGGCTCTGGCCAGGTCCCGAATGCGAATCTAGCGAATCGACGATGGACCAACGGCCGCCGCTACGGACCTTAATACGTGTTCCAATGCCGGAAGCGTTAGAGCGCATTTGTTCGGCTTCACTTTTTCCTGTAGGGATCAAGGTGAGAAAAGGATGACGCCCAGGGCCGGGATGCCACACATGGAGGCCTGTCTTTCCCGCGACCACGACTGCGGGCCCCAGCCGGACGTCTAGGGTTACAGCGATCGCCGACGCAACCTCAATATCCCTTGAGAACAAAAAGGCGCCGCCGGCGAGATCAAAGACGTCAAAGCCGGTGGGACCTGAAATCAACAAGTCCGGGTGGCCATCGCCATTGAAGTCGTTGAATGCCATCTCGTCCCACGCGCGCGTCGATTGGGATGGCGTGACTACTGTTTCGTGATGCCAAGTCGACCCATCGTATTGCCATACCTCTAATCGATTGGTCTTTCGCAAGGCATATATTTCGTTGTAGCCGTCGGCGTCGACGTCTGCGACGCTCAGTGCCGTTATGGCGCTGTTGCCTAGGTCGGCTAATGCCGGAACGGCCTCGTACCGCCATGTTCGGTCATTGCGCCAAATGTCGTGGCGGTCGTTGGTGCCTAGGATGATCAGGTCGAGGTCGCGGTCGGCATCGAGGTCAGTTGCTAGAATTTGTTTGCCACCCCGACCGCGAATGCCGATGTCTTCGGCCAGTGACCGGAAGGTTCCGTCGCGATTGTTGGAGAGGAGTAGATTGCCGTTTGGACCAGTAACCAAGAGGTCTAGATCGCCGTCGTGGTCGCTATCGAACAAAGCGCCGGCTGTACAAGGTTCATCGATATTGAGTCCGATCGGATCCCACCGTGAAGATGTTGCTTGTCGCCAGAACCGACTTCCCGTTGGACTGCAAAAGGCGACGTCGACGAGACCGTCGTTATCGATATCACCCCAGAGAGGCGCGCCGATTTGCTCCATGATTGGGTGAGCGTCGATACTCGTAAAGTTTCCTGTCGGAACTCCCTGAAAGATGGTTGTGCCTTGGTTCGTGCTGACGACAAGATCTGGTCGGATGTCACCGTTGAGGTCAACGGTCGTTAGCGTCGCCGTACTCCAGTCCCTGGAATCAAGATTTTGGGGTTCGGTAAAGAGGGCGCCTATAGGAACTTGGGGCGAACTTTTTGGAGGTGCGGGGGTTGCGGTGGCTTCGGCCTTGGGTCCCATGCGTTTGTACGAGAATCCTGCAAGCTTTGCTGCGGGATTGGGTTCGAACCGCTGATAGTCCTCGATCAGCCGGCTCGCTGCATCCGCGCGTTCGGTTCTGCGCAACGCTTGTGCCGCTGCCCAGTACGCGCTGCGTAAGTATGGGTCGAGTCGAACCGCTTGGAGTAGCCATTGGGACGCTTCAACATGAGCGCCTGCTTGCAACAATGACTGGCCTAGAAAGTAGGCGGTGTAGGCATCATTAGGATCGGCCACGGCGACCGCCCGAAACAACGGTATGGCTTGTTCCGTACGACCCAGGTAGAGATGAATGAGGCCACTTGTATAGAGCGCTCGTTGATGTCGAGGCTCTATTTTGAGAACTCCTTCCAGCGTCCCTAGCGCGAGTGATTCGTCGCCCTCGCGCTGACGGTTTAGCGTGGCGATCGCGAGATTGACCTGGACGTCCAGCCAAGTCGGCGCTGAATCGACCACTGCAGCAAACGTTGCATGTGCATCTTCGTATTCGTATCGCCCCATTTGAGCGACGCCCTGGTCGTTAAGCTCGGCGTCGAGTGTAGAGTACGCCTCGGGCTGACCGCAGGCGGTAGCGAGCCATATTAGCCCGCCAGCGAGCAAGAGGCGGAGTGTCCTTGCCTCAGTCAACGGAGCCGTTCTTTCGCATTGGCAATGCGTTGGTTGTTGGATTCGATTGAGAGGTCTTGAATGCCGGCATCCAAATAATTACGTGAAAGGTATGAATGGATGTCGCTCCGAAGGTGCGCGCGCATGTCGTGTCCTCTACGGCGCATCCGTTCTGCACGTAGCGTGTCAACATTGATCGGTGCGACAACGACTTTTTCGCCCGGCCCCGGATCTGCTTGCGCGAGAATGCGGCCATCAAAATCCACCACCATACTTCCACCGGGCCAACTAAAGGGCGGGTAATGCGAGAGGCTCGCTCCCTGGTTCGCGGCTACGACGTAGGTCGAGTTTTCCAGCGCTCTCGTTCGGTTGACCGAAGTCCACCAATCCATGGGTTGAGCTGTCCCCCACGGATCCATATAAGCCGACACCCGAACGATGATCTCAGCGCCATTGAACGCGATTTGTCGAATCGTTTCTGGGAACAGCCAGTCGTAACAGATCGCGACACCGATATTGCCAATTTCGGTTTGGGCAACGGGGAAGGGCTCTTCGTTGTAGCCGGGGATATCGTGTGGCGATGCGTGGACCTCCCATGGGATCCACGGGTTGATCTTCCGATATTTTGAAATGACGCCGTTGGGTCCAACCAATGCAGTTGTATTGAAGAGGTGGTCCGGGTAATTGGGATCGTGTTCGATGAAGCTACCGGTTTGAATCCAGCAGCCGTATTCCTTGGCAAGACGTGTGTAGATTTCTGTGTGTTCGTTTGGAACTTCGATGGCGAGTTTTTCTCGGAGTTCGTCAACGGTTTGGTAGATCGGGGCCGCGTGCGAAAACTCGGGGAAAGCCAGCAATCGCACATCGAAAAAAGGTTCATATCCTGTGATCGTCTGTTTAACGAGCTCGGCCATTCGTTCCGTGCGCGTGACGATTTCTTCGCGGCTTGATGGCGCTGCAAAATCGGTTTGACAGGCGGCGGCGTAATAGAGGTCCACGAATCCATCCAGTTTGTGTTGGTACTTGCGTGTGTAGTCGAGCTAGCGGAAAAGTGCAAGCCTATGACCGATCGGCTACCGGGAGGCCGGGGACCATTGATTGAATGCTTCGAGTGTGGGGTTGGGTTTTTGAGTTCATAATGGGCTCAATGGGTAGATGCCGTCGACTTGGCGTTTACCCGATATGTCGGTGGAGCGCATGCGACGCGACTTTGTACGGCGGTTGACTGTTTATGTTCGGGTCATGACGCCGAAGACCTGCAGTTGGGGTTTTCGCCTAGCGGTATTTGTTACTTCGGGGTTTTTATACGCAGTCGATCTAGAGGGATTGTCGTTGCCGATGGCGGAAACGTTGCGGACGGCACAAGACAAGGTCGAACGGGACGTAAAAATACTGGCGTCACCTGAAGAGCGATCTAACGCTCGTGGTGACCTCGCGATGCTGTACCACGCCCAGTTTCTTCTGGATGTGGCGGAAGTTGAGTACACCAAAGCGATTGAAGAAGTATCGCTCCCCCGGTGGCACTACCTGCGAGGCGTTGTTCGAATGGATCGGGGCGGTGTTCGCGAGGCAATCGAGGACTTCACCACGGTTATTAAGCAGGAGCCGAACAACCACCTGGCGTTGTATCGCTTGGGCGTCGCATTGGCGGTTACCGGCGATTACTCACAAGCTCGAGCCGTATTGCTGCGGGCGGAGTTGCATGGGCCAGAGAGTCCCGCTTTGCTGTCTGCGCTCGCTGACGTCGCGATCGGGGCAAAGAACTGGGATCTAGCGAAAGCGTATCTTGAACGATGCTGGCGGGTAGAAGAATCCGGACAGGTCGCCTACAAGCTCGGGTTGGTATGGGCTCGACTGGGCGATCTAAAGGCGTCCAGACAATGGGTCGCGCGACGAAGCCCAACAGCTCCCACCATCCGGGATCCGCAGTTGCTTGAGGTTGCAGAACTTAGTGTCAGTCCGCAGTTTTTTGTGAAGGCCGCAAAGTGGGCGTGGGAACGTGGCGACGTCGACGAAGCGTTGCAAGCGTATCGCTTTGCAGCGAATTTGGCACCCGACGATGCAGTCATCGGACTAGGCTTTGCTCGTGTGTTGGAGAGTCAAGGTCGTTCGGCTGAAGCGATCAGTGAACTCCGTAGGGTCGTTCACGAGAGTCCTGATGAAGGGGCGGTATGGAGACACCTCGCATCCCTGCTTCATCCAGCCGACATGACGGCGGCCTTAGAGGCGGCTGAAATGGCTCGGACAGTCCTCGACGATGATGCTTCGCACGCACTGTTTGCGGCCTTGGCGATGAAAGCTCGGTCGTACGAGTTGGCCAGTGCGGTATATGAAAAGCTAACGATCAGGGACACCAAAAATCCGTACTACTTCTATTGGTTAGCGATGGCTCGACTTGCGGACGGGGATTGTGCGGGCGGCCTGTTGAGCCTTTCGGAAGTGATCCGTTTGCGAGCGAATTGGGGTGAGGCGCACGTCGTTCAGATCCGCGCTTATGCGCTGTGCGGTGCTCGTCCAGAACGAGTGAAGGCGCGGAGCAAAGCCTTGGCGTTATTGCAGCAACGTTCTGACCCCGATATGCGCCTAACACTCGCATTCACCGAAATGAGCGTGGGAAACCTGGATGACGCGCGAATACTTATCGAGGCGGAATTTCCGCATCCTGATGCATCTATGTTGGATGACGCCTTGAAGCAGAACATGTTGCCACCGGTGCCTTTCGCCGCAGATTCGCGTTGGTGGGAACCGGAGGAAATCAGCGGATCGCTGACTGAGAGTGCAACGCAGCTAGGAGGATAATTATGAAACAGAAGGCTTGTATCGTCTTAATTTTGCTCTGCGTTTCGATAGCAGCGCATGGTGCGAGAGGAACGTTCAAGGAAACGGTTTTGGGTGAAGAAAAGATTGCCAAGGTGGCGAAGGGCATCGAAGTAACAACCAAGGTGACACTGCCACAGCAAAAGATTTCGAATCTTTGCGACGCGGATCTTTCTATTTCTTACACACAAATGAACGATAGGGTGCGGATCGTTCAAGAAGTGTCGAACGAGGACTGTCCTACATCGGAAGGCGTTTATACGTTACGAATCCGAACACTAGGTGAGAGTGGCGAGGCTCGTACTCGAACGTTCGAAGAAAGCTGGGTACTTGATAAACAGACGACGGGAAAGACACAGAAGTTTTACAGCATGGATGGGGACACGCGTTTGATTTGGGCGAAGATAAAAACCTCGAGGAAAACGAGGTGCATTTGTGGGGCGTCGGCGCGAGCAAGCGAAATTCCTGAACTCGGCGAACGGAAGAAGTGATGTGGGTCCCACAGCATCGGACAGGAAAGGTGAGAGCGCTGGTCGGGTTAGACAGGGTGCATATGACGCGCCGCCGAAAAATTACTCGTTTTTCCCATTGGGTATTGACACTACCCGGGCATATGAAGGACATTTCGTTGTTGGGTTGCGCCCCCGAAGGTGCACGAGAAGGAAGCAACGGTGAAGATAGCGGTGCTTCGGGAAAGTCGTCCCTTCGAACGTCGGGTTGCCTTGGTTCCCGAGTCATGTCAAAAGCTGATTAAGTCCGGATTCGCGGTGGGCGTGGAAACTGGCGCTGGCCTACGCGCCGGGTATTCAGACGAGGCGTACCAGGAGTCAGGAGCGACCGTTGAGTCCGCTGTGGAAGGCCTGGTCCGTTCGGCCAATTTACTACTGACGGTTAACGCGCCCGAAAACGATGCTGATAACGCGCGCCGCGTAATAACCTGGATGCGCGATGGAGCCTTCGTGTTAGGTTCCCTCATGCCGCTCAGAAATTTGAGCGACATCGAGTCCCTTGCCGAAAGCGGCGCCGTTGCGTTCTCGACCGATGCGATTCCGAGGACTACACGCGCTCAATCTATGGACACATTGTCGTCGATGAATAGTATCGCGGGATACAAGGGCGTGTTGCTAGCGGCGGCCGAACTAGGCAAGTATTTCCCGATGCTGAGCTCGGCTGCGGGTACGGTCTTTCCGGCAAAAGTCTTTGTCATCGGGGCGGCCGTGGCTGGACTACAAGCGCTGGCGACTGCTAAGAGGCTTGGCGCTTCGGTAACGGCGACGGATGTTCGTCCCGAAGTGAAAGAACAAATCGAAAGTGTGGGTGGAAAATACGTCGGGATTGAGCTGACCGAGGATGCTTCTGCTGGTGGAGGCTATGCCAAGGAGCTTTCGGAAGAAGACCAAGCACGCCAACGCGAAATGTTAGTTGAGCAGGTTGCTCGATCGGACGTTGTGATTACCACGGCACTTATCGGCGGCGTATTTGCACCGACTTTGGTGACTGCTGAGATGGTCGCATCGATGCAGCCTGGATCCGTATTAGTTGACCTTGCCGCTGATGGTGGCGGCAATTGCGAGCTTTCATCGCCCGGCGAAACCATCGAGGCACACGGGGTGCGTATTCTGGCGCCTCTCAATTTGGCTTCGACCATGCCGGATCACGCGAGTCTTTTGTTCTCGCGCAATCTGACGAATTTTCTCGAGGCTTTTTCTGAGGAGGGCGAGTTTAAGTTGGATCTCGAAGACGAAATTCAAGTGGGCTGTCTGATTACCAGAGGTGGTGAGATCGTCCATGAACGTACGCGGGAGGCGGTGACTAAGCATAAAGAGGGTTCTTCTCCATGAAGGAAAGTAAAAGGTATCTTCCTCGATCCGTCATCGTCGCAATGGCGACCGTTATAGTGATTCTTGGTGTCGGGCTAGCAGCGAATAGCACGACCACAACGGTGTTGATGGCGAGTCCAGCCATGGCCCCGTCACATGGCCCCGGAGACGTCGACTACTGGGGAATGGTGTTCGTGTTTCTGTTGTCGGCGTTTATTGGCTTGGGCGTCATTCGACGGGTTTCCAGATTGCTACATACACCGCTCATGTCACTGACCAATGCCATCTCGGCGATTGCGGTGGTTGGGGCGATCCTAGTCGCAGGCCCCGACTACCCGATCGAAATTAGGGTGCTTGGATTGATTGCTTTGTTTGCGTCGGTCACCAACATCGTTAGCGGATTTTTGATTACTGATCGCATGCTAAAAATGTTCAAGAGGGACTGACGCTCGTGAGCCCTTCATTTGTAGAACTTTTCTATCTAGTAGCGACTGGATTGTTCGTCTTTTCATTGCATTGGATGAACGATCCGAAGACGGCGCGTCGAGGCGTCATCGCCGGCGCATTGGCCATGGCAATCGGTATGGCGGCGACTTGGGCCCAGCCCTTTGTCCAGAATCATGGATGGATGGTGCTAGCGGTTCTGGCAGGCATTGCTGTTGGTTGGCCACTGTCTCGAGTGTCGCTCACCGCAGCCCCACAACGGACAGCGTTGTCACATGCCTTCGGCGGTTTGGCGGCTGGTCTCGTTGGTACCGCCAAGTATTTTGCGTGGTTGGGTGATGGACCGGAAGCGCTGACGACCTTCCGTATGGTGGCAATCATCGCTGAAGTCATTCTTGGGTTTATTACGTTCACTGGAAGCTTGTTCGCTGCGGGTAAATTACAGGAGCTCAATTGGGTTCCACAGCGACCGGTGACCTACTTCGGCCAGAATATTTTCAATGGACTCTTGTTGGTTGTCGCGATCGGTATGGGTGCCATGCTCGTAAACGATCCCGCATCCGAAATCGCTCCGTTGTTATTCGGTGGCGTGATCGTGATCGCGTTGCTCTTCGGTATCTTGCTGATCATCCCGATCGGTGGTGCCGACATGCCGACCGTCATTGCCATTTTGAACTCGTACGCGGGGCTAGCCGCCGTGGCCATGGGGTTTGTGCTAGAAAATAAATTGTTGATCACGGCAGGTGCGCTAGACGGCGCGAGCGGACTTATTTTATCGATCATTATGTGTCGTGCGATGAACCGTTCGTACATGAATGTCTTGTTCGGCGCTTTTGGNNCCGTGGCACCTCCTCAAGAGGGCGGCGAACAAGGGGAGTACCGAGCGGACACGATCGAAAGTGCTTCACAGATTATGGAGCAGGCGAATCAAGTGGTCATCATTCCGGGATATGGGATGGCNGTTGCGCAAGCTCAACACAAAGTTCGCGAACTCTATGACCAACTGCTGAAGCGCGGTATTGAAGTGAAATTCGCCATTCATCCGGTCGCTGGCCGCATGCCTGGCCACATGAACGTACTCCTGGCGGAAGCCGACATTCCCTACACCAGTTTGCTTGAGATGGATGAAATCAACGGCGAGATGCCGCAATGCGATGTCGCCTTGGTGGTCGGTGCCAACGACGTCGTGAACCCCGCCGCTCGGAGTGACGAGGCGAGTCCGATCTATGGCATGCCTATCATCGACGCCGACAAAGCACGCACGATATTTGCGATTAAACGTTCGAAGAACCCGGGATTTGCCGGGATCGATAACGGCCTCTATTTTGATGAGAAGACCTGGATGCTNTTTGGCGACGCCAAAACTGTCGTCGGTGATTTGGTCAAAGAGCTATCCGGCGAGAGCGGTTTTTAGAGCAGCGCTCGGCCCGTATCAACGCATACCGGGCCACCGCTCGGGAACGCGGCTATTTTTTTGATCGACCCTGGGTTCGTCGTAGTAGCTCAAGCGTCCACGACAGATTACGGATGTTGGTCCTCGACAGAGATTTCATATCGAACCGGCCGTCGTTGAGTTTGCGTATCTGTTTGAGAAGGGAGGCTCGGGTCGGTTCTTCCTGTGTCGAAGTCGTCTTTTTCGTCGGCCGTTTCATTTAGCTCGAACGCCATTGTCTGATGCGGGGNGGTCTACCACATCANCTAAGAGAGTCGAGCTATCCNTGGGTAGTTTTTTCAGGCCGTTANCGCTTGTCACCAAGGTTCCTNTTGAAACTTACGCTGGTCGGTCNAACTGGTCAAAGGCACTGATGCTCTTTTTCTCGTACATCGACAAGAATCAAGCGTGCGAGGTNCCTCCTCGGCAAATCGACCATCGCAAAAAATCGAGTCGCTACCGCACCAAACGAGAGGGGAGATCATNAGGAACTTTTTTGTTGCGGTGCTTGAGGATGTGTGTTCCGGTTACGCGTTTTGTTAACAAAAGTCGAGACATGAGATGAAAAGGTTTTTCCAGACAGCCACGCTGTTGGTTTCCATCGCTGCGTTCAGCCAGCCCGCCGTGCAGGTTGTAACTGTCAATACTGAAGATGCTGCAGCGTATGTGGCTTGGGCTCAGGATTCTGCCCCGGTCTTTGCAAAAATCAATAATCTTCCAGGAGTAATAGGTACCTGCTTGCCCGGAGCGGGAGCTGAAGAAGAAGGGGACGCTTATTGGTGGTCACTCGCACCAAGTCACGCGAATCTCTTTACAGGAAGTCCACAAGATCCTGCTGTGCAAAAAGAAACGGAAAAAGTTAAGGATATTCGCACCGTTCGGGAGCGTGATATCTGGAGCGTAGTGAAATCGTCTGAGCAAGTCCTGACTGCGGGCGACACCTATGCGGCGTGGAATATTCTTATCGAAACGGATTCTCCGGCGGCGTACCTCGCGGTCTTAAACGAGTTGGAAGCCGCGTACCACAGCAATGGGTTCGAGGATGTTCATATCGCAGCCTATCGCGTGAATACGGGCGATTACTCCGGAAATATCATGGTATCGAGTTCAGCGCCGACGCCTGATCGAGTCGGAGCCATTATCGACGCACTGGAGGAGCCATGGGCGCAAGAATCCATGGCTCAATTCGAAGGCATGCGGAAGTGGATACGAGGGACCACGTTGCAGTGTCAAGTGCACGCGGTAAATCAATAACGGTGACTGGATAGGGAGTCCTCGAGAGAAAACGCTCCTTGAGCGAGGTTCGTCGGCATGTTGGGGTAGCACGACGGACCCGTTCGGCCAAAGAATTTGGGTAAGAACCGTTGCCTTTGTTCACCACCGAGAATTGCACAAACTTTGCGAATCCGGCGTTGCTTATTTCTCTATGATGCCGTGATGGCCTCTACCAAGTCGACGCCGATAGACGCAGTCAGAGAAANCGGGAAATAGTCNTACCACGAGAGGTGTTGGTGTTCGCATTAGGGTTGTCTGTTCNACGAAGGGCTTCTGAATAATGCTGAGAACACTCGGTCTGTTTGCCGCTGTAGGGATCATTTTTGTTGGCTTTTCGATTGCATGGATGATTTTGGGTACCGCAAATGCCGATAGGACCGAGGGGCAAGCGAGTCGTCTACTCAAACGTGTTCAAAATTCGTATGGTGGTCCGCTCATCATTACGCCGCCTCGCATCTATTACGAGAAAACCAAAAAACGAAAGGTCGAGGTGGCCGGTCTCGAGACGATAACGGCATATATAGAGAGAGAAACTGTCGATCCCTCGGCATCCAACGTGGCTGTCGATCTTTCGTTAGAGCGGAAAAAAGTAGGTAATTTATGGTTCCCCGTGTTCTTGGCGAAATATCAAGGTCACTACGAATACGACATTGAGGCTATTCCCGAGGATTTGCGTGTTGAAACTTTGTTTCTCCTNCCAGGTTTAAGCTCGTCTGAGTCGATATTCCGTGACATCGAATTCAAGATTAATGACACATTGGTCGAGCCTCTCTCGCGCCTTGTGTCCAACAGCCCCGTCGAGATCACTACGGCAAATTACGTTGATGGCAAATTGGTGATCGATTTCGATTACGAAACGACAGGNACGGAATACATGCTTTATTTGTTATCCAATCAAGGTACGAGCCGATTGAGGGGGAGAGAAGAGAAGCAGTTAGACAATCTAGAAAAAGAGCGATTAACGCGGCTGGACAATTTTTCGTTCAACTTGACGACCGACTTTATCAAATACGAGCTTCCGAAACGGACGGTTCCTTATTCGGCCCTTCACCAGCGTGATGGACGAAGCGAATTTGAGTGGCGATTCGATAAAACTGTGACAGGTAAGAATATTGGCCTGATTGTGCCAAGAGAAATGATTCCAGGGGATATCGCGTCGCGTATTTCCTTCTTCGCACCGATATCACTGCTGTTCTTTTTCGTCGTGCTCACGATCTTTGGCATTCTGGCGAAAAATAGGCTNCATCCAATGCACTACGCGTTCTTGGCAGCGACCTTTTTGTCGTTTCATTTGATGTTCTCGTACTCAGCAGACCACATTTCCATGNATCTCGCGTTCGTTATTGCATCGTTGGTTGCGTGCTTGTTGACATTTAACTATGTGGCGAGGGTGAAGGANCAAAAGTACGCGTTGGTCGTCACATCACTTCAGTTACTTTATTTGGTGGTCTTTTCCTGGTCATTCTTTTACCAGACCGATTCGGGACTAGGAATCACCGGTCTGATCGTGACGATCGTTTCCGTGGTGACTCTTTTCGCTCTGATGCAGCTAACCGCCAAATTGGACTGGCAGAATCTTGNTCNAGCCAGCCAAGAGAAAAAATTAGGTTTCTAGGGAAGTTAGCTTCGTCACNAAGTTTAGGTTTTTCGGGTGATTGCTCCGAAGNCGATAGCCACGATCACATGGTCGTTCCCTTACAGAAATCGGCGATGCTGCGGCCGGTTTCTCGACTAATTTCCGGGCAGCTAATGGGGAATATTTCGGTTCCGTGAATCGTTCCCATCACCTGTCTGCAGTTCGCCTTGACGCCCGCTGATAGGAGCAAGCGATAAAAGTTGATGCCTTCATCACGCAGCGGGTCACATTCGTTAACGCTGATCACCGTAGGTGGCAGGTCGCGAACATCCTCGGCCGTCGCGAACCCCGGCCACGCGAGTGGGTTACGAGCCTCAAGCTGTTCTATCCCGTAGGCCATGGCGCCTTGATTGTTATGGAGATCGAGAAGGATGCCGTTATTCTCAATCGATGAAGGGTTTTCGGGTAGTGGCCAAATTCCAGCGATGTAAGGACAGAGCGCGTAGAGACCGGTGATCAAATCGATATCCCCATCTCTCAAGAGCTGCATCCCCGTCGCCAGGGTCAAATTTCCACCACCGCTTTCGCCAGCGATGACAATTTGTTTCGGATCGATTCCCAGTGTCGCGGCGTTTGCTGCGACCCATTTCACGCCGGAAACGCAGTCGTTTAAGCCAGCGGGAAAAGGTGCCACCTCAGGGACGGATGAGGGCATTAACGCGTTGCGAAAATCAACCATGGCCACCGCAACACCCTGCGCAGCGATGATCTTCCCCCAAGCACGGTAATTGCCGTAGTAACACGACATCGATTGCATCCCGCCGCCGTGGATGTAATAGACGCAGGGAAGTTGATCGTCGGTTGTTGGACGAATGAATTGAATATTGATGGAATTGGCATCGGGCTCCGATGTGACCGTGTGAGTGTTGATACTGATGCCTTCGCTCGGCGCAATATCTTCGTTGTCGCACATTTCAAAAAACGCCTGCATAGCTTGTTCGCGTGCTTTGGCTTCATCCGAATTTGCTTCTGCAAGCATNTCTTCTCGACTGCCAGCGTCTTCGGTGACGATTTCAGGAAATGAACCGAATAANGCCTTGATGCGCGGATCGATCCGGGGATCTTCGGGTATCTTGCCGTGAGCCATGTCGTGTCTCCGTGGTCGTTTTTGGTGCTCGGGCAGAGTTGGTCTCGCCGTTACACGATTTCTCAGTAGTAGTGGNCTCAGATTCGATNAAATCGTACCGCGAAATGCANGCTNGGNGGGTAATCGGANTCGNNNCGTNGNCNATCNAANNNGNNTGNNANGACGGNNGGANNGCGGNTCNGNTGGTAGNNNTCANTGGNATCTGNANNNCAATNNANACGGGGCTTACGCGCCAATTTACGGTAAGGCGTCGTTGTTAGATCAGTTGTTTTTGCTTNCAACAAGGGCTATAAGGCGCTGGCGTAAATAGCTGATCCAACCTGCCGGAGCCCAAATATGCGATTTCCCTTTTGGTTTCTTTCAATCTTACTTTCCNTCAGCACGCTGGTGGTCCAGTCTCCGGCGATAGCCGAAGATGCTGAAGCGTCTGCGCCTATTGAAGAAGTTACGGTCACGGCACGGCGCCGGGACGAATCGGCACAAAACGTCCCGATTCCCATTACGGCGATGTCGGAAGATCAGCTGGAGGAACGTAATATTGTCTCCGTTGAAGATATTTCACGGTTNGCGCCGAACCTGCAATTCAATTATGCCAGCGTGAACCGGGGCACCATGAACGTGTTCCTGCGAGGAATTGGTCAAGTGAATTGGAGCGCGACCATGGATCCTAAGATTGGGGTCTACATTGACGGCGTCTACATGGGTCGACCCCAGGGCGGTGTATTCGACCTACTCGATATTGAACGTATCGAGGTGCTGCGTGGACCGCAAGGGACGCTGTTCGGCAGGAATACTACGGCGGGTCTGGTCAATGTGATCACTCGGAAACCTGATACCGACTTCGGCGGCAAGGTGAAAGTCGGATTTGGAAATTTTTCGTCAAACGTCGTTTCTGCGAACGTCAATATTCCCTTGAAGGAGGACACTCTGGCAGCTCGCGTTAACTTTCAGACGCGTAATGCCGATGGCTACATGAACAACCTAGCCACGGGGGCAAAATGGAACGACGAAGGCGAGACGGCCGTTCGAGCGAGCGTTGCTTGGACACCTTCCGATCGATTCGATGCACGATTTTCTGCCGATATCGTACGGCGTGACGAATTACCGTCGCTCGCAAGCTGCGAATGGTTCGGACCAGCAGATGGGTCCACGGCTGCCGGCCTTCCGGCGGTCCTATTTTTAGGAGGTGTTTACGACACGATCGCCAATGGGTGCGATATGGGTGACGCGTATAGCGCGTACGAACTTGATCCCGCTGTGAGTACAACCGATTCGGAATCGTTCGGTCTGGTGATGAACGTGGATTTGGGTGGCGGTACGTTGACGTCAGTGAGTTCTTACCGTGCTACCGAACACGTGAATTCATCGTGGGGCAATGCGTCGGATGGTGGCACGGTGAACTATATCGACGTGATCGCTGCTTGCGATACTTGCCAAGACATCCTTTACGACTTTGACTATTTTTCCCAAGAAATCCGGTTGGACGGAAGTTCGCTGGACGGTCGATTGACGTGGGTTGCCGGTTTCTACTATTACACCGAAGAATCCCATTCAGGTGATGGGGTGCCAATACTGCGAGGGTATGTGCCACCGAGCGCGGAGGCATGGCCTCTCTTTTACGCGCCGGGGATTGCTGACATCGTGATGGGCACGCAGATGTTTGGTAGCCGAGACCAAAGGTACGACACCAAGAACACGTCGACCGCATTTTTTGTCGAAAGCGTCTACCAAGTAAATGACAAATTCGATTTGACCGCCGGTCTGCGTCGAACCAAGGATGAACGGGAATTCAGACGGACGCAGACCTTGCACGGCGGCGCGTTCGATCCGACGTACAACTGCCCGGGTATGGTGTTTGATGCAGCAACCGGATTACCGACCAGCAGCTCGTGTTACCAGGAGGCAGAATTCGACAAGATTACGCCGAGGGTGATTGCGAGTTACAAGCCGGGCGAGAACGTTACGGTCTATGGCGGATACAGCATGGGCTACTCGAGCGGCGGCTTTAATCAGGACATAGCCATGCGTCCGTATAAACCCGAAGTCTCAGGAAATTGGGAATTTGGCGTTAAGTCCCTGATACGGGACGGGCGGGTACAGGCCAATGCGACCAGCTTTTATACCGTATACGAAGAGCAACAGCTGACGGTGGGTCGTGTTGTCGAAGGTCAACCGACCGCGGATTTGATTAACGCTCAGGAGGCCCATTTATACGGGATCGAAGTCGAGATCATTGCGGCACCGACGGATGATCTGACGTTTGGAGCTTCGTGGGGATACCTAGACGGTAAATACAAGCAGTTTGATGTACAAGACAATCTGCTCGATCCAGTGACGGGCGAGGGAATTATTGTCGACCGGGACCTAACGAACGTTGATCCCATTAAAACTCCCGACGTGACGCTCACGTTGAGTGGGTCGTACGTTTGGCATATGGACGGTGGCCATAATCTTGCCGCTCACCTTGGTGCGAACTATACAAGTCGGTCATGGAATTCCCTCGAAAATAAGCTGGCTTCTAAACAGGATCCGCTCTGGCTGATGGATGCCAGAGTGACCTGGACGGCTGCCAACGGGCGCACCGAAGTTGCCGTCTGGGCGCGCAATCTGACGGACCAGGAGTACTTTTCCGGAGCCCTTGACTTCACCGGTGATCCGGAGACGCTTCCTTTGCAATTCAACTCGACGTACACGATGCCGCCGCGTATGTTTGGGATAGAGCTAAGCCATACATTTGGCGGTTAGTTTTTGTCGGCACAGTCATCGGGGATTGCATTTCCTCGTGACTGTGCCAATTCCTACCCCTTAGAATGATTATTCAATAGGGGAGACAAGAACGATGGAAGTCCACGGCCAGTGCGATGAACGTTTCCTGCCGGTGCGGGAAGCCTTCGAGCGAAATTTTGAAGAGAACGGGGACGTTGGCGCATGTTTTGCGGCGACACTTGAAGGTGAATACGTCGTTGATCTTTGGGCCGGGCACCAGGACGAGGCGCGCACCAGACCGTGGCTTGAAGACACCATCGTTAACGTGTACTCCACCACCAAGACCATGACGTTTCTATGTGCGTTGATGTTGGCTGATCAGGATCGATTAGATTTCGATGCACCCGTTGCGGACTATTGGCCAGAATTCGCCGCCAACGGAAAAGAACGAATACCGGTCAAGTACCTACTTAGCCATTCGGCCGGCGTGCCGGGTTTTAGTCGACCCTTTTCCAATGCGGAACTTTACGAT
>PBAA01000030.1 GCA_002715785.1 Gammaproteobacteria bacterium | reverse complement strand
CCCCAGGCGCATCTCTTTCTCTCGTGGCTCCAATCGAATAACCGGCTAGGACATCAACAATACTTTCCTCGATGCCGCTTACTAACATGCGTACGTTCAGATCCATTCGACGCAAATCGAATAATAGATATACAACAAGCTGCCCAGGCCCATGATACGTCACCTGCCCGCCGCGATCCGTTTGAATCACGGGGATATCGCGCGGCTCAATGATATTTTCCGGTCGGCCCGACTGCCCTTGAGTAAAGACGCGCTTATGTTGGGTAACCCATATTTCGTCTAAGGTATTTTTTTGGCGCGAGTCGGTGAAAACGCCCATTGCCTCCCACACCGAAACGTAATCCGTTAAACCGAGATCCCGAACAATAAGACGCACTCAGTCGTACTCGATGATGCTAGCGAAGAAAAGATAAACACTGTCGAAAATACGAGAAAAAATTCCGGCCTCTTCACTACTCGTCTGTGAGACGAGGGGCTTCTTCGCGAGGTCTTCACCTTCCAAAATGACGCGCAGAGAACCAATTTCTGCACCTCTTTTTAGAGGCGCCTCAATCTGCGCTGGTAACTCAATTTCCACTTCTAAATCTTCGTAGTGTCCCCTAGCGAATGTCACGTACATCGTCTCGGAAACCCCAACTGGAACGTAGTCGCTCGTACCAAAATATATCCTAGCTTCCGTTATCGGTTCGTCCGGATTGTAGAGTCCACGTGTTTCAAAGTAACGAAAGCCATATTGAAGTAGCTTTTGGGTCTCTCGCATGCGCACCTCATCGCTGGACGCACCCATCACTACGCTGACGAGACGCATGCCGTCGCGTTTAGCGGAAGCTACCAAACAATAGCCTGCCGCCAAGGTATAGCCGGTTTTGACACCATCGACCGTCCTGTCTCGCAACAACAAGCGATTTCGATTCGGTTGTCGAATTTCGGCGAATGTAAATTCACGCTCAGCATAGATCGCATAATGCATTGGGAAACGCCGAATTAATTCCAGCGTTAGCGCCGCCATGTCCCGAGCGCTCGTATAATGCCCATCGTCAGGCAATCCCGTGCTGTTTAAAAAGTTGCTACTGCTCATCCCGATCGTCATCGCGTACTGATTCATCACGTCGGCAAACGCATCCTCATCACCGGCTAGGTACTCAGCGATAGCGACGCTAGCATCGTTACCCGACTGGACTATGACACCCCTTAACAGATCTGATAGTGCTACTTTCGTCCCCTCCTGAATGAACGTTTTTGAACCCTTTGTGCGCCACGCGTTAACGCTGATAGGCACCTCATCATCGAGACCAATCCGCCCCGTCTCTAGTTCAGCTGCAACGACGTATCCCGTCATAATCTTCGTCAGGCTTGCGGGCGGAAGAGAGTCGTCAGCGTTCGATTCAACAAGCACCCTACCGCTATCAGCATCAATCAGGATGTATCCTTTGGCGGATAATTCGGGCGCTCTCGGCAAAATAATATTTCCGCCGACTGAGTAAGATGTGAGCAGAGCTAGGCTAATCAGCCCCGATAATCGGATTGTTCGACAATATTCATTCCAATTCCTCAACATTTCTTATTCCTCAATCACTTCGGGCCCTGGAAGATCATGCATGACAGCTAGGGCTAACAACCTCTCTGCCTGAGTGCGACTCACCAGAGGTCCGGCGCGGACACGGTAGCTGCTTTCATCAGCAATTCTTACTACCGATGGGATAGCGTCTGAAATACGACCGAAAACCTTTGTGACTGCATCAGCAGCATCCAGATCGTTGAGTGTGCGTGTTTGCACGAAATACCTCGTCACGATAGGTAAAGTTGCGGGGTTTGACCGCGTTTGTGGTGGAGCTTGAACAACTTCTACCCTAACTCTAGCTGTGCCAACCTTTTCAAAGTTCAATTTCACCGCAGCAGCATACGAAAGATCGATCACTCGATTCCCATGGAAAGGGCCCCGATCATTGATCCGAACTATTGTGCTTCTGCCGTTATCCAGATTGATGACTCGGACATAAGAAGGAATGGGGAGGCGACGGTGGGCCGCTGTTAAAGCGTACATGTCGTAACGTTCACCATTCGCCGTCGGTCGACCATGAAACTTACTCCCATACCATGAAGCATAGCCCTCACTAACATATCCAGTCGCATCCGATAAAACCGTATACGTTTCACCGAGGACCGAATACGGCGTAGTGTTACCAGCTAAAAGGCGTTCCTCATCATGAACGATCGGATCCGGAAGGTTCTCGAGCCATGCTGGGGGATCCGCCGGTTCGAAATCGATTCCCTCTCTCGATATCAATGAACTTTGGCAGCCCACAATCAAGCCAATTGTCAAAATCCCAAAATCCCTGGACCAACGTTTAATCGTCATAAACGATCTGGTTTCTTGAGCTCTTCCCAACGATTTTGGATCGCGTTAGAAAGTTGCACGACCGCCAACGCATACATGTGACTATGGTTATACCGAGTGACCACGTAGAAATCGTGAAGACCCAACCAATATTCCCAACCACCGCGGTTTTCTAGTTTAAAAAGCGCCCCAAGTGTTTCGTCCGGCAACGAAACTGATTCCATACCGGCTGTTCGTAGTTCCGCTATGGAGCGTTTCGGCTTCAAGCCTTGATTCGCAAATTGGTCAACACGATCACCAGTAACCGTAACCGGCAATGCGATTTGTCCGTCACCATGCCAACCATGTCGATAGAAGTAATTGGCTACGCTGCCAATGGCGTCAGTTCGATTACTCCATATGTCTCTTCTACCGTCACCATCGAAATCCTTTGCATATGCGCGAAAACTGGAGGGAATAAACTGACCGTCCCCCATGGCTCCGGCGTACGAGCCAATCAGTTCGAGTGGATCCTTGTTTTCCTCTCGTGCCAATAACAATAGTTCTCTGAGTTCCCCACGAAAAAAACGTGCTCGCGGCGGGTAGTCGAAAGCGAGGGTCGACAGCGCGTCCATTACACGAAAACTTCCCTTATTCCGGCCATAATTCGTCTCCACCCCTATAACGGAGACGATAATTTCACTTGGAATCCCAAATTCTAGTCGCGCCCGATTTAACGCAGCTTCATTTTCCTTCCAGAATTCGATTCCTGCCGCAATCCGCGATGCCGTCACGAAAATCTCTCTGTATTCGTGCCAAGGCTTAGCTTTCTCGGCGGGCTTCGAAATAAGGTCGATGATGCGCTGTTTCTTTTCGACTTGTTCAAAGATATCCAGGAGCTGTTGCCGATCGAATCCATCATCGACAGCTAGTTCGTCGACGAAATTCTTGACCGAATCCCGGTTCTCATAATCCGCAAAAATCGATGACGCGAAGATACTGAGCAAAACTGAAGCCAAAATTAATGCAGACGAAGACTTTATGTACATCGTTCTATCTCCAGCCACGGTGCGTATGAATCGACATCACTATTCCAAAACCAATTAACAGGGCTATCGCAGAAGTTCCGCCAAAACTAACTAATGGTAAAGGAGCACCAGTCACAGGGACCAAGCCCGATACCACGGCGACATTCAGGACCACGTGTATAAAGAAAGTTAACGTTAGACTACCCGCGACCAATCGCCCAAATGTATCGCCCGCTTGGACCGCAATGTGCATACCTCTAGCCAACACGAGAACATACAGAATTATTAACGTTATAACCCCCATAAAACCAAGTTCTTCTCCGACTACTGCCATAATGAAATCGGTATGACTCTCTGGAAGAAAGTCTAAGCGACTCTGAGTTCCCTCAAAAAGTCCTTTTCCTAGAAGGCCTCCCGAACCTAACGCTGTAGTCGATTGAATGATGCTCCAACCTGCTCCGAGTGGATCACTCTCTGGGTCAAAAAACGTGAAAACACGTTTTTTTTGGTATTCATTCATCAAGAAAAACCAATATGCGGGTAACAATGGAACGACGGTTATTGTGCTCAGAAGAACCAAACGCCAACGTATTCCCGACAACAGAACTACCAGAACACCTGCGCCGACAACGAGAATCGCCGTTCCCAGGTCTGGCTGCAGCTGGATCAACATTCCGGGAACAAGCGCCACGAGGAGGGCGACAACGATCTCAATTGCTCTAGGCGGCAGAAGACGGTCGTGCAAAAACCAGGCTACCGTCAAAGGCACTGTGACCTTCATTAATTCGGATGGCTGGAAGCGGGGTAGTAAAGGCAAATCAAGCCAACGTTGAGAACCCTTCACAGTCGTACCGAAAAAGACGACGGCAATTAAGGAAATGAGTCCTATGGCATAAAGTACCGGCGCAAAACGAAGGTATACACGCGGATGCAACCACGCCGCCAAGATCATCGCGACAAATCCTACGAGTAGCTTTATCGACTGGTTTTCAAGGATTGATAGGTCTTGGTGAACAGCACTGTATAGAACCGTCAGACCAATCCCCATAATGCAGATGAGCGGTACTAACAACATCGGATCAAGATGAAAGTTATTGTTGTGGGGGTCATCGCGTCGTACCCGCCCACCATCATTNAAGTAGCGAATATAGTCCCTCAATGATTGCTCGCAATCTGGGGCAGCAAATATGAATCAAGTATTTCCCGAGCAATGGGCGCTGCGACNGAACTCCCGCCTCCTCCATTTTCGACTAATACAGCTATAGCGATAACGGGTTTNTCACTCGGCGCAAAGGCAATAAACCACGCATGTTTTCGCTCGTATTCGTCGAGCTCTGATTCATCGTACTGCTCGTCTTGGCTAATTCCAACGACCTGCGCGGTACCCGACTTTCCGGCCATCCTGTAGTTCACATCACGGCCAATATAGGCCCACGCCGTCCCGTTATCGCCCATAACCCGGTTGCCTCGATGAACAACTTCTTCCATTGCATCGATCATTAATTCCCAGTCATTATGGGACGGTCCCGCGATCGGTGGTGGCAGCGATTGTGTTAAGACAGCCGTCGAAGTGTCACCCGAGAGCAACATTCTTGGATGTTTCCATTGCCCACGCGTAGCGAAAACAGCAGCTACTGTGGCTAATTGTAGCGGCGTAACGAGCAGATATCCTTGGCCGATCCCCATGTTGACAGTGTCGCCTGTGTACCAATCTTTTCCCTGAGTTCCGTATTTCCATTCGCGATTCGGAAGAATGCCATCGGCAGCTTCATAAACGTCCAATGCAGCATCACTGCCCAGGCCAAATTGGCCGGCAAACGTACTCAGTGCGTCAACCTTTAGCCGAGTAGCTAAATCATAGAAATACACATTCGACGATCGATAAATGGCTCGTCGTAAATCAACAATTCCCTGACCTCCGGCATCTTCAGGTGTCCAGCTCCAATCGCGAAAAATACGCCGCTGATCGGGTAACTTGAACCAACCCTGATCGACAATAGTTTCGTCCCACGAGGTAACCCCTTTGCTGACAGCAGCTAATCCAACGATTGGTTTGAAGGTCGATCCCGGAGCGTATTGTCCTTGAACTGCTCTATTGAATAGCGGCAAGTCTTTTGAATCGCTTAGTGATCGATACTTTTCACGCGTCATACCGGTAACGAAAAGATTGGGGTTGTAACTCGGTCGACTAACCATCGCCAAAATTCCACCGGAAGCTGGCTCAATCGCAATAATCGCGCCCCGACGATCGCCCAATGCGTTATGCGCAAGAATCTGTAACCGGCTATCCAGATGAAGTCGTATATCACCTCCCTTCTCCGGCGCACTCAATTCAAGTTCTCTTATGACGCGGCCACGAACATCGACCTCTACTCGCCGATGGCCGACATCGCCGTGCAACGACTGTTCGTAGAATGCTTCTACCCCGCGGCGCCCGACATACCGCGTCGCTGCATACTTGCTGCGGTCAAGGCGGTTCAAGTCATCAGAAGTGATCCGTCGAACCGAGCCTACTGCGTGAGCGCCAACTTCACCGAGTGGGTAGTGACGAACCGCGATACTCGAGACTTGAACACCCGGCAGAAGATGACCATTGACCCTAATGACAGCAGCTTCCTCCTCCCGAAGCCTCAACTTAAGAGGTATGCCTTGATATGGACGTCGTTTTCTCGCAAGACGCCCATAAAACGCTTCTATTTCGCTTTCTCGAATTTCAATTAGTCCGCTCACTGCGTTGATCGTCTCAACAACGCCCACCGTACCCGTACGCTCTGGTACTAATTCTAGTGATGAAAACGAACGGTCCTCTGCTAGCAAAATTCCATGCCGGTCGAATATCAATCCGCGTCCGGCCGGCACCGGCTGAACTTCGATACGATTGTCTTCAGACCTTGTCTCGTACAGTTCATGTTCGAGCACCTGTAATTGGAATAAGCGAACGACCAAGATCGCAGCGATTCCCAAAGCACCGCCGAATAGTGTCCACGCCCGCACAAGGAACGTCCGCGCTTCGGCTCGCGTATTCTTCAATTGACTGCCGGGTACTACTTTCATATTCATCTTGGGCTTTAACTTATTGACATTTATCGATTTGGATTAACGACTTTTTCTGCCACCCCGCACGACGTCAGACTTCCGGACCATTGATTCGTTCCCAAAGCCGTTCGAGTTCGTAGAAACCACGCGCTTCTGGCTTCATCACGTGCACAACTACGCCTCCCAGATCAATGAGAATCCAATCGCCGTACGGCAAGCCCTCTACACCGAGGATTTCGAACCCCTGCCCTTTTGCCGATTCCATGACCTGGTCGACGAGCGAGCGCATGTGCCGTAACGACCCTCCACTCGCAATCACCATATAGTCTGTAACGTCAGTGAGAGTCGTGACCTCAATGACTTTTATTTGGTTGGCTTTACGGTCATCCAGCGCTTTTACAACTAAATCACGCAACCCCTCAGCGGAAACCGTCAAAGTACTCAAGTTAGATATAGACCTCGCCGGCGCGCGTATTCCCAGACGCCGGATGGAAAAAGGTTTTCGTCGGCGCATCCTTGAGCCATATCTTGACGAAGCTTAGTTGCAGAAATCTGTTTCATCACCTGATTACCGAAGTAAACAACACCGCTCGACCGCGTGAGAACGCTAAGTTCATTTNCCTTTTTGAATCCGCTTGGTAATTGATTCGACGAACTTCCTGCTCTCGTNAACACAAGAAAACTACATCGGTTAACGAATTCGTCAAATCGGTACCACGTGTGAACTGAATCGAACGCGTCGGCGCCAAGAACCCAAATCACCGGATCATGATGTGACGCATTCAAAGAAACGAGGGTTTCAATGGCGTATGAAGGTCCTTTCCTTTCAAGTTCTATATCCGACGGGACTAGTCTCTCAACGTTTGCACATGCAGCCTTAAGCATCCGCCAGCGATCTTCTACACTGGCAACTGGTGCCTCTCGGTGTACAGGTCGAGCCGACAATACCATCAAGATCGATGCATCGAGGATATCCGCAGCAACATTAGCTGCATGGAGATGTCCAATGTGAACGGGATCGAAAGTCCCGCCGAATACAACGGTCAACGATCGCCTCTTGCTCTAGACGCCATGATTAAGTCTGTCGGATTTGGCGAACACTCCAATGTTTCTTGCTCGTTCATTGACAACTTCAAAAGATCATGGAATCCAACTTAAATCGAAACGTGTACAAATTTCAGGTTACCGCGAGGATCCTTGTAGCTTTGCTACGAGCCGCTTGATCTCAGCCAGTCTTTCGCGTGGAATCTGCATCTGAAGCAAGCTCTGCTTAGTTTCCGGATCTACCGGCAAAAGTTCGGCCAGTCTCCAACTGACNGAACGGGCATCAGTAAAATCAATTTCTAACCCAAGACGTTGGATGATAGGGTCTTCCGCAAGGCGCCTCAGTATGANGACTAGTGGTTGGAATTGTTCNCCAATNNCCGCCGCATNTTCTTCAGGGAGAAATTCCACCTCTCCCATCAACAGTCGGTCATCTTTTTCCCAGGTACGACACACTCTGAACTTGGNCCCCCCTTCACTTATGATCCCGAGCCGACCATTTGGAAGGGGATTGAAATCAACGATCGAAGCGTAAGTACCAACATCAAAGACCGATGGAGCCTGCTCATCTTTATCGGTGCGAACCTCGTTTCCTTGNCTTATGAGTACGATCCCAAAACCGGTGTTCGACTTGGTGCACGCACTTATCATATCGATATATCGTGGTTCAAAAATCTGCAAAGGAAGTCGCCCCCCACAAAAGAGAACGTTGCCGAGCGGAAAAAGAGGCAATTCGGTTCGACCTTGCATCCTCAAGACCATATCATTTCCTACAACTAGCAGTTCGGTCCAGTTTCGAGGGATTACCCGTATGGACTACTATCAAATCGTCGTTCTCGCTCTTATCCAAGGCGTTACCGAGTTCCTGCCGGTCTCTAGTTCGGCCCACTTAATTCTTCCGGCATATCTCTCGGATTGGCCCGACCAGGGGCTGTCTTTTGACGTTGCCGTGCACGCAGGAACTCTCTCCGCCGTCCTGATTTATTTTCGAGACGACCTAAAGAAGTTTATGGAAGCAGCCGTTGAATATTGGACAGATCGGAGGTTCAACGAACACGCTAACTTGCTTAGCAAACTAATACTCGCCACAGCTCCTATTGTGACCGTTGGGTATTTTCTTCAGCCCATTATTGAACATGAGTTCCGATCGCTTACCGTAATCGCACTGGCCACCATCGGATTCGGCTTGCTTCTTGGAGTCGCAGACCGATGTTCGCAGAACCGNTCTGAATTAACTTCACTACGCTACGTTGACGCATTGTTCATCGGCGCAATGCAAGTCCTCGCTTTAATCCCTGGAACTTCCCGTTCGGGTATAACGATCACGGCCGCATTACTCCTTGGATTAAATCGCGTCCATGCCGCCCGTTTTTCTTTTCTTCTTTCCGTTCCCGCAATTAGCGCGGCGAGCATTCTCACAGTACGAGAAGCATCCACAACTATCTTTGACACAAACTGGCCTGACTTCGCTCTCGGGATGAGCATATCTGGAGTGACGGCATATTTTTGTATAAAAATATTCCTTCAGCTCATCAATCGAATCAGCCTGATGCCTTTTGTCATTTATCGTATTCTGCTGGGTACTTTTCTTTTGACTTTNGTATGAGCCTGAAAGACATCGATCACGTTGCCATCCCGATTGAACACGTCGATGAACTGCTAACCTTCTATGAAGAGCTCGGTTTTCGCTTAAATCGTGATCACGCCCCTAACTTTTACTCCGTTCACTTGGGCGACACCAAAATCAACTTCCATGCGCCGAGTGTCTGGATGTCTGACCGTTTTACGTTGCGAGCGCGAGATGCGACACCTGGATGTGGCGACTTCTGCGTAGTCTGGGAAGGCACGCAGGATCAACTCCACGGCATGCTGAACCANAANAAAGTTCCCATTGTCGAAGGCCCCGTCGAAAGAGACGGCGCGATGGCTGGTGGAAGACGCGGCATGAGCACGTACGTACGGGATCCCGACGGGAATCTGATAGAGTTCATCCGCTACTGACGGACGTCCTGCACCCAACGGACTCAGCTAGAAAGGTATATCGTCGTCAAAATCCTCAAGGTCCGACTCNTTGCTTTGAGNTGGNTCCGAANGTTCTGCTCGTTTTTCCTGACTACCACCCTCAGGCGGATCCCTGTCGTAGCCTCCGGGATTAGATCCTCTACTGTCGAGCATCTGCATTTCGCGGGCAATCACTTCGGTGCGATATCGTGTATTGCCTTCCTGCTCCCAGGAACTCGTTCTCAATCCTCCTTCTATATATACCTTTGACCCCTTCTTCAGGTANTCGCTTGCAATTTCGCCAAGCCGTGCAAAACAAACAACGTTGTGCCACTCGGTTCGTTCTTGCATTTCCTGGGTCGACTTATCACGCCAACTTTCACTGGTAGCAACGCTAAATCGAGTAACAGCACTTCCACTTTGGCTATATCTTGTTTCGGGATCTCGCCCAAGATTCCCGATGAGCATAACTTTGTTCAGCCCACGCGCCATATAATTTCTCTTCTTCCCAGCATATTTAGTCTAGCGCATCNCAGATCACCAGCCTACCGACTTCCAACGATTTGGAATACCGCCAATCGGTTGTTGCGGGAGATAAATGATGGCGTTAGCGTTGACCGTTTATGNATGGGATTCTGCTGACATGAGTTCGTCACTTACCGAAATCTCGGTGCAGGGTGCACGGACACACAATCTAAAGGACGTCAGCCTGAACCTTCCAAGGGATAAGCTGATTGTCATTACCGGGTTATCAGGATCGGGAAAATCTTCGCTGGCTTTCGACACGCTCTATGCAGAAGGTCAACGACGTTATGTCGAATCTCTCTCNGCATACGCTCGCCAGTTTCTGTCAATGATGGAAAAACCCGACGTGGATCACGTCGAAGGATTATCTCCAGCAATCTCTATTGAGCAAAAATCGACCTCTCACAACCCTCGCTCTACGGTCGGCACGATNACCGAAATATCCGATTACCTCCGTCTTTTATTCTCCCGCGTCGGAGAGCCTCGATGCCCCGAACACGGAGACACGTTGGATGCCCAAACGGTCAGCCAAATGGTTGACCAGGTGCTGGACCTGAAAAAAGATGAGCAAATCATGGTCCTTGCACCGATCGTCAAGGATCGTAAGGGCGAGCATAAACACATCTTTACTGAATTGATCGCTAACGGTTTTATACGCGCACGAATCAATGGGACCGTNNTCGACCTGGATCATCCACCGGAACTCGAAAAAAACAAGAAACACAATATCGAAGCCGTGGTCGATCGCGTGCGAACCCGCATCGAAATGCAACAACGATTGGCCGAATCCTTCGAGACGGCTCTGGACCTTGCCGATGGAATTGCCGTGGTTGCTCGCCTCGACGACGTCGACGGGATGGAAGATATGGTGTTTTCGTCCCAATTTGCATGCCCCCTTTGCGGGTACAGCATCTCCGATCTCGAACCTCGACTGTTTTCGTTTAATAACCCGGCCGGCGCTTGCCAAGACTGTGACGGTCTAGGAGTCAAACAGTACTTCGACCCTGATTTGGTTATAACGGATTCAGCAGCGTCTCTTGCGGAAGGCGCGGTTCGCGGTTGGGATCGNCGCAATATTTACTATTTTCACCTGCTTTCGTCGCTCGCTTCACACTACGGATTCGAGCTCGAAACACCATTCGCCCGCCTAAAAAAGAAACATANAGAAGCGATTCTGCACGGATCTGGNGANGAGCGAATTGACTTNAGTTATGTGAATGATCGAGGAGACGTAATTCGGCGTCGCCACCGGTTTGAGGGTGTACTCCCGAATATGGAGCGTCGCTTTCGCGAAACCGAATCGAACGTCGTCCGCGAAAATTTACAGAAGTATTTGACCGTCAGGGATTGTCCCNCCTGCCGTGGCACCCGTTTGCGGATAGAAGCACGAAACGTTTTCATCAACGGNACTGCGTTGCCCGACGTNACAAGCGGGTCGGTTGAGGACACTTTAGAGTACTTCAACGAGCTCAAACTAGATGGTCGACGCGGGGCCATTGCCGAGAAAATCTTGAAGGAAATTCAGGCAAGACTGCAGTTTTTGGTCGACGTTGGCCTCAATTATCTCAGCCTCGATCGAAATGCCGGTTCTCTGTCAGGCGGGGAAGCCCAACGAATCCGGCTAGCCAGTCAAATCGGCGCCGGATTGGTAGGCGTGATGTANATCCTAGATGAGCCATCAATCGGTCTTCATCAGCGTGATAATGCTCGCCTCTTGCAAACTCTCACGCAACTACGAGATTTAGGTAATACCGTGATTGTCGTCGAGCATGATGAAGAAGCCATCCGCACCGCCGATCACATCGTCGATATGGGTCCAGGAGCGGGTATCCATGGTGGCTCAGTCGTCGNAGCAGGGCCTCTTGACGCGATATTGAATTGCGAGTCCTCAATTACCGGTCAATTTTTGTCTGGAAAACGCTCCATAGAAATTCCTCGAACCCGAAAGTCCTTCGAAACATCCAAGAAATTGCGATTAATCGACGCACATGGAAACAATCTCAAGAATATAACCGTAGACATACCCACTGGGCTCTTTACCTGTATTACCGGGGTTTCGGGTTCAGGTAAATCAACCCTGATTAATCAGACGCTTTATCCAATCATATTTAGAGCCCTCAACGGAACGGGTTCCGTTAACCCGAAGCCCTACGACGATATTGAGGGGCTTGAGCATCTGGATAAGGTTGTCGCTATCGACCAAAGCCCGATCGGACGAACGCCTAGGTCAAATCCTGCAACTTATACCGGTCTCTTCACGCCCATCCGAGAGCTCTTTGCACAGACGCAGGAAGCAAGAGCTCGTGGGTATAAGCCCGGTCGGTTCAGCTTTAACGTCAAAGGAGGCCGCTGCGAGGCGTGCCAAGGAGATGGCGTAATCAAGGTTGAAATGCATTTCCTGCCCGATGTTTACGTTCCCTGCGACTCATGCGCGGGGAAACGTTATAACCGGGAAACGCTAGAAGTTCGTTACAAGTCAAAAAATATTCACGAAGTTCTCGATATGACGGTTGAGGAAGCCTATTTATTCTTCGAGGCAATACCTGCGCTTGCACGCAAACTAAAAACGATCGTCGATGTAGGCCTTTCGTACATTCACCTCGGCCAGAGTGCGACGACTCTATCCGGTGGAGAAGCACAACGGGTAAAACTATCCCGCGAGCTTTCTAAGCGAGGGACAGGTAAGACGCTCTATATTCTCGACGAGCCAACTACAGGGCTTCATTTCCGAGATATCCAACAACTTCTAGAAGTGTTGCAACGACTTCGAAATGACGGTAATACCATTGTGGTCATCGANCACAATCTAGACGTCATNAAAACGGCTGATTGGNTCATCGATCTCGGNCCTGAGGGNGGTTCAGGAGGNGGGGAAATTATTGCCTTCGGTACTCCAGAAGATTTAGCNATTCAGAAGAAGTCGTATACAGGGCAATTCCTNAGCTCNATTCTTAACGTCACGTGACGTAAATTCCGTTCAATCCATAAANCGCTCGAGAAACCCCATTATCGCNGTGGTTCAANCNCNTNGGNCTTTTGATCGGCCAAAGAATTNGCATCGNNNTCNTGAANAGTCAGCCNCGCTTGAGGATCNTCTCCGCCCTCTACGTTCTCTACTGTTTCTGAATCGACTTACGTCCGATTTTNCTCAGTGTCCCCCACNCCCTGACTATCATCATCCANGGTCAAGGTGGATTCATCATCAAACTCACCAAGTTCCTCGGTGTCCATTTGACGACCTACCAATTCGACAAAAGCCAGCGGCGCCGAATCACCGTGTCGATTGCTCGTCTTTAAAATGCGAGTGTACCCACCGGGGCGATTTTCGTATCTTGGCCCCAACTCGCTAAAAAGCTTAGCAACAGCTACGTCATCCCTAATGCGAGAAAATGCGAGCCTTCGATTCGCTACCGAATCGACTTTCGCAAGCGTTATCAGCGGTTCTGCCAATCGGCGCAATTCCTTAGCTTTCGGGACCGTCGTTTTGATAATCTCGTGTTCGAACAGCGAAACGGCCATATTTGCAAACATGGCCTTTCGATGGGCACTTGTACGGTTTAGATGTCTTCCGCTTTTCTTATGTCTCATAGTGATCGCCCATTCAACTCAAACGCGATGAATCCTCACGTTACCGTACTACCCGCTCTAAGACTGGCCGGAGGCCAATTTTCAAGACGCATACCAAGAGACAATCCCCGCGAGCTCAGAACTTCTTTTATTTCCGTAAGCGACTTCTTACCCAAATTAGGCGTTTTCAACAATTCAACTTCCGTTCGTTGAATAAGATCTCCAATGAAATATATATTTTCGGCCTTGAGGCAATTAGCCGATCTAACAGTTAGCTCCAGATCATCGACTGGACGTAAGAGAATCGGGTCAACCTCATCCTTGGTCTCCTCTACTTTCGAATCGCTCCCGCTTTCTAGATCCACGAACACGGCCAGTTGCTGTTGAAGCACAGTCGCCGCCCTTCTTATCGCTTCTTCTGGGTCGACCGTCCCATTTGATTCGATGTCAATAATGAGTTTGTCGAGGTCTGTGCGCTGCTCGACACGGGCATTTTCTACTGAATAAGAAACTCGTCGCATTGGGCTGTAAGTTGCATCGAGTCGAAGCACTCCGATCGGCCGTGTTTCATCTTCTTCGTCGCCCGTATATTCAACGGCCGCGTATCCGAGTCCCCGGGTGATCGTAGCTTCGAGACGAATTTCACCTTTGTCGTTTAAATTACATATCTCATGTTCTGGATTGGCGATTTCGACATCCTGAGTCAACTGAAAATCGGCAGCTGTTACTACAGCCGGGCCGACCTTAGATAAGGATATTGTCGCTTCGTCACCGTGATGAAGTTGCACGGCCACACCCTTTAGGTTCAGCAGAACGTTTAACACATCTTCTTGAACCCCTTCGATTGAAGTGTATTCGTGCACGACTCCATCAATTTTTACTTCCGTAATCGCATACCCAGGCATGGAAGAGAGGAGAATACGTCGTAAAGTATTACCCAACGTATGTCCAAACCCTCGCTCAAGGGGTTCTAAGGTGATCCGGGCGCGCGTCGAGCTAATATCCTCGACGTCAATCCGCTGGGGTGTCAGTAATTCTGTTGCCGACTGTGACATAGGTCATTTCCTCTGCGTACGGGGCTCTTTGGAATATGAAAGCTCTTCGTCGAAAAAGTTACTTCGAGTATAGCTCCACGATGAGATTCTCATTGATTTCTGAAGGTAACTCAGATCTATCCGGATGGCGTTTAAACACGCCCTCCATCTTCTCGATATTTACATCAACCCACTCGACGTCGCCTCTCTGCGACGCTAACTCCATCGCCGATTGTATTCTGAGCTGGCCCTTCGCTTGCTCACGAACGGATATAACGTCATTCGGATTTACCTGATACGACGCGATGTTGACACGTTCTCCATTCACGAGGATCGCTTTGTGTGAAACGAGTTGACGCGATTCCGCCCGTGTCGATCCAAAGCCAACCCGATAAACTACATTATCCAATCGACTTTCAAGAAGACGCAAAAGATTCTGCCCAGTTGCTCCTTTCTGACCATCTGCTTTCTTATAATAGTTACGGAATTGCTTTTCGAGCACTCCGTACATCCTTCGTACCTTTTGTTTCTCCCGCAATTGAACTGCGTAGTCGGTGAGTCTTTGACGCCTCGCCGAGCCATGCTGGCCTGGAATCGTGTCCGCCCGACATTTCGAATCGAGCGGCCGCACTCCACTTTTCAAAAATAAATCCGTGCCTTCCCGACGAGACAGCTTGAGCTTAGGTCCTAGATATCTAGCCATAATTAATCCTTATCCCTAAACGCGTCTTTTCTTTGGTGGACGACAGCCGTTGTGAGGAATCGGTGTCACATCCGAGATGCTATTAATTTTCAATCCGGCGCTATTCATCGCACGAACAGCTGACTCACGACCAGGGCCCGGCCCCTTAATACAAACATCGACGCTACTCATGCCATAAGTTTCTATTGTCGCCAGCGCAACTCGTTCCGCCGCGACCTGAGCTGCATACGGGGTGCTCTTCCTCGAGCCCCGAAACCCGGAACCACCCGCCGTCGCCCACCCGAGAGAATTCCCTTGTCGATCCGTGATCGTGATTATCGTATTGTTAAACGACGCGTGCACGTGGGCGACTCCGTCGGCGACAGTCCGCTTGCCTTTTCTTGCTGGTTGTACTTCAGCCATTCTTATTTCCTTATGAGGCGTTTAGCACCTTTACGTGTTCGTGCGTTGGTGCGAGTCCGCTGACCACGCACCGGCAGGCCCCGACGATGTCGAATTCCACGCGTACACCCCAAATCCATCAGACGTTTAACGTGCATCGATTCTTCTCTTCGCAAATCACCCTCGACCGGAAACTTATTGAGCTCATTACGTAGCGCATCCAGATCATTTTCAGAAAGATCCTGAACGCGAACGGAAGGGTCAACTCCCGCATTGTCACAAATTTTCTTCGCCGAGCTTCGCCCAATACCGTATATGTACGTCAACGAAATCACTGTGTGACGGTTGTCTGGAACATTTACGCCCGCAATTCTAGCCATCTCTACCCCTGCCTCTGTTTATGCCGAGGTTCTGTCTTACAAAGAACTCGCACGATGCCCTTTCGGCGCACGATCTTACAATCTCTACACATTTTCTTGACGGATGCTCTAACTTTCACAATCTTTAATCCTTATCCACGAGGGCGCTTTCCGTATCCCTTCAAGTTGGATTTTTCCATCAACTTTGCGTACTGACTCGACATGAGATGCGATTGCACTTGTGACATGAAGTCCATTGCGACGACCACTACGATCAGCATTGCTGTACCACCGAGCTGAAAGCTGACATTAAAGAAAACAATCATCAATTCGGGTAATAGGCACACCGCCGTTACATACAATGCTCCAAAAACTGTTAAACGCGTCATCACATCATCAAGATACTTGGCCGTTTGTTGACCAGGGCGTATGCCAGGGACATAAGCCCCTTGCCGCTTGAGATTGTCAGCCATGTCCTTCGGATCGAACTGAATAGCTGTGTAAAAAAAGCTAAAAAATATAATCCCAGCCGCGAAGACCAGAATATATAACGGCTGTCCAGGCGTTAGGAACAATGAAATATCTTGCAGCCAATCCCAACCGGGATTTTGACCAAACCATTGTGCAATCGAAGTTGGCGCCATTATTAAACTACTAGCAAAAATCGCCGGTATTACTCCTGCCATGTTTATCTTGAGTGGTAAATGGCTCGTCTGCGCTTGGTAAAGGCGATTTCCTTGCTGACGTTTTGCGTAGTTGACGGTGATACGACGTTGACCGCGCTCAATAAATACGACAAAACCAACAATTAGAAACGCGATGGCGCCAATTGAAAGTAATACGATGATATTGATATCGCCTTGTCTCGCTGCCTCGAACGCTTGACCAACTGCTGACGGAAATCCAGAAACGATGCCCGAAAAAATGAGGAGGGAAATACCGTTACCAATTCCGCGCTCAGTGATCTGTTCGCCAAGCCACATAACGAATAGGGCCCCTGTAACCAGTGTCGTAATCGAGACGAAGTAGAACGCTGGGCCTGGACTGAATGCTAAGCCTTGTCCAGCCAATGTGCCCGTTAACGCCGTTCCCTGGACAAGCCCGATCAATACGGTCCCGTATCGGGTGTATTGAGTAATCTTCCGCCGTCCCGCATCGCCTTCTTTACGCAATTGACTGAGCGACGGATACATCATGGTCATCAGATTCATGATGATGCTCGAGGTAATGTACGGCATCGGACCGAGCGCAAGGATGCTCATCCGTTCTAGCGCACCACCCGAAAACATATTAAAAACGTCGAGGATCCCTCCCTGATTAGCTTCAAAAAGACTGCGTAATTGATCAGGGTTGATCCCAGGCACAGGAATATGGGTACCGATTCGGTATACGAGCAACGCAAAAAAAACAAAAAATAGCCGGCCGCGCAGCTCAGAGAGACCTGATTCAACCCCAGCAAGTCCTTGTGTAGTCGTTGCCATTTTTTAGACGCTAACTCTCGTCCACGATTGTTCCACCGGCTTTCTTAATGGCCGCTCGCGCACCCCGAGTGACCCGCAGTCCTTTAATCGTAAGCGCTCGATGAATCTCACCCGATTGGAAGACCCTGGCCCGTTTGACATCTTTCGACAGGATATTCGCGCTTTTAAGTGATTCGAGCGTGATTTCGTCGCCCGTTACTTTATCAAGTTCCCCGATCCGAACCTCAGCTGTCACTGCTCCAATTCTCGAACGAAACCCAAACCTCGGGACACGCCGTTGAAGAGGGAGCTGTCCCCCTTCAAACCCGATTCTCACTTTCCCTCCAGAACGCGATTTTTGTCCTTTGTGGCCACGTCCACAGGTTTTCCCCTGCCCAGCCGATATACCTCGACCCAATCGTTTACGCTGCTTCCGGCTCCCACGACGAGGATTAATGTCGTTAAGCTTCACTAATTACCTCCGCCAACTTTAATCAGATAATCAATTTTATCGATCATTCCGCGAACAGACGCAGTATCTTCAATCTTTACTTCATCACCAATTCGCCTCAAGCCTAGACCCGCAACACAAGCTTTGTGTTTCTTCAAACGACCCGTTGGGCTCTTAATAAGTTTGATTGTTACCGTCTTAACCGCCATGAGCTTACGTCGCCAGTTCTTCAAAAGTTTTGCCGCGTTTTGCCGCGACGTCATCGGGTGACCGCATATTACAGAGACCTTTGTAAGTCGCTCTAACAACGTTTATCGGACTCGTCGACCCGTAACATTTTGCTAAGACATTACGAACTCCAACCGCCTCTAGAACAGCCCGCATGGTTGCGCCAGCAATCACTCCGGTACCTTCCGAAGCAGGTTGCATATAAATAGTTGACGAACCGTGCCTGGCAGTGATCGGATACCAAAGCGTGTTCCCATTCAGCTCAACGTCGACCATACCGCGACGCGCCGCCTCCATCGCTTTCGAAATGGCAAGGGGTACTTCACGCGCTTTACCACGTCCAAATCCAACCCGACCTGCACCGTCCCCAACAACCGCCAACGCAGTAAAACCAAAAATTCGGCCACCTTTAACCACTTTCGCGACTCGATTGACTTGAACCAGTTTTTCAACGATGCCTTCTTCTTTAATTTCTTCTGAATAGGCCATGTTTAGAACTCCAAACCACCTTCGCGTGCCGCTACAGCAACCGCTTTCACGCGACCATGGTATTTGTATCCGGATCGGTCGAAGGCAACCTTAGCTATCCCCACTTCCTTTGCCCTCAACGCAATTAAATCTCCAACTTTGCCAGCCGCTTCGACATTCCCCGTTTTACCCTCACGCAAACTCGGATCAAGTGTCGACGCTTGAGCGAGGATACGGTCCCCTTCAGGCGATACAACTTGCGCATACATGTGGTTGGCCGATCGATGTACAGTCAATCTCGTCGCGAATTTTTCGCGCATTCGCATTCGCCCTTTCCGAGCGCGCCTCATTCGCGATTTCGTTTTTACGTCCATGCTTACTTCTTTTTCGCTTCTTTCCGACGTACACGCTCTCCAACGTATCGAACACCTTTACCCTTGTATGGTTCGGGCGGGCGATAGGCTCGTATCTCCGCAGACACTTGCCCGACTAACTGTTTGTCGATTCCACTCACCACAATTTCCGTCTGACTGGGAGTCGAGATCTCAATGCCCTCTGGGATTTCATAATCAACCGGATGGGAGAATCCGAGTTGCATCGTCAGCTTGTTTGCTCTTGCCTGTGCCCGATATCCAACCCCCATCAATTCCAGTCTCTTTTCCCAACCTTCGTTGACACCTTGAACGACATTGTTGACGAGCGCTCTGGTGGTTCCCGCCATGGCCCACCCCTCTTTTGAATTCGCTTTGAAAACCAATTCATTATCGATATGTTCGACTTCAACACTGCCTCTCAAAGGAACTGTCAATTCGCCCTTGCTCCCTTTCACACTTACGCCCGCATCGGTGACATTCGCTTCAACGCCTTCTGGCAATTCGACTGGATTTTTGGCTACACGCGACACGTTAACCTCTCAAAAAACGGAACAAAGCACTTCACCGCCAACACCTTCTCGTCGAGCTGCTTGATCCGTCATAACACCTTTGTTCGTACTAACGATCGCGATACCCAGTCCGCCTTTGACTCGTGGTAAGCCCTCGGCATCTTCATAAATTCGCAATCCAGGACGACTAATCCGAGCGATTTCTTCGATCACTGGAATACCCTCATGGTATTTGAGCGCAATCAAAAGCTCGGGCTTAACGTCGCCTTCTACACGAAAATCTGAGATATAGCCCTCGTCCCTAAGTACCTCACAAATCGCAATCTTTAATCCTGAACTGGGCATACCGACTTCGGTGCGACTCGCGAATTGCGCATTACGAATCCTCGTCAACAGGTCTGCTATCGGGTCTTGTAAGCTCACGTCTACCAACTCGCCTTAACTAGTCCCGGGATGTCCCCACGCATGGCCGCCTCTCTTAGTTTCGTGCGCGCCAGTCCGAACTTTCGATAGACGGCTCTGGGACGACCCGTAATTCCGCATCGGCGCTGCTGCCTCACAGGGCTCGCATTCCGGGGTAATTTTTGTAGCTGTATTTGGGCCTCCCAGAGTTCATCATCGGTCGCCGACCGGTTGTTGATAATCTCCTTTAGAGCAGCTCTTTTAGTCGCATATTTGGCGACAGTCCGTGCCCGTTTCTTTTCTCGTTCGATCATTGAAAGCTTCGCCATGATCAGTCCCTAAAAGGAAAATTGAAGGCCCTAAGTAGCTCGAGCCCGGCTTCGTCCGTTGCAGCAGTATTGGTGACGGTTATGTCTAGACCACGGATTTTGTCAATCTGATCGTAATCGATTTCTGGGAACACAATTTGTTCCGCAATACCCATCGAAAAGTTCCCATTCCCGTCAAACGAATGGGGGTTTAATCCGCGGAAGTCCCGCATACGCGGAATGGCAATGCTAATCAGCCGTTCAACAAATTCATACATTCGTTCACGACGCAGGGTTACTTTACAACCGATCGGATAACCCTCGCGAATCTTGAATCCAGCCTCCGACTTGCGGGCTTTAGTTATCAAAGGCTGTTGGCCGGAGATTCGACTCAGATCACTAACAGCACTCTCCATGATCTTACGATCCTCGAGAGCTTCACCCACGCCCATGTTAAGGGTGACCTTCGTAAGACACGGTACCTGCATGGGCGAGCTATACTCGTATTGCCCCTGTAGTGCCGGACGAATTTCTTGAATGTACTTTTCTTGCAACGAATTCATCTACTCGTCAACCAACCTTCCGTCCGACTGAAAAACTCGAACCTTTTCCCCGTCGATTATTCGAATACCGACTCGATCTGCCGCATCAGTCGCGTCGTTATACATCGCTATGTTAGATACATGTATTGGTGCCTCAAGATCGACGATTCCGCCACGCTCTCCCGACTGAGGATTCCCACGTTGATGCTTCTTAACCAAGTTCACCCCGGAAACAACAACGCGATCGTCGGCTAATATCTCGACGACGGCCCCCCGTTTTCCCTTGTCCCGCCCAGCGATGACAATAACTTCGTCTTCTTTTCGCATCTTCCTCATCCGTTTTACCGTGTCACAACACTTCAGGCGCGAGTGAAATAATTCGCATGAAATGTTCTGTTCGCAGCTCTCTCGTGACTGGACCAAAAATCCGAGTGCCCACCGGTTGAAGCTGCGGATTCAATAACACTGCGGCATTTTGATCAAAACGAATCACGGAGCCGTCGCCACGCCGAATACCTTTCTTGGTGCGAACGACGACCGCATCCATAACCTGTCCTTTACTAACTCTGCCTCGCGGGATCGCCTCTTTAATCGAAACCTTAATGACGTCTCCAATCCCCGCATACCGTCGGTGCGAACCGCCTAGCACTTTGATGCACTGGACACGCCGGGCACCACTGTTATCAGCAATTTCGAGCATCGTTTCCGCCTGAATCATCCCGCATCCGCCTCGTCAGCACGTTTGTCAATAGACTCTAACCGCCAACTCTTTGTTTTCGAAAGCGGTCTTGTTTCGACAACACTGATCATGTCACCAACCTTGCAGTCATTGTTTTCATCGTGAGCCGACACCTTGTCAGTTCGACGAATATATTTTCCGTAGATAGGGTGCTTCACTTGACGTTCGATACGAACAACAACCGTTTTGTCCATACCATCTGAGACCACGACACCGGAAATCACGCGATTCTTACTCTCGGATACCTCAGACACCTTGCTTCTCCCTGATCACCGTTTTTACCCGTGCAATATCCCTTTTCGTTTCCCCCATGAGATGAGTTTGGGGTAGTTGTTCACTCGCCCTATGCATCCGCAAGCTAAAGTGCTCTTTTCTCAATTTGACGAGCTCGGCTTGGAGTTCGGCCACGTTCTTCTCTCTCAACTCATTTGCTTTCATCACATTGCCGACCGTCGAACAATCGTCGTCGCGAAAGGCAGCTTAGATGCCGCGAGAGTCAATGCAGTACGAGCGACGTCTTCGGGTACTCCTTCCATCTCGTAAAGCACTCGACCGGGTTGAATCTGTGCGACCCAGTACTCCACCGCACCCTTGCCTTTGCCCTGGCGTACCTCAAGAGGTTTTTTCGTTATGGGCTTATCTGGGAAGACTCGAATCCATATCTTGCCGCCACGTCTAACGTGCCGTGTCATTGCTCGGCGACCTGCTTCTATCTGTCGCGCCGTCATGCGACCCCGACCAGTAGCTTTGAGGCCATATTCGCCAAAACTCACTCTGCCGCCACGAATCGCGAGGCCGCGATTACGACCTTTTTGGGCTTTTCTGAAGCGCGTCTTCTTCGGTTGAAGCATCAATCAATCCCTACGCGCTGACCGCCGTTGAGGCGTCGCCGAGTTGATCTTGTTCCACACCGATAACTTCACCCTTAAAGATCCACACTTTGACACCCAAAATGCCATAGGTCGTCTTAGCTTCAGCCGTTGCATAATCAATGTCTGCCCGCAGTGTATGTAGCGGTACGCGCCCTTCCAAATACGATTCCGAACGCGCTATTTCGGCCCCTCCGAGCCGACCGGCCACTCGGACTTTGATGCCTTTGGCTCCCAATCGCATGGCATTCTGAATAACTCGCCTCATCGCTCTTCTGAATTGCACCCTTCGCTCAAGCTGTTGAGCCACATTCTGAGCAACCAGCAATGAATCTATCTCCGGCTTCCGAATTTCCTCAACATTTACGTGCACGGCCATTCCCATCATTCGCGTCAAAACGACCCTCAATTTCTCTACGTCCTCTCCTTTTTTCCCGATAACGATTCCCGGGCGAGCAGTAAATATGGAGACTCGTGCTGTTTGTGCCGGTCGTTCAATTTCGATGCGACTTATGGACGCCTGTGATAAACGTTCCCGGAGAAAAGAGCGCACCTGAAGATCGTTCAACAAATATTCAGCATAAGTATGTTTTTCTGCATACCACACAGACGTGTGTTCCTTAACGATGCCTAACCGCATTCCAGTTGGATTAACTTTTTGTCCCATATGAATTACCTAACCTTCATCTGTCAGGGTGACAGTGACATGGCACGAACGCTTTAGGATCCGATCCGCACGACCTCGCGCACGGGGTCGAATTCGCTTCATTGTTGCACCCGCGTTGACATATGCCTCCGCTATCGTTAGCTCATCAATGTCTGCGCCTTCGTTATGTTCAGCATTGTGGATAGCAGATTCGAGCACTTTCCTAACTAAGCGCGCACCCTTTTGAGAGGCAAACGTCAACGTGCTCACTGCCTCGTCCACTGATTTGCCGCGTATCTGATCTACGATCAGACGCGCTTTCTGGGGTGAAAGCGGAAGCTTTCTTGCAGTTGCTCCTACCAGCATCTCGAATCCTTAACGTTGCGCCCTGCGATCACCCGCGTGGCCTCTAAAAGTTCGCGTCGGCGCAAACTCGCCCAATTTGTGACCAACCATATCTTCTGAGATAAAAATCGGTATGTGCTGTCGGCCGTTATGCACGGAAATCGTTAAACCAACCATATCGGGCATCACCATAGAACGACGCGACCAGGTCTTAATAGGGCGCTTGTCATTTGTCTCTTTGGCTCTTTCAACCTTTTTCATCAGATGCAAATCAACAAAAGGCCCTTTACGCAAAGATCGAGGCACGGCTCTATCTCCTTCCACGTCGGCGTACGATGAGCTTATCGGTCCGCTTGTTTTTTCGTGTTTTGTATCCTTTAGTCGGCAATCCCTTGGGAGATACCGGATGCCTTCCCCCAGAAGATTTGCCTTCGCCACCTCCATGAGGATGATCCACCGGATTCATCGCAACGCCGCGGACCGTCGGTCGTACACCACGCCATCGTTTAGCACCGGCCTTACCGAACGAACGCAAATTGTGTTCGCCACTCCCTACTTCTCCTAGCGTCGCGCGACAATCCGCTAACACACGTCGCATTTCACCCGAACGCATGCGCAGGGTCGCATATGATCCTTCACGTGCGACTAATTGAGCTGAAGAACCAGCGCTCCGAACCATCTGCGCACCTTTTCCGGGTTTGAGCTCCACGCAATGAATGAAGCTGCCCAGCGGAATACTTTTCAGAGCCATGGCATTACCTGGGCGAACTGGGGCTGAAGCACCGGACATAAGTTCGTCTCCCGACTTCAAGGTCCGCGCCGCAATGATGTAGCGTCGCTCACCGTCAGCGTATTTCAGTAAAGCAATATTTGCCGTTCGATTGGGATCGTATTCCAGTCGCTCCACCCATGCTCGAACACCATCCTTGTTCCGCTTAAAATCAATTCTTCGGTAATGATGCTTATGTCCACCACCACGATGGCGGGCAGTGATTCGTCCTGCAGAATTACGTCCGCCGGTCGCACTCTGCGGCTCAATAAGCGGTTTATACGGGGTGCCCTTGTGTAAATCACGGTCGACCACGCGAACCACGAAGCGCCTTCCGGCGGAGGTTGGTTTGGCCTTAACGACGGGCATTAGGTAGCACCTTCCGTGATATCAATTTCTTGGCCGTCAGTTATCCGAACGTAAGCTTTTTTCCAATTTTTCGCACGCGATAGTCCGCGAAAAGTACGCTTTACTTTTCCTTTCACATTAATGGTCGTAACGTTTTCGACTGATACCTTAAAAATCGTCTCGACCGCTTGTTTGATCTCACGTTTTGTTGCGTCCGGTGCAACCTTGAACGCATATTGATTCGACTGCTCACCGATAACAGATATCTTTTCGGAAATGTGTGGCTCGCGAAGCACACCGTATAGCCGATCGGGATTCATACCAACGTTTCTTCCACATGCTTGAGCGCCTCGACTGTCATGAGTACTTTCTCATGACTAATCAAACTCACCGGATCAATGCTCTTGATATCTAGAACGGTGACTCCCTTAAGGTTTCGTGCGGCGAGTACAAGCGCATCGCTTAGTTCATGATCCAAGATGAGGACATCCTTAAGATCTATTTCACTCAGCTTGTCTACTAGCGCCTTCGTTTTAGGGGTCTCAACGCCAAATTCTTTAATAACGAGCAATCGATCTTGGCGAATCAGTTCAGAAAGGATGCACCGTAGCGCCCCTCTATACATCTTGCGGTTTACTTTCTGCGAGAAGTCGCGCGGTTTCGACGGGAACGCTCGCCCACCGCCACGCCAAATAGGGCTTCGTATCGAACCCGCTCGCGCCCTACCTGTACCTTTTTGCCGCCAGGGCTTTCTCCCACCTCCGCGTACTTCCGCTCTCGTTTTTTGCGCGCGCGATCCGCTCCTTCCAGCCGCCATAAAGGCGGTGACGACTTGGTGTACCAGCGCTTCGTTGTATCCTCGACCGAAAGCGACCTCAGAAAGCTCCACCGATTCATCACCAGATACAAGCGACACATTCATGCTGATGTGGTCCCCGCATCTACCCGCGCTTCCGTAACCGGCGAGGCATTTTGACTACCGGCTCTAGCGCTCGGGATAACAATCAAATCACCACCCGCGTATCCCGGTACCGCGCCCTTGACTAAAAGGAAATTCCGCTCACGATCGACCCGGACAACCACAAGATTCTGCGCTGTTACCCGAACGTTCCCAAGATGCCCAGCCATCTTTTTGCCTTTAAACACCCGTCCTGGCGTCTGGCACTGACCGATTGACCCTGGCGCGCGGTGAGAAACGGAATTGCCATGGGTATTGTCTTGATGACTAAAGTTCCAGCGTTTGATCCCTCCAGCAAAACCCTTTCCTTTCGACGTCCCAATGACATCAACCATTTGACCTTCAAAGAACTGATCAAGCGTCAGCTCCGCACCCTCAACCAATTCGTCGGTTATATTATCTGTACGAAATTCCCAAAGCCCTCGACCAGCTTCAACGTTAGCCTTCGAGAAATGTCCCGCGAGTGGTCGCGAGACTCTATTATTTCGCGCGCTGCCAGTGGTGACTTGAATCGCGTTGTATCCGTCAACTTCCATCGTTTTAACTTGGGTGATACGGTTCGCCTCAACGCCGATAACAGTGACGGGCGTTGACGTACCCGCGTCGTCAAAAACACGTGTCATCCCTAGCTTTTGGCCCACTACACCAGTCGGCATGTTCTTCGTTTCCTTCATTCGTGAAAGAAGCCGCATCAAAAGTGGCCGCTTATCCAGTTACCTAGATAAACGGCCAAGACGTTAACCATTGGTCCCCAATCGGAACCATTTGTCGCCCCAACCACGTTTAGCGGTTGGAGAACGACCTTTTCTCAATTCAAACTAATCTGGACCTCCACGCCTGCTGCAAGATCAAGTTTCATAAGTGCATCAACCGTTTTCTCAGTCGGTTCCAAAATGTCGATGAGACGTTTATGAGTTCGGATTTCATATTGATCGCGCGCATCTTTGTCGACATGTGGGGATATCAGCACCGTAAAACGTTCCTTCCGAGTTGGTAATGGGATGGGCCCGAGCACCTGAGCACCAGTACGTTTAGCTGTATCTACAATCTCTTCCGTCGATACGTCTATTAACCGATGGTCAAACGCCTTTAGGCGTATACGAATGCGTTGGTTTTCAGCCACCTAAATTTCCAAATCGTTTTTTTCGACACTTCTGGGAGGCGAAGCATCGACCCCTCGAACGGACCGCGAATCATACTCGCGTGTTGACTGAGTGTAAACTTCGAAACCCCGCCTTTTTAGCGGGTTACAAGACGATTAGACCTAATTTTTGTGTAGGCGTAGTACGGACAACTCGATATTTAACTAACGATTTTTGTGACGACGCCCGCGCCAACTGTTCTTCCCCCTTCACGTATTGCAAATCGGACTCCCTCATCCATTGCAATCGGGCTAATCAGATCCACATTCATGTTGATGTTATCGCCAGGCATCACCATCTCAACATCCGTAGGCAGCTCCACCGAACCGGTGACATCCGTAGTCCGAAAATAGAACTGAGGACGGTAACCTTTGAAAAACGGCGTATGTCGCCCACCCTCGTCCTTCGATAACACATATACCGTCGCTTCAAATTGCGTATGAGGAGTGATCGAACCCGGTTTTGCTAGCACCTGACCGCGTTCTACTTCCTCCCGCTTAGTACCCCGCAACAAAACTCCAACGTTCTCGCCTGCCCGACCTTCATCGAGTAACTTACGGAACATCTCGACGCCTGTGCAAGTCGTCGTCTCAGTATCCCGGATACCAACAATCTCGATCTCATCTCCAACGTTAACGACGCCACGGTCAACCCGACCCGTCACCACTGTTCCCCGGCCAGATATCGAAAAAACATCCTCGATTGGCATCAGGAAGGGCTCATCCACAGGACGATCTGGCTCTGGAATGTATTCATCCAGCGTTCCGACTAGTTGCTTCACGCTTTCTATCCCTAGCTCCCCTTCGTCTCCCTCCATAGCTTGCAACGCACTACCAACTACGATCGGCGTGTCCGAAGGAAATTCGTATTGCTCCAGCAACTCTTGGATATCCATCGTTACTAGTTCCACAAACTCCTCTCGTTCGCCTTCGTCTAGCATGTCTGCCTTGTTCACGTAGACCACAATCCGTGGAACACCTACCTGACGTGCCAGCAAAATATGCTCTCGCGTTTGCGGCATCGGGCCATCAACCGCTGACACCACCAAAATAGCTCCATCCATCTGTGCAGCACCCGTGATCATGTTCTTTACATAATCCGCATGCCCCGGGCAGTCTACGTGAGCGTAGTGACGGTTCGCTGTCTCATACTCAACGTGTGACGTAGCAATCGTAATTCCGCGTTCACGTTCTTCCGGTGCATTATCAATCGAGTCAAACTCCCTGACCTCTCCTCCCATATCCGCAGCACATACCTTGGTCAAAGCAGCCGTCAACGTCGTCTTACCGTGATCAACGTGCCCTATCGTGCCCACATTTATATGTGGCTTAGTTCGCTCAAATTTCTCTTTACCCATTACCTCAAGTCCCTTGCTATCTGTTTCAGGTTCAACCTACCGAAAGCACCCTCGCCCGCATAAAGAGATCGTCACACAATATGGCGCCTGGCCTGGTGCTCACAATCGGATTTGAACCGATGACCTCTTCCTTACCAAGGAAGTGCTCTACCGACTGAGCTATGTGAGCAGATTTCATACCTATCTCACGAGTCAATAAAGTGCCTTTCATTTCAATCGTTTCTGGAGCGGGTAGCGGGGGTCGAACCCGCGCCATCAGCTTGGAAGGCTGAGGTTCTACCACTAAACCATACCCGCAAATTCGCGCTCCTCTACCTTCGCCAATCCAACCCAAATCAACTTGCGACTTCTGGTGGAGGGGGTAGGATTCGAACCTACGAAGGCTGAGCCGTCAGATTTACAGTCTGATCCCGTTGGCCGCTTGGGTACCCCTCCCAGTTTCACGAATCAAAAGAGGCGGAATTCTCCATACTCAACCGGCCTTTGTCAATGAAAACGGGGAATTCAGCGTCTCGCCATAACTTTCAAAAATCCTTATGAATCAGACCGTTGGTGCCGCCACAAGGAGTCGAACCCTGGACCTTCTCATTACAAGTGAGCTGCTCTACCAACTGAGCTATGGCGGCGAGTCAAACGACTTGAAGAGGTACTAAAAAGCTCGGCGATACTATAGACCGGTTCCAACCACGGCAACCATATCTCACGATATTCGATACCCGCGTTAAATCTCGTCGGAGAGGACTATCAATCGCCTGCATCGACTTCTAGGAAATTCGTTCGACGTCGCCTCGTTAGCCCTTTCTTATTGTTATTTCACCACCTATCAACTCGATTAATTCCTCGCCGTCGTCTATCAACAGTGCGCCGGACAAACTAATGCCCCTGCAAATTCCATGAATAGTCCCCGATCCACTAACGGCAACCACGCGTCGATCTTGATACGCGTGAAGATCCAACCAGCGATCCCGGAATGCTCGAAATCCAAATCTCTCAAATTCTCGACAATATAAATGTACCAAGTTGATGATTTCTCCGGCGAGGACGCTTCGAGATAGATCTGGTATTTGATCCGCAACGTCAGCAACCTCATGCTCGACTCCCTTCATCAATACACCCCTTGCGCCAATATTGATTCCAACGCCTATCACGATTTCCACGGGGCGACTGTGATTGGTTAGCTCTATCAGAATTCCGGATACTTTTTGGCCCTCAATTAACACATCATTCGGCCACTTCAATTCCACATTGCGAACACCAACTGTTCGCAACACTTCGGCGATGGCAAGTCCTATAACTAGGCTCACCGCACCTATCCCGCTGGAAGGACATGCCAAACCCATCCCAATGCTCATTGCGATGTTGCGACCAAAAGGACTTATCCACGTGCGACCTCGTCGACCTCGACCGCCAGTCTGCACTTCGGCAATCAATACCCTCCCATCGATCGGTGCATGCTCAGCCATCTTCATCAGACACTGATTTGTGCTTTCGACATGCGCCAAAAGTCGCAAACTCGATAACCACTCAGACGCTTCGGGACGGAGGCGCTCGAGTATCTTTTTAGGTTCCAGCAGTCTTACATCCTTTGGCAGCCTAGCCTCGTCTCCAACGATTTCGATCCCATGAAACCTCAGGTCTTTCGCCAACACGGAATCTCCAGTCAGTTCGATCCTGCCCTCGTTAACCAACGCAGCAAAGACCTTCTCTAATGTCATACGTTCGGCTCAGAATTGATGGGGATCTGTCGCTCTATTCGCGGATAACCCAGCACTAGAGTCGCGCTACGAACGATCATGAAAACGGTTAGTGCCATCCACATGCCATGGTTTCCGAATCTTGGAACCGCCCAAACCGCGATGGTTAGATACGAAATCAACGCGATGAACATATTATTTCGCAAAGATCTCATTTGCGTTGTGCCTATGTAGATACCATCCATCTGGAATGCCAAAATCGCTACGAGCGGCATACACACAATCCAGGGTGCATACTCTCGCGCCGTTTGACGAACATCTGCAAGATCAGTCATCGCGTCGATCATCCACGGTGCGAATGTCGCGTAACAGACAGTAATGACGACGGCCAGTCCCACTCCACAAACACTCGAATATTTTGTAATTGCCCGCAATCCCCAACGGTCTTTAGCTCCAAAGGCTTCTCCAGCGAGCGATTCAGCTGCTTGAGCAAAACCGTCAAGCGTATAGCTCATTAGATAGAAATATTGCATGAGAAGCAGATTTGCCGCCAAGACCAGATCGCCCATACGAGCGCCAAGAGCGGTAATGCCGAGAAATGGAATCTGCACAAATAGAGTGCGGAGCATCATATTTCCGCTGAGACCACCAAGGCTCATGAGTTTCGATCGATTCACTAATCCGACCTTCCTCTGAAATAACCAACCGAGTTCGCGAAGTGCTTTGACTACGAGATACGCACCCAATAGAGCGGCACTCCACTCGCTAATAGCTGTCCCAACAGCAACGCCCGTAACGCCGAGGTTAAAGCCGTAGACAAACAGCACGTCGAGCGTCGCATTCAGGCCATGGAACACCAGCGTGACCCCTAGGACGGCACGCATTCTCTGTAATCCGAACAAGACGCCGAGTTCAACAAAGTGCAGTAGCAACGCCGGTGCGCCCCACACTCTGACAAAGAAATAGTTCGCTGCTTCTTCCTCTACCAACGCACTGGCATCGAAGATATGCGCTGTCAATTGGTATATCGGTAGCGCTAGAGCAAAAAACAGCGTACCGATCCCTAGAGCGACAACCCCACTTCTGATGCCAACTGCGACAACTTCGTCAATCTGCTTCGCGCCATAACTCTGCGCAACAAGCCCCGTAGTAACCATCCGCAAAAAACCGAATATCCAGTAGAAAGCAGAGAAACTCGCTGCTCCGACGGCGACACCCCCCATGTAACGAGAATCGGGAAGGCGACCTACCACCGCCGTATCAGCAATACCAACCATTGGGACGGTTAGATTGGCGAGAATGACGGGCCAGGAAAGAGACAACACACGTCGATACCAGTCGCCAGTCGATAGTGAATTCATTTCGACAATGCCCACGCGTGCCTTCGCGACGATCGACTAGATTCCGGGATGCACGACCCGTGCAACCAATCAATCTTAATTGCTCGACGGTCAATGAGGTCGAATTTACCTGAAGACAACTAAAGAAAAACCCCGGACCGGATAACCCGGACCGGGGCCATCATTTGAAGCCTGACGACGACCTACTCTCACATGGGGAAACCCCACACTACCATCGGCGCGGAGCCGTTTCACTGCTGAGTTCGGCATGGGTTCAGGTGGTTCCAACTCGCTATGATCGTCAGGCAAACCGAAAATAAGTTCGCACTAACAAAATGAGACTGACGAAACCCGTTCGATGTACCGGTAATCCGAATGAAATCCATTCGTTCGATTATATGGTCAAGCCGCACGGGCAATTAGTACGGGTTAGCTCAACGCCTCACAGCGCTTACACATCCCGCCTATCAACCTCGTAGTCTACGAGGGCCCTTTAGAAATCTAGAAGATTTGTGAGATCTCATCTTGAGGGGGGCTTCCCGCTTAGATGCTTTCAGCGGTTATCCCGTCCGAACGTAGCTACCCGGCAATGCCACTGGCGTGACAACCGGAACACCAGAGGTCCGTCCACTCCGGTCCTCTCGTACTAGGAGCAGCTCCTCTCAAATCTCAAACGCCCACGGCAGATAGGGACCGAACTGTCTCACGACGTTCTAAACCCAGCTCGCGTACCACTTTAAATGGCGAACAGCCATA
>PBAA01000029.1 GCA_002715785.1 Gammaproteobacteria bacterium | reverse complement strand
TATTTGGCGTATGCCAATATCCGACTGGCCTTTTCGGGGGGAATGCTGGGGCAGTCACGTCTAGTCGATGCTAACCAAGCTTTTCTGTTTGCGCATGAAGATGTCGGCTTCTCGCTATACGAACATCACGCTGACGGGAGCGGCGTTCATTTTTCGTCGAGGCATCGACCTATCCTTAATTTTCGACCGAAGACGGGTACTTGGGCATTCAATGCCGATACCCACATCACAGCATGGCTGGACGCTATAGGGCAAGAATTTGACGTGGTGACGGATGAGGACCTTCACTTGGAAGGTTACGATGCGATCGACGGTTATCGCGTTGTCCTAACCGGTACTCACCCTGAGTATTTCTCAAGCGCCATGCGAAGTGCACTTTCGGATTGGCTCGCACAGTCTGGTCGGCTCATGTACTTAGGTGGTAATGGTTTTTATTGGCGGATCGCTTTTTGTCCGCAAGATCCGGCGATTATCGAGGTCAGGCGTGCCGAGGATGGGACCAGAGCTTGGATCGCGAACCCCGGAGAATACTATCAACAGTTTGACGGGCAATACGGGGGATTATGGAGACGAGTAGGGGGCTCTCCCAACGAATTAGTGGGAATAGGATTTGCAGCGCAAGGTTTTGATGGGGGAACCTATTACAGAGTTAGCGCTGGGGCGTTGGATCCTCGAGCCGCGTTTATTGTTGACGGCGTTGATCGAGTAGAAGAGTGGGGCGATTTTGGTGTTCAGGGCGGGGGCGCGGCCGGCGAGGAAATTGACCGCTGGGACGAGTCCCTCGGATCCCCGCTTCACGCGCTGATCTTGGCCACATCAGAAAACCACAAAATAGGTATGCTGCGGGTCAAGGAAGAATTCCATATGACTCGTCCCTTAACCGAGGATCCAAAGGTAAGAGCAGATATGATTTTTTTTGAAACCCCATCTGGGGGTGCGGTATTTAGCGTTGGCTCGATCTCCTACACAGGATCGTTATCCCATAATGGGTACGACAATGAAATTGAAAGAATAACGAGGAACGTATTGAACAGGTTTAATGACCCTACGCCCTTCGATTATCCGGTAACCGAATGAGCGGGGAAGTCGCGACAAGCAACCCACGGCAAACGACGCTCGTCGAATTTCAGATTCGTCCCGAGAGTAATTCCATGCAGGAGTGGCTGGTCGAATGGAACAAACGTGCCCTTGATGCTCGCGATGGTGAACCCGAAACCATCGCGTATGCGGCGGCTGTAAACGTTGAAGATGAAAACGGAGTGTTGATCTTCGAACGTTACGCTAATGGCGAGCAAAGTTTGAAGACGCACTCAGACCGCCCGGCACACAAAGCCCTAATGGACGTCATGGCGGAACGCAATATGACGAAGCGGATGGTCTTCGCCAGTAGCTTCATGGACACGACGAACTACGGCTGGTGGTCTCGGCCCGAGCGGAGCGATGCTGCCACATCGGAGGGTGTCATTTTGGTGGTGCTTGGTATGCGGTTTCGTAACGACGTTTCTCGTGACAAATTCATCGATATATCGAAAGAACACGCCGGCTATTGCCTTACGAACGAGCCCGGCACGCTCATCTATAGTGGCGGTTTCGCGAACGCGGATAGCGATCGTGCTGACATCAAATACGGCGATCTGATATTTGTCATGGCATGCACCGATATGGCTGCGGTGGATCAACACAGCAACGATCCCGAGCACCTCGCATTGGGTCTGAAATTTCAGGATGCCGAAATAACGCCGCAGCCCACGTTCATGAAGAGTTATCGAACGACAGGCCTCGGATTCCTTTGGCGTTAGGAATTCTCCAAGTGGGGATTCGTCGACCGCAAATCTAACCGTCCTTGCCCTTTTAACGAGATTTTCGGATAGCTCGCTGAAGGGTCAGCTGTGACAGGATCACTGCCTAAAAGCGCGGTGCATTCAATTATGCGATTCCAGTGATGAAGGTGTGGTATTTGTATACGGCGTGGGTTTCGATGTTGCGAAATCCAGCATCCTCTAGCTCATGACGTATGCGCGCGGCGGGGACACGCCGACCTGTAGGAGGGCTCTTACCATTTTCTTCGTCAGCCCAATCGACGATTGCGATCGAGCCTTGGCGTTTTAGTAAACGCCTACATTCCCTCAAAAGGGATTCCGGCGCATCTAGTTCGTGGTGGACCTGCCCCATGATGATGATGTCCGCAACATCATTATCTAGGCTGACTCGGTTTGGAGCCATTAACAGTGCTTCAAGATTATAGAGGCCGCGTTGTTCGGCGTCTTGGCGCAACAAGCGGACCATACCTTCGAGTATGTCGCAGCCAAAAACTTTAGCTGTCGGAAACTTTTCAGCAAACGGAATGGTGAGGAAACCAACGCCTGCGCCGATATCGATCAATGTGCAATCAGGCTTCGGTTGGAGAACTTCCCATATTCGCTCAGGGTGAAAATATTCGAGTCGCTCTGGGTTACGCAATCGTTTAATACGTGCTGAATCAAAACCTAAAGTATCTGCCATGCGTTAATCTTACCTTCGTGACCGAGGTAGAGTAGCGCGTTCTTTCATTGCAGTATGATCGGGGAATCGCAACAGATGACGGGGACGAGCGATGTCCTTGGGTGTTTGGTTAGCGATCGGGGCTAGCATCGGTTTGAGGTTGCGTGCGGCGATTCAACATTCTGCGTACCGAGCTGGGAACATAGGCGTCGCATTGCGTATAGGTTGGCCTGGTGTGACGAGGCAAAATCAAAATCGTGGCAGGGGTGGGGTTTGGCTATTCAGCGACTACTACTGACCTATCTTTTGTGTTGGTTTGCGGCCACAGGATCGCTATACGCAGAAGGAGCGGACGAACGAGAAAGCGCGCCCTGGTTGCAACCAGAGATTGTGGAAGCATCTAGGGCAATCCAGATGACAGTGACCCAACAGGGTATATTCCGGGAAGCGGTCGGCGGATTTCTCGACGGTTTGATCGGCGAGTATGTCTCTATGCTGAAGCAGCAGAAAGATGATATTCCTCGACGGGCTAAGCAGGTTCAAAGTCGACATGCCCGAAAGATGGACAAGAAGATGCGTGCTGTTTTGGATGAACAACAGTACGAACGCTACCTCGCCTATCGCCTACTGTTGCTGACCTCGATGGAAGTCTTGCTCGATCTACCAAGCAGAACCCAGCGCCGAGGCCGATTAGCAGCATATTGCAAAAAAGAAACTTGGCGAGTGTGGTGTTACACCGATAACTCTTCTTGAGGGCGTTACTGGATCATTTGTGTCGGGCGTTCAACACCATGAGCTAATCTAATTAATCGCGCGGTCATCCCGAAATTGCGACGTCGGAGAACCGGATCCGTGGCATGAAGGCATGTCGGTTCATGTCCCAATAGCGTGTCTGACCGATGAGGCCGATCTTGTTCAGCATCTCGTAGAAATTACCGGCCACGGTGATATTACGCACCGGCTGGATGCGCTCCCCATCACGGCACAGAAAACCGGACGCGCCGAAGCTAAAATCTCCCGCCACGGGGTTCGCGCCCGAGTGTGTTCCCGTTAGATCAGTTAGTTCCAAGTATTCGCCGCTAGTGATTGCGTCGTCCTCTGCTTCTCCTGAGCCGATCTCGAATTGATGTAGTTGCACCTCAAGCGTGGATCGCGGTGAGCGTGCGCCATTGCCCGTTGTCTGAAGGCCGAAGTGAGACGCTGTCGCACTATTATGGATGAGGGTCGCGAGATTGCCGTTAGCGATGAGCGGTGTGCGAGCCGTCGGACTACCCTCGTCATCGAAGAGGGCATAGCCGAATCCTTCGTCCAGCAGTGGGGAGTCAAATAGATTGAGCCGTGCGTCGGCAATGGCTTCACCGACTTTGTCACGCATGGGATTGATGCCGTCCTTGGCCGCTTTCCCCGAGAACATCATGGAAAACGTCGAAAACATGGTTGGCTGGCACTGAGTATCGAAGATTACGTCGTAATGCTTAGTGGGCACGGCTTCGCCGTGTAGGAGGGCAAGGCAATTGGCATGGGCTGTTTCGACGATATTGTCGATATCGAGCTCGTCGAAACGTCGGGCTCCTTGCCCCCAACCCTCCATGACGTTCTTGTCGCCGTCTTCGACCAGGGCTGCTGCTTGGGAAAAACAAGCTCTGACTCTTGACGTAGCTTTTAGTCCAGCGGTAGAAAAAATACGTTGCGCGGCAGTCACGTCGGACACACCGTTATAAGGGACGTTCTTGACTTTATCTCGCGCCGCGAGCTCTCGCTCCAGGCGGAGTACCGTATCGATCTTTTCTTCCACTGAGACATCGTCGGTTGGCGCGAGCAAGCTATCGTCCGTGGCCAACGTAATTGCCTTATCGGGGACCTGTTCATTTACGTCCCTGCGGGCATAGCTCGCGTTAATCAGCGCCTGGTCTACCATCAATCGCAATGCAGCGTTATCGGATGCCTCGCTGTATGCGACACCGGCTTTATCGTCCTTGATGACGCGTACGCCGAAGACTTGGCTAGAGCTGACCTTGTGTTCTTCGAGATCCCCATCCCGCGCTTTTAGTGATAGTGATGCACCTTCCGCAACCATGAGGTCACCGGTCGCGCCAGCTTCAGTGATCCATTGCAAAATTCTTTCGGCGGCTTCCATCAGGCGTTACCTCCGACCAAGATATCGTCAACTTTGAGTGAGGGTTGCCCGACCGTTGTTGGCACAGCGCCTGAAACAGAGCCGCACATACCGCACGCAAGTGCGAAGTCGTTACCCACCATAGAGATTTCTTTGAGCACGGCGGGGCCTGTGCTGATTAGCGTGGCAGCCTTCACTGGATACTGCACCTTGCCGTTTTCAATGTAGTAACCCTCGGTGACCGCGAAGTTGAACTCGCCTGTACCCGGCTGAACTGAGCCGCCACCCATGTGCGATGCATAGATGCCACGATCGATTGAAGTGATCATGTCGTCCAGTTTGGCGTCGCCGGGTTCGATAAAGGTATTTCGCATACGCGACGCCGGTGCAAATTTATAGGACTGACGCCGTCCAGACCCCGTTCGGTCATAGCCCGTCTGCTGGGCACCGACTCGATCAGCGAGAAAGCTCGTTAACTGCCCGTTTTTGATAAGTTGGGTTCGCTGCGTTGGCATACCTTCGTCATCGATGTTGATCGAACCCCACTCCTTGGCCATGGTCCCGTCATCGACCGCGTTGACCACCGGATTTGCAATGAGCTGACCGAGCTGGTCATGGAAAACAGAAGCTTTTTTTGCGACCGACGTTGTCTCGAGAAGATGCCCGCACGCCTCGTGAAAAATGACGCCGCCGAAGCCCGGGCCGATCACCACCGGCATGCGGCCAGACGGACACGCCTTTGCTGACAGATTGACCAGGGCTTGGCGTGACGCTTCGCTACCCGTCTTCTCCGCATCGATGGCTTCGTGAATCTCCCATCCGATTAACCCGCCATCATTAAATGACCCCGTCGCTTGTTCTGCTCCATTGGAGGCAATGGCACTCAAGCTGGCACGGATGTAATTCCGGATGTCGGATGCATGCAGACCTTCACTAGTGAAGATCTCGACTGATTGTTCTCGTTGCAAACAACCACCGCGAGTTTGAGAAATCATATTGCTGGCGGCGCGGGCTACGCGGTCCGCTTTCAACAGATACTCCACTTTGCTCTCGACCTCGGATCCTTTGGTGAGGGTTTGTTCGGCATGGTGAATGTCGTTTGGCGCGGAGAAGTCGAAACGGGCGACAGCGGTTTCTGGATCCCTTAAGTCCTTTGCACTGAGTTCTGTGACGATGCGACAGAGCTCGTCACTTTCCGTTCTGTTTGTATAGCCGTAGAGCACCTTTGTGCCGTATACGACGCGGACACCGATGCCGAAGTCGATGCCAGATTGCACTGCCTGCACCTCGCTGCTGAGCGTGCTGATATTGTTTATCTGATTCCTCTCGATGAAGAGCTCGGCGAAATCAGCGCCAAGTGAAATGGCGTGATCGATCACCGACCTTGCAGTAGAAGTGTCCAGCATGGGGTTACCTGGAAGTGTCCTGACCGAGTAGCTTACACCAGCCTTCGCGTCGGACGGATGGTATTCGTGAGGTTCTCCTCTGGCGGGTTATTGAGGATGAAGGGAGAGTCTCGGGACCACATATTAATGTGGCGAATGTGCGAGACGACGTAGAAAATCACGTCATACTCTGACTAGAGAGAAACGAGGGGCTGCGAGTGGCTATCACCGAGGAAATTGTATTTTGGTCGACGACGCGTCAGGCGGAAGCGATACGTGGTGGCGAGATCTCGAGTCGAGATTTATTGGAGTTATTGATCGCAAGAATCGAAACAATTAATCCCGACCTGAATGCGGTGATTACCCTCGATCTTGAGGGTGCTCGGAGCCTAGCTGATGAGGCCGATGCGAAGTTGCAGAATGGTGACGTGGTAGGTCCTCTTCACGGGATCCCTATCACTATCAAGGATGCGCTTGAAACCGAGGGACTCCGATCAACGGGCGGCGCGACCGAGCTACACAATAATATTCCCTCAAAAGATGCCGGTGTCGTAGCGTCCGTGAAAGACGCGGGCGCAATTGTCTTCGGTAAGACGAACTTGCCGAGATGGTCGGGTGATATTCAGGCCTTCAACGAAATGTTTGGGACAACGGTGAATCCATGGGACGGTGAACGGGTACCGGGAGGGAGTTCTGGCGGTGCGGCTGCAGCCGTTTCAGCCGGTCTTTCGTCCTTTGAGATCGGTACAGATATTGGTGGTTCGATTAGGTTCCCGGCGTCGTTTTGTGGAGTCTTTGGTCACAAGCCGAGTTGGGGCGTCGTTCCCTCGACTGGATATTTGGATCACGAGGGCGGTGGCATCATCGAGGCCGACGTTAACGTTCACGGACCTATTGCTCGATCGGCGGACGATTTAGAAATGCTCCTCAAGATCCTCATCAGAAAAGAGAGCCCGTTGGTAACCGCGTTGGCACCACCACCGGACGACCTGAGCAACCTTAAGGTCGCGTCTTGGCTAGACGATCCATTTTGTCCGGTCGATACGAAAGTACTCACTGTCATGGATGCGGCCGTAACTAGCTTGGAGAAAGCGGGCATATCGGTGGATCGGAATGCCAGACCGGACGTTGATCCCGAAGATGCATTCGCGCTAGGCGCTTGGCTCGTGTCCGCGGCAATGGTTCAGTCTTTACCTCCAGAAACACTTGAAGGGCTCGATGTCGAAGGTGCTTCGTCAAAAACGACGCATCGAGAATGGTTGGACAGACATGCTGAAAGAGAGGCCATTCGCGATAAGTGGGCCGAGTTTTTTGAAGAGTTCGACGCGGTGATTATGCCGATCAGTTTTGTGCCTCCGTTTCGACATACCCAAGAGGGAGATTTTGGAACCCGCACTTTGGTTTGTAACGGCGAAGAAAGGCCGTACGCAGACTTGGTGCGTTGGACGATTCTCACGGGAATGGCATATCTCCCGGCAACGACGCCACCCATAGGGTTCGATGACGAAGGTCTCCCCATCAGTTTTCAGGTTGTCGGACCCTACGGGGGCGATTACACGACGATCCGATTGGCAGGATTAATCGCGGAACTTTCTGGGGGCTACCAGCCTCCGCCGTGAATTCCCCCCATTCTGCAGAACAAATGAAATGTTAATTATTTAAACGAGGCGAGCGCATGGATGAAGATGAGAAGTACCTCTTTGATTTAAGGGGATACCTAGTCGTGAAGAACGCCTTATCCGTGGGACAAATCGAGGATTTATCCGAAAGGCTTGAGCAACGGCGAAATATGGAGGAAGAAGGAGAAAGGAACGGTCGAATCACTAGGGCGGGTTCGGATCGTACCCGGTTTGACGATCCAGACGACCCCGCGTGGTCCGCAAGATCACTTCTCGAGTGGGGCGGAACATATATCGATCTCATCGATTTGCCGACTATTTCTCCGTATCTGGAGGCGTTGCTCGGCGTTAACTATCGATTGGATCATGACTATCTGAACATCAATAATGCGGAAAGTGCTCATAAATTGTATTTGCATGGTGGCGGTCAAGGGGCGGGTGGTCCCCATGACCTAGTCGGTGCAACCGATGGCGGCCAATGCTATTACCGCTACAGCAACGGGCGATTTTTTAATGGGTTGGTGGCGGTTGCATTTGAACTGGATGATGTTCAAGCAGGTGACGGTGGTTTCGCTTGCGTCCCGGGGAGCCATAAGGCGAATGTTGGGCTTCCGGATGACTGGCGGATAAGCGAACGGCAGAAAGATATCCCCGGATGTGTTGACCGAGTTGCGGCGTCCGCCGGCGACGCGATTGTCTTCACTGAAGCCTGTTCCCATGGCACGGTGCCGTGGCAAGGTAATAAAGAACGCCGAACGATTTTCTACAAGTACTGCCCGCATGCCGTTGCTTGGAGTCCTTGTTATTACAACTCCGATAACTACGGCGATCTCACCGAAGTTCAGCAGTCTCTATTGATGCCGCCAAGCGCATGGGGGCCCCATAGCCATACCGAAGCGATATGGCGACGGGCTCAATCGGAACAAGCAGAGCTTAAGCGTTTGCGACAGGAGGTCGCGGACACACGCGATACTTCTTGAGGCTCTGCTAGACGTTGACGTGTTTGAGCAGGTGCGAAATCCCAAACCCGGTCGAATAGTTAGAGTGCCCGATTAGTCCGGCTCATCCCAGCTCTGAACGAGCCAGATCTTTCGCCAATCTCGCAAACGTCTGATGCGGCCCTCTCGAAAAGTTACTCGCGCGTTCGAAGGATCGGATGAATAGTGCCAGATTGCCCGCGGCGAACGGTTGTGTCGCGATTGAATATCTATCTTCATGGGGTTGCCGAGTAGAGCCTTTACCTCATCTTCTGCCATACCCTCTTGAAGTAACTGCCAACTTGTTCGGATTTCGTGAGGCTTAGCTTGCGATTGACGGTCGACGGTCTTGGGTGGCTTGCTAGATCCAGTGGCTGGCAGCCGCGGTGTTTCAGTAATCGCGGTCTTCGGTTGATCACTCGATCGTGTTGCCGGCTGCGCCGCGGGTTGAGAAGTTGCGATGGCGGACGGCTCTCGAGATTGTGTCGATGGCTCCCGCGTCAGATTGTTCGTGTCGCCATGACAAGGAAAGGCCGCTGACAATGCATCCAACACCAATACCGCGGCACTTTCGTCCAGCCGGGCCGGATAATTCTTGAGATATTCCGTCACGATTCCCATCTTGTGAGCCAAGCTTGAATCGTCGTCAGATTTTGGACAGTGGGACTTAGTCGCCTTCTGAAACGCGTCCATAGAAGACCACCCATTCTTTCTTAGTTCGCGGGATGAAATGGCATTGCTTTCGATCAAGGGCGATAAAACATTTTGCAAGAAATAAGCTTGAGTGTTGCTGACGGCCTCAATGTAGCAGGCGCAGCACGCCTCTTTTTCAATCGACTCTACGTTCGTGACATCACGTGGTTGATCAAAGGCGGCCTCACAACTTTTGAGCAAAGTTGCACCGCTCTGCGCTACGACGTCGTTAGCAACGAGCGGAGTAGATAACAGAACGATTAGTAGTGAGCAGATATTTAGTCTGCCCAGACGGCGTCGTTCAGGATGGCTCCGAGCAATCGAAGTTGCTCGCAAAGCACAGATGATCATTCGCTTGGGTGATCCACAAGTGTCCACGTAACGCCACAAAAATTCATTGAATCGAATTTCCTATCACAACCAGGGGCAGCCCACAGATCGACACCAACAACGCCCGTCTTTTTGTCGGGTTGAGGTTCGATGAATCTCATCGTCTGCCCTCCCGATAAGCGAAGAACCGTGGGCTCTTCCGGATTGATTGAGCATCCTGCACCGAGTCCATTCATCCATCTCTGACAGATCTCCTCTGGATCGCCATCGCGTGGCGCGATTTCGACAGCCGCGAAACCGGTCGTAACACGTCCGTGTGGGCGTGCGTTTACGTCGTTTTGCCATGTATTTCCTGCTGGGAAGTAGGCCCCTTTGTTTGTAGGAAAATCGCCTTGTCCTGGCCAGTTTTCTTGAATCTCCGCGAGAGTCCCAAAATCCACAGGATGAAATTGAACGTTTACGCCGGAAAGGGTGTCAGGTTCTTTGGGGAGGGGTTCGCCCAAAACGTAACGTCCGGATTCAACGCCTGCTAACCCGGTGCCAGGCGACCCAGGACAGACGTTCCAATCTCCAGCAACAATGCCTCGGCCTGAACCCTGTTCGGCCATCGATCGCGAAGCCAAAGAAACGTCGGGAACCTGTACGATCGCCATATAGCCGCAGTCACCGTGACGCTCGAGAAGTCTGGTTTGGGTCGACGAGTTCTTCCACGCAGTGTCGGTCGGACAAACGGTTTCGAGAAACGAATCGCCGAGCCTAATATGGGTGTTACTGAGGTACCCTCCCGCGGCCATTCGTGGGTCCCTGAAGACTACGGGTGCATCAAAGGCTGTCGTGAGCATGCTCGACGTCCACTCAAGATCTCTTGCGAGTAAGCAGATCTGACGGAGGCGTAGTACTNGATCAGCCGTCACTCTGNGTAGCTCCGNGCATACTTACAGACTTCATGGGGTTCATCGTATGGCGTAGAAGAGGCTGAGTAGAGCACCATAAAACGTTACCCGATGGCAAACGCTCGTATATTCCGGTCGGAGTATCACTGAAAGTGAGGCATGACTTCGTTCACGAATAAGCGAAGCGAGTCCATGGTCTCCTTATGCGTGAGGTTTCCCCAGGCAAAAGACAACGTCAGATACTCGAGTCCTGTTTCCGCAACNAGAAGTTCGATTTGCTCGACAGCGTTCTCCGGAGCAGCGGCAANGAGCACCCCGAGNTTTAGAGCGAGGTCCGTATTGCCGCCGAGGCTCGGGTCGGTGAACGGTATGTCATAACGCTCAAACAGGGTCACCAGATTCCGGTGATATGCCGGAAAGGCTTGATGGACCCTGTCGACCGCAGNTTGATTGGATGAAGCCAGNTAAATATGGAGNGTCGCGCCGATGACAGGCTCGAGCACACCAGGATTCCAGTCGGCTTCAGGTTGNTCAAGCTGCGTCCGATAATGCGACATAGCATTCTTGATTGCTTCCGGAGGNCCTCCTGTGATGGTGTTAAGGCGATGCTTACCTGCGTAATCGANGTTACCCGGGTACCAGAAGCCNGGCTGTGGTTTCTGCAGCGGTCGATGTGGGATAGAGACGTTTTCGAATACATGGTTNNCGCCAGAGAAACTAAAGGTCGGTTTAGCCAAGCCTGTTCGTAGAATCNCGAACGCTTCCTCGAAGCGATCGCGNGCNGTTTCAGGATCCTCCCCCCAAAGGCTATGTTCGGCTGGNGATATNCCTTTGCCGATTCCGATNTCAAGACGGCCATTAGAGAGATGATCGAGCATGCAGACTTCCTCGATAAGTCGCAGCGGTTNGTAGAATGGCAATAACAAGACGAGAGAACCTAGGCGGATNCGCTTGGTGCGTTGTGATGCTGCAGCGAGAAACACNNTGCCTGAAGGAGCGGCGTCGAGNGGTATGAAATGGTGCTCGGCTTTGTGATAGCACCAGAACCCGGCTTCGTCGGCGAACTCCAACATGCGTAAACGCTCTTCATATAACTCGGCGAGGCTGCCGGAACGAAATTCCATGTGGTCGAAGATGCCAAAGCGCATGNGGCTTAACTCGACTCGGAAGGCACTACTTGCATTACAANTGGCTTCTCNCNGGNGCTCGTTGNGTTCGGTTGTCACTCGTNATTCTAGATTTTCGCTATACGGGGGTCGTAAAACCCTANNGAGCCGTGCATNGGGTAGCCCACCAATTCTCTAANTTCGTCGGACATGTTCTTGGCGAGAGAGGGTGGCAAATTCAGGTATTGNTTTTCTTCTTGACGCAACCAACCCAGTGAATACGAAAGANTAATTCCGTANCGCCATTCCTTNGAATTATTGGCNCCTGCAGCGTGAAGCGTCCCGCCCAGCCAAATCATGACTGAACCTTCAGGCATTTCCGCTTGTGCGATTTCGTCTGCTGTTGCCTGTCGGTCCGCCTCCCAGCGATGACTTCCGGGCACGAGTAACGTGGCACCGTTGGACAGTGTGAAGTCACTCATGGCCCACATGGTAGCTATGACTAAGTTTGGTCTTGGTATTTCAAAGAAAGGAAAGGCGTCCTCTTCACGATGCAAGACTTGCTTCCTGGCCCCAGGGCCAATATTAATTGCTGCTGAAACATGCAGTTGGAACCGTTCGCAATTGTCTCCGAGATGATGTTCGCAAAGAGACTGTATGGTGGGATGCGTCGCCATCCTNTGGGCGCTTTTCGATCTAGCGATTAACGCCGGCAATCGTTGCGTCTTGGCGGGATAGAAATCCTCAGCGGAATCTTCCTCCTGGAAACGAGTTTCTCCCATGGACTCCACCAGTTCACCTTTTACTGTTTGAGTCGCCTCTAGGGACTGGGCGTTTCGAATGACCGCGCAACCAGATTCATCCAACGCCTCTTTAACCAAATTCAAATCGTCGCTCGATTGAAAGACGGGTATTGCAGTGTTAGTGGGCATGCGTTCGGATCTCCGTTTTGGAGGAGTGATGATTGTTCAAGGATTTCACCGAAATCGTCGAAATCTCTTCTAAATCGTTACAACATCNAGTGAATCGATCGCATGGCTATTCACGATGGTCGGTTCATGTCTCAATGTGGATTAGTCGAACTGACCACGAGGCGCTTTCGCGAATTTTGCCCAATCAGGACCGCTAGCGTCCCACCCATAACCTTGTTCCTGACCTAGTAGGCGCAACATGAGGGGGTTGTTTGCATGCCGTTCGATGAACTCTGGTGGCACGTACTCACCAAACCGCTCCTGGGTAACGACATAATGACGGGCAAAATAGGTGGCTAGATTCATGCGGATGCCGGGTACCGTCCGTTCGAAGGACCCGTGCCAGGTATTACCGTGCCAGACGACGGCGTCACCGGGCTCCAAATCCATGGCAACCGCGTTGGGGTTGCCATGGTCACCGCCCAACATGATTTCGTCGGTTCGTGGCTGTCGGCACAATCGATGACTTCCGGGCACCATGCCGAGTGCGCCCGCTTCTTCGCTGTATGGCGTCAGNGCATAGTTNACGTTNGCGACCTGNGAGGTCATCGAAAANGGGGCGGGNATGCCGTTACCGTTGTCCGAATGCAATGGCAAGCACGCTCCGCCAGGGCCTTTGAAATGGCAGGTCATGCTCGAAAGTTTGGAGCTTCGCCCGAGGAGATAATTAATCAGTGCGAGCGGCTCCGGAGCCAGTGCAATGTCCTCAAATACTTCGTCTTCAAACAGGAGNTAGTGTGCCAAAGANATNCCGTTGAAAACTTCNCCGGATTCGTTCTCGANATCTACCGCCGCGCCAGTTTTTCGNTCCATGGCCCGAACAATGGCTTNCCGGGCTCGCGTAACTAGGTCGGGCGAGATCGCNGCTTTGACGGTGGTGTAACCGATCGATTCGAGTTCAGCAAGATTCGCNTTTANGCCAAGAGAATCTATTTCTGAAAGGGTCGTTTCCCGCGAGACCNTGTCNGGGTCTGCTTGATGNACGCCTGCACCTAATGATTTGGCNCGGGACGCCTTCACGTCTTCGTAACTTAATNTTTGTTCAGCCATCGCGGNGCCTNGGTTCATCTCANGGTCAANNATCATACTCCAGAAGAANNTAGCCCAAACCACACGNGCTGGCTACCGNCTCGATTGTGCNTTCCNCCCCNNGGCATCGTCGGCATGAGAGGTCAGGTTGTCATCGCGGAAANGATGTNTACCNANAATCCNTTCGTCACNAGCGCAAGTACCGTTNCCNAGGCGTCGGTGATAATCTNCATTCGAGNATCNGTGGGGAGCGGGAATGATTCGTACGGCAGTTCTTTTGCTATTTCTAACGGTTGGCACGAACGCCGATGTTCAGCCCGAGANCGTAGGNGAGACCCTGTTAACCGAGCCCCAAGACANCTGGTTTATNGCNAAAGGTACGCTAGGCCCNGGTTATATTTTCGACGGTCNGGANGGGACCATGAAAGGCTTGCTTTCGTTGTCGCCATGGACCCCNTCNGTCGTNAGACATCCNGACCGAGCCGAGCTGTACGCCGCTGAAGTTCACTATTCNAGAACGTATCGCGGGNAACGAACCGACATTGTGTCNGTTNTTGATCACGCGACNNTNACNCCGGTCGCCGAGATACCTATACCGAACAAGATCGCCTCGTTAACGTTTCCACGGTACTTAAGTCTGCTATCNGATCGCCGTNTATTGACGGTCTTTAATATGACGCCGGCGCAATCTGTNAGCATTGTGGATACNCAGTCCCGCAGTTTCNTGACTGAACTCTCAACGCCNGGTTGTGCNTTGACCATGCCCGTNGAAAATCGAGGGTTCCTAATGCTATGTGGGGACGGCACGCTTCAGCTGGTACGNCTTGATAGNANGGGACANGAGGTNTCGAGGGTTCGAAGNGGNGCTTTTTTCTCAGTTGAANATGATCCGGTGTTTGATCAACCANTTTCNTTNGGTGATAGCTGGCAATTCATCTCGTTCGAGGGACTCGTATACGAGGCNAGNGTCGACGGTGACATCATAAGCGTGACCGAACCNTGGTCTGTNATGTCGGATGAAGACGTTGGNTGGCGAGTCGGCGGACGGCAGATCATTGCNGTNANTGAGNNNCATGANCTTTTGNCNGTGATGGTCCACCAAGGTGGNATCGACACCCATGAAGATCCCGGNACNGAATNTTGGNTTTTTGACCGAAGTTCNAAGCGTCGAATAGCCAGGGTTCAGGTCGANGCNCCCATCAATAGTATGTTAGTTACGGCNGGCGACANCCCCCTTTTGATCGCCAGTCGCGCGCTGGAACCTGTCGTTGACGTCTACGACATCATCACTACCAAGAAACAGCGCTCGATTAACGCGGGCGAAGTTGTCGGTCTCTTGCTGCCGTATTGACGATGGATCCGCTCGTCAGTGCCGTTATCGCATTCGGTTTTGCCGTGCTGTTTGGAACAGCTGCGATGACGAAATTGCGCAACTTCGAGCGCTTCCGATCCGCGTTACGCAACTACGCCTTATTTCCGTCATCACTCGAGACAGTGGTAAGTGTAATGATCGTCTTCGTTGAGATCGTGCTAGCCATTGGTTGGCTGCTTGGTTTCTATATCGCGCCGACCGCGATCGCTTCAGCGCTATTGTTGGGGCTTTATGGCGTGGGTATGGCGACGAATTTGGTTCGAGCGCGATCTTACATCGACTGCGGTTGTGGCAAAGCCGAGCAACCGTTGTCTTGGGCTCTGGTCGTCCGGAATGCTCTTTACGTGGTTGCAGCACTGGCGGTTTTAATCCCCGCAAACGAAAGAGCGTTAGGTTGGTTCGACATGGGGCTAGCGACATTCGCTTTATTGATTCTGGTGCTGATGGAACGAACTACAATGGCGCTTCTAGCGAACATGTCTCAGACGGCGGCTTGGCGAACATGAGCGAATTAATGCTCGCCTCTAATACGCTGTTGTGGGTCCTCGTGCTGGCACTTACGGTAATGGTGTTGGCGCTGGCACGACAAATCGGTGTTCTGAATGATCGGGTGGCGCCGGCCGGGGCTTTGACGCCGACCGGCGGACCCAAAATTGGTGAAACAACCAACGCTGTTCATGTGCGAGATTTAAGGGGTACCGACGTGACGATCGGGGGTGAAGGAAAGGATTTGACGACCTTGTTGATGTTTGTTTCACCCACATGTCCCGTATGCAAAACCCTCGTTCCGACGGCGATGTCGCTTGCCAAATACGAGGGCTTTCACTTGTTGTTCGCCAGCGATGGTGACTCAATCGATGCCCATCGGTCGTATATTAAAGATATGGGAATTGATGAAGATCGATACGTCCTTTCTGAGGCGCTTGGGATGGAATATCGGGTCAGTAAACTACCGTTCGCGGTGCTTATCGATTCGGATGGGACACTCGCCAGCCTGGGGCTCGTAAATACTCGTGAGCATCTGGAAAGCCTCGTTGAGGCCATGCGCACAGGGGTGGCGACAATACAGGAATACGTGGGTTCGTATGTTCCTGAACCGGTAAAGGAGGCTTGAAATGATCGACAGGTTACGCGGTATCGGCACCAGAATATCGAGCTGGTTCGATCGTAGGACTCTCAGCACGACGACTTCGTTAGCGCGAAAAACGTCTCGTCGAGGGTTTGTGAGTCGTACCGGTACCATTCTGTTAGGCACGAGCGTGTTACCTCTGCTGCCAGTATCGCGGGCGTTAAGCGCAGACCTCAATGAGATTGGAGACCCGACGAGTTGTGATTATTGGCGCTATTGCGCTCTTGGGGGGACGCTTTGCTCTTGTTGCGGTGGCAGCATGAACAGTTGTCCGCCAGGTGCCGAGCCGTCGCCCGTAACGTGGGTTGGCACCTGTAACAATCCGGTCGACGGTAAGGACTACCTCATTTCGTATAACGATTGTTGCGGTAAGGCGGTCTGCGCGCGTTGTTTCTGCCACAACACCGAACGCGATAAGCCCGTGTACTTCCCGAGCAAGAGCAACGATATCTTGTGGTGCTTCGGAGTGGAGAGCAATGCGTACCACTGCACGGTCGCAGTGGTTTTGGACGAGGTTGCTGTGCCCGCCGGAACCGATTGACTCGCTCGTGCTTTGTTTCCGGGTCCTGGCTTTATTGATAAGTCTTCACGCCGCGTACGCGGTTGCTGACCCAAGAATCAATTATTTACTGCATTGCTCGGGATGCCATCTTCCCAACGGGGAAAGTGCTCCCCCTGAGGTTCCCTCGCTTCGTGATCAATTGGGCGCGATCGCGTCGTCTTCGGCAGGCCGTGACTATCTCGCTCGAGTTCCTGGTGCGGCACAAACCCCGCTCTCCGATTCAGAATTGGCGGAAGTGCTTAATTGGGTGCTTCGTGAATTCAACGCACAATCGTTACCCGAATCGTTTGTTCCACTGACGGCTTCGGAAGTCGCGCAATCGAGACAGAATGTGCTCGTTGATCCAGAAGGTTACCGAGAGCAGCTTTGGCCGGCCTCGGACGATGTATATGGTGATCGATTCATACAACCCTACCGTGAATGAAACAATATCGATGATCGGCTACGTTGGATGAGGCTTTCCCCAGTCAAACGAACAGGCGAAAGTAATGACGTCACCACGGTGGGATTCCATCAGCAGCGAAGGCTATTCAGGTAAGCAGGGGCGAGCTTTCCGCGAAGCGATCGATCCTGATCCAAACGGTGCCCAAATAGCTAACGAACCCGCATTCTTGTATCGACCGATACTTTTGGCGTCGGTATCTCTAGGTATGTTATCGATCCTGCTTCCAATTTACGCTCGNCAANTNGGAGCGTCGGCAACCGCGATCGGGGGGTTGTTTAGCGTCTTTACGGCAGTGCTTCTCGTCNTTAGACCGCTGACGGGATGGGCGCTGGATCACTANGGNCGGCGTCCGCTACTTCTGCTGGCNCTANTCATTTACNTTGTTTGTATGTTGGTGTTTGGTCGAAGTATCGACCTACCTTCCTTATACGCGGGGCGCGTACTTCACGGCATCGGTGCCGCCGTGATGTGGTTGACGTTGCGCACAGTGGTTGCGGACATCGTACCTGATCAGCGTCGTGCCAGAATCATGGGGCGTCTCACGGAACAAAGCGCCCGCGGAAGCATGTTGGGTGCATTCTTCGGGTTTACCTTACTCGGATTTCTCCCATTGGCGGCGGCATGGCAATGGTCGTTCCTCGGCTACGCCGCACTTTCACTCGTTGCCTTGGTACAGACNTGGTNNCGGGTACCCGAGACCAAGGCTGACGGGGAACCGAGTCTAGTCCCACCTTGGGATATCGGCGCCGTAGCTCTTTCTGCCCTCGTCGCCGTGGTTGCATTGGCTGAAGCGCTCATTGGTCCTATTTTTTTGATTATGCTGACGGACCGCTTCGAACTTGAGCCGAGCATGCTTGGAATGGTGATGGCGGGAGGGATTCTCTATGCCATTCTGCCATCCCGAGCTGGTGCCTGGGGCGACCGAATCGGCCGTTATCGAGTCGTGGTCTTAGGGCTGGCCTTGGCCGCATTCGCCAACGGGAGCTTTCCATTTCTACCCTCGGTTTGGGTGTTGATACTCGTCTACACCGTTTTGGTTGGTGCGTGGTGCATGGTCACTCCACAACTCGACGCGCTCGTCACGTCTCGAACCTCACCACTCAGCCGGGGACGTACCGTTGCTCGTTATGAATTTGTTAGGGGTGCTGGGGCAGCTTGTGGTCCCTTAGCCGGCGGTTGGCTCTATGACGAGTGGCATGTTGCAGCACCGTTTGTTGCGAATAGTTCGTTGTTGTTATTGACGGCGGTGACGACGCTGGTGGTACTCGTCTACTCGCACAAAAGAGTAGCGGGATCTACGCGCGATCAAGTTGGCGAGCCCTGAATACGACGAGACCGCTTCGCATATTTTCTTGAGAGCTCCTCGGCTGCTCGTAATCTGTCGAGGTGCGTACATGCTCGATAATTCTTTTCCGCTTAATATGATTTGATCGTGGGTCTGACGAGGGAATCGATATGAATGAATTATGGAGATGCTCGGCTACCGAACTTGCTGAACTTATTCGTCGAGGCGAGGTTTCCAGCCGCGACGTTGTTGAGGCCCACTTAGCACGAATCGGTGACGTTAACGATGATGTCAACGCCGTCACGATGACACTAGAGGAAAGCGCGTTAGCCCTGGCGGATGCCGCCGATGCAGCTAATGCTATTGAACGTTTGCGTCCGCTACATGGCGTACCGTACACGATCAAAGAAAACATCGACTTGGTTGGGACGCCGACCACCCAGGGACTACCGTCGCTCGCTGACGCGATCCCGAGCGCCAACTCACCAATTGTGGACCGCATGAATAGTGCCGGTGCAATTCCCATCGCTCGGACGAACCTCCCCGAGGCCGGATTACGTATCGATACAGAAAATCCACTGCGTGGACGAACGTTTAACCCGTGGAATAAGAAACTTACCCCTGGTGGTTCGAGTGGAGGTGAGGCTGTAGCGATTGCGACGGGCATGTCCCCCATGGGTCTCGGCAACGATATCGGCGGGTCGTTAAGAAACCCTGCGTACTGCTGTGGTATTGCGGCATTAAAGCCAACGGCTGGACGGGTACCTTTTGCGATCGAAGGCGAAGTAGGGGGATTGGGTGCTGCCAGCTTGGAGTTTGTGTCGGACGGGCCGATGGCGCGAACAGTTGCGGATTTACGACTCGGTTTATCCATTATCGCGGGTCGCCACGCCAAGGACCCAAGGACCGTGGACGTACCGCTAACAGGCCCTGTGCCGAGCCCCCTAAGAGCGGGCATCGTCACCTCGATACCGGGATGCGAATTACCACCAGCGACGATTGCCGCCATCGAANAGTCCGGAGAGATTCTTTCCGGTCAGGGTTGGGAAGTAACAACGGTAGAACCCCCAGAACTTGAGCGGGTGCTGGATGTTTGGGGAAACATCTTGCTAGAAGGTATGGCGGATGGTCTTGAAGAAATGAGTAACCTGCTCTCACCGGAAATACATCAACAACTCATCGAAGTGGAGAAATACTTTAATCCTGGAAGTGGGTCGCTCAATACAACATTGGGCGAGCGTCAACGCTTACGGATTCTTTGGTCTCAGTTTTTGACGGAACACACCGTCGTGGTCGGTCCGACCTGGACCAATCTTCCGTTTCCTTGCAACGCCGATTTAGTTCCAGTCTCTGGTGCCGAGCTTGTCGTTAATACATTACGGTTTATCGTGCCAGGCAACGCCTTGGGCATCCCAGGATTGGCTCTACCGATGGGCGTTGCAGACGGATTAGCCACGGGTGTTCAGATTTATGCCGATCTCTGGAGAGACGACCTTTGCCTACTGGCAGGTCAATGCATCGAGCGTGGCGTGGACGCGATCACGCCGATCGATCCGAAATCCGGGTGAGTCAGCTAGGGAGCGTTCCACTCATGTTAAATACGTGAGTACTTGGTGGAAAATCATCCTTTGGAGCGCTGGAATAGTATATGGCGTTCTATCGCTCTATCTCGTTCTCTACGGGGCTCTTTCGGATCTTGGCACCGCTTTTTTGCCGCTCGGCATCGGATTGATGGGACTTTCGATGTACGCCAAGACATACAGAAATCGTCTCTTTCAGATCGGTCTGGTTTTCCTTCTATTAGGAATGTTGATGTCGTTAGGTCGTTTCGGGCAGGTGTTGTTCTAAAATCACCGAAAGCCGTTTGGGGGTGGTTTTCCCGCNNTCCCTCGTGTTGCTGCTAGCATAGTTAGTCCAGCGACTATGTGCCGAGGAATTCATGGGTAATCCCTTCCGAAATGAAGCACATCGCGACGAGTTCCTCGCTNAACCACGCCTTGCGATTTTGATCACCAACGATGCCCCTGGTGCTCCAATAGGCGTTCCTGTTTGGTTTGAGTGGACCGGAACAAAAGTGCAAATGTTTGCGGGAAAAGAAACGCCTAAGATCAACCGCATCAAACGAGATGCGAGGGCTTCGGTACTTGTCACGAACGCGGTAGGGGAGCCCGAAGCGTGGGTGGCCTTTGATGGTCTAATCGATCTGAATGATGACGGTGGTATTGAGCTTGCGACTCGGCTCGTTGATCAGTACTGGAACATGGACGACGAACGGCTCCGGAGCGTGCTCACTTCGTGGCAGCAAGCACCTGACGAATTTTGCCTGTTGACGCTTCGACCCGAGAAAATTCGTACCGGACAATAGGCATCGAAGNCGCGTTATGACGACCCCTTGGCGACGCACCTTTGTGTCCTCAGAATCTCCCACCGGAAAAAGGAATGGCGCGGGCTTTCACCCGTGCCAAGGCATCTATTACGAACCGACCAACAAACATGCCGAGACAGCGTTCATAGCGTCGCACTTTAACGTTGATTTCAGCGAGCACTACCTAGGCGAGTACATGGCCGCTCGTGGTTACGGTTTTCTTGGTTGGAACACTCGGTTTCGGGGCAACGAAGCTTTCTTTCTTTTGGAGCATGCCCTGGTCGATATTGGCGCGGGAGTTGCCTGGCTCAAGGAACACGCGGGCGTCGAAAAGGTTGTCATCCTGGGTAATTCGGGCGGTGGCTCGCTTATGGGGGCNTACCAATCACAAGCAACAATCGTCAGCATGTCACCCACACCAGGATTGAAGCTACCCGAAGCACTTTATGACTTAACTGCTGCNGAATATTACGTGTCGCTTTGCGCACATGCTGGCCGGCCCGAAGTTCTAACTTCGTGGTTTGATCCGTCTGTTACGAACGAGTCGGACCCTGCTTCGGTTGATCCCGAACTCGACATGTACAGCGAGACTAATGGACCTCCTTACCTACGCGAATTCGTTGAGCGGTATCGAATAGCGCAAACACAGAGAAATGACCGCATCACGGCTTGGTGTCATTCGGAATTAGCTCGATTGAAGGGTCATAGCATGTTCGATCGTGGTTTTAACCTATATCGCACCTGGGCCGATCTTCGTTTCGTGGACGCCACTATCGATCCTTCGGAACGACGGCAAAATTGGTGCTATGCGGGAGATCCTAGAAGGGCGAATTATGGTCCTCAAGGAATTGGGTTAACCAATACGTTACGGACCTGGTTATCGATGTGGAGCTTGTCGGATTCATTTTGTTGCGGCGGACCGCACCTCGCCCGAATCGTTGAACCGGCCTTGGTTATACAAAGCTTGGCAGATTCGGGTGTGTTTCCTAGCGATGCACGGCTTATCTACGACAGCCTCGGCTCACTCGATAAAACGATTGAGATGGTTCCCGGTGATCATTACTTGCAAGCTCCTGATGGAGCAAGAGCCCACGTCGCTGATCTAATCGTCGGATGGCTAAATGATCGTGGAGGATGAAGTTGCGGTGGTGAGCAGCTTAGGGAAGTTCAAAAAAAATGACTTCAAGAGGTTTGTCGCTCAGATTCTTGCCCCGATGTGCACCTCTGGCTTCAGCCCAAATCGCATCGCCCGCAGGTCTGGAAATCTCGTTGACTTCGCCGGACGCCGAAGTCACGGCAACGTTCATATCGGTTAGTGCGACGGAAACGCCCGCTTTATGGGAGTGAATCGGCGTTTCATGGCCGGCTGGACTTTTAATGCGCACCACGCGTACGTCAGGACGCTCGAGTTCGATCGTGGCGTTAACCGGGTCCGCACGAACCGCATTAGGAACGCTTTGATCTTGTGTGGGATATGGACTTTTAATCTCAACGAACACGCTTTCCTGGCTCGCCTTTGAAATACTGGTCACGGAATGAGGGTTTAAATCACCGTCTATGATGTCTCCGCGGAAATTTTCGGGACGGGATTCGGTAATGCCGTCTAATCCGATGAACGTGCTTTGGCCGCCCGTTAATGTGACTCCCACAAACGGTGCATGTGAGTGCATTGCGGAAGCGTCTCCCGGACCGTAGGTGACTCTGATCACCCGTACATAGTCATTCTCAAATTCGATTTGATAGTGATCGGGAGCGACTAGGGTAGAGGTCGATATGGTGTTGTCGTCATTTTGGAAACAGCCGACAAGAACGAGAGGTAACGCGATGAGCACCAGTACTTGATTCATGAATTCATAATACGAAGCGTCACTCTGAACGTCTAGCGTCTATTTGATAACAATAAAAAGATAGTAATAACAATAGAATATGAGAGTTATATCAAATAGATTCTAGTAAGTAGCACCTCCGCCTCTCTCGAATTTGAGACGTCTTCGATTGCCTCGTAAAAAGATCGTCCTCACTTCTAAAACTAAGATATGGTTAAGACAAGTCGAAGGAGGGAACGAGCTAATGCCATACGAAATCAAGCGATTCCCGTATGACGGCACAATCGATGCCGACGGACATATTTTAGAACCACCCGACCTTTGGGAAACGTACCTCGAAAACGAATTCAAGGAACGCGCGTTGCGCATCAAAGTCGACGACGATGGCCTCGAGTATCTAGAGATCAATGGAACGCCTTCCAAATTCACGAGCAGAGGCAGCCTTGGCATTATGGGAGCGATGGGCGAAGAGAATTTGATGCCGAGCCCAGAACGCCGTTACGCCGACAGTATGCCGTTTGGGGCTTGCGACGCCTCAGAGCGCATCTCGTTAATGGACCAAGAAAACCTCGAGTGTGTCTTGCTGTATCCGACGATCGGACTGTTATGGGAAGTCGAAGAGACGGACCCATCGATCAGTTTGGCTTATGCCAGGGCGTACAATCGGTGGATCGCCGATTTTTGCCGAAGCTCCGGTGGTCGGCTAGTGCCCATCGCCATGCTCACACTATTAGATCCTAGCGGGTCGGCGAAGGAACTCGAGCGCGCGGTCAAAGATGGATGCCGAGGCGCGTGGGTAAATCCGTTTAACCATAATAGGGTGATTCACGGCCACTCGGATCATGACGTGTTATTCAAGAAATGCACTGAACTCGACGTGCCGCTGGCTATCCATCCAACCTTCCATCCATATGGTACGGCTAGTGGTATTTTCGACTGGCCGCCAGAAGGTGTTGGTATGGCGGGCATGATTTGGCTTCGTTCAATTGTGCAACAAGCCCTTATCTCGTTTTTTGCGCTCGGGACCCTCGATCGATTTCCCACACTACAATTGGGCGTATTGGAAGCAGGCTCGGGTTGGATTGGGCCATTGCTTGATCGGTTGGAAGCGTATTCGGCTTCGATAACCGGTAAAAAGCCTCCTGTCAGGGAGTATTTTCGACGTCAGTGCTTTATCTCCGGAGACCCCGATGAAACTGCCGTGCCATTCATCGTGGATCATGTCGGCGCCGATAATTTCATGTGGGCTACGGACTACCCGCATCCAGATCACCCACATACGTGGGTAGATGATCTGACGACATATGCGGAACGATTGAGCTCAGCAACGCGGAACAAAGTACTTGGCGACAACGTCAAACGGATATACAGCTTGGACTACACACTTCCCGAGCGACGGACTGAAGATGTTGCTGCGCGCTAAATCGCTGGGAACTTGGGATCGATCGAGCGAGGAGGGGTGATTGTCTGGTATCGGCACGAAATTGGTCAGTATTGATGATGCAGTCGCGACCATACTCCCCGGCGACGTCGTTCACGTTGCCCCCTATTCGACAACGCCCTATAGCTTATGTGCGGGATTGAAAACCCGTATCCAAAGGGGCGACCTCAGCCATATCCGAGTCGACCATCCCGCTTCGTTCTTTTCGTGGACCGACGAGGGGATGATCGGTGCGGTCGAGCTGCACGACAACTACGCCACGCCACCAAATCGGGCGGCGTGTCATGCAGGTGAGGTGGAATACTTACCGGTCGGCATATGGCAAAGTTATGAAATTCCGGCTGGTTTTCACCAAAACCCCGACGTTTTTTTGGTTCCAGTTTCACCGCCCGATGAGTTAGGGTTTTGCAGCTTCGGGCACGGTGTGTGGCTGTCTAAAACGGTAGCTCAACGGGCCAAACGTATCATCGCCGAGGTCCGGCCAGACTTTATTCGTACCTTCGGCGATAACTACATCCATGTCGACGAAATCGATTTATTTGTTGAAGCTGAGCCCTCGGAAGGTGCAAACCTGGAGGCGCCGGAGCCCTCTGCGGAAGAAGTTGCCTACGTCGAAGTAATCAACACGCTCGTTGCGGCTGAACTCGTTAACGATGGGGATACGTTGCAGATGGGTGTGGGTACAGTTTCAGGGGCTCTTGCCAACTACCTGGGGTTTCGCAATGACCTCGGGATTCAAACCGAGCTTATCACCGGCGGTGTCGCGGCTCTTGTTGAGCAGGGGGTAGTTACCGGCGCGCGAAAATCACTCAACCGCCACAAAGTCGTCGGCTCAGCTTGTGTTGCTCTCGATCAGGAAGAGTTGAACCAGATTCACATGAATCCACATTTCGAACTCTACGACTTTGGTTATACCGATGATCTGCGACATCTGATCCAACAGGAAAATTTTGTCGCTGTAAATAATGCACTCATTGTTGATCTCACCGGACAAGTGTCAGCAGAGGCGCTTGACCATCGGCCCTACACGGGGGTTGGGGGACAAACCGTGTTCATGATCGCGGGCGCCTACTCGAAGGGCGGAAAATCGATCAGTGTCACGCCCTCTAGCTCGGTGCCAACGGCCACCGGCAAGCGGGTCTCACGAATTGTGCCCACCCTCAGCGCTGGCGCTGCGGTGACAGTGCCTCGAACGTACGTGGATTATGTGGTGACAGAACATGGCATTGCCAAACTGCGGGGGAAGACGTTGAAAGAGAGAGCTGCCGCGTTAGTGGAAGTCTCGCACCCCGAGTTTCGGGACGAACTTAAGACAGAAGCCTCCAGGTTGTACGGAATCTAGATAACCTTTTCGGGCAAGCTTCGATATCGATGTTGCTCTAATAAACTAACCCGAGTACCTAACCTGCATGCGTTTAATACTATTGAGAAAATTGGATCGCATACGAGCCACCTCACCCGTTACCGTGATGTCGGGAAAGCGTTTGAGTAATTCTTCCAAACAGACGGTGAGTTGAATTTCTGCGAGTCGCCAACCGATACACAGATGCTGTCCGTATCCGAAACTCAGATGTCTCGGACCGTTTCGGGTGACGTTAAAAGAAAAGGGATCGTCCCACTTGTCTTCGTCTCGATTTCCGGACATGTACCAGAGTGCAAGGCGGTCGCCTTTTTTGATGATCTTTTCGCCTACCTTTGTATCTTCGAGTGCAGTACGCCGCATATAGACCACGGGGGCGACCCAACGAATGATCTCATCAATTGCATCCGGAATAAGAGACGGATCATCGATGAGCTTTTGTCGTTCTTCGGGATGCTGACTCAACGCCAAGATGCCACCACTGATGGAGTTCCGTGTCGTTTCATTGCCGGCGACAACGAGCAAGATGAATGCAGAGACATAGTCGGCAAGTTCCATGGGTTCGCCATTCATCTCGGTATTCACGAGCATGGAGATTAAGTCGTCGCCAGGATTCTCTTGGCGCGATGTACGAAGTGCCACGGAGTATTGGAATAGTTCTCCGAACACCGCCATGACTTCGTCGCGTCCGATGCGCATATCGGGATCATCGCCGCCGATCATAATGTTGGACCACTCAAATAGTTTTTTGCGGTCTTCTTGTTCGACTCCTAATAGTTCTGCGAGCATCTGGATGGGGAGTTCAGCGGCCACGGCCGAGACAAATTCGCACTCGCCTCGACCGGCGATATTCTCGAGGATCTCAACACATCGCGTCCGAATCTCAGGGATTAATGCGTTCAATCGGCCCGGTGTAAACCCAGGCGCCACCATACGACGATGTTGTGTATGCGTTGGGGGATCCATCATGATCATGCTGCTACCCGACGTAATGATCGAACCACCACCGCTGACTTCATCTTTTGAGGCGTTTTCCAAGTTTTGTCGTCGCCTGCGCATCTCTGCTGATTCGAGCGTAATCCCTCCGAGGAGTCGGTCCGAACTAAAGACTTTCGGGTTTTTCGAAATGGCCTGAATGTCGTCGTACTTCGTTATCGACCAAAATCCTAGACCACCATCGGTTTCTGGGCACCATGCCACGGGATCATCTCGTCGGAGTTCGGTAAAGATTTGATGAACCGCCTCTTGATCGAGAAAGGTTTCCGGTTCGGAAAGCGCGAGGCGTGCTTGATCGTTCATTGTGAGAAATCCAAGTTAGTTCCCGACAGAGGAGGCGAAACTAGAGAACAGCAGTCGCCAGAAGGACAGGGAATATACTCTCTAAGTTGGAAAAGAAAAGCGTTAAACCCGAGCGCATTGATAACAGTCAGCGGGCAGCTCACGCGACGGAAAGATTCTCAAGAAATATCGGCGGGGCAGGGCCGTATGGCGCCGTTAGGCATCGGCGACGAAGTCTATTGCTCCACAACGCATTGCGACCATTCCCGTGATCTTCAGTACAACAACAAATCTGTAGGGATTGATCATAGCTAACGGCAGTAATGCTTTACCGCGTACTCTGCTCGACCACGACAACACCATTGACTATGCTCATACAGCGCAGACTAAAAGGTGAGACATGAGCAACGATGCGTACACCTTGATTACGGCGGATACCCATGCTGGTGGAAGCCATGCCCAATATCGAGAATATCTAGATGCGAAATCTCGAGATGCTTTTGACGAATGGCGAGGAGGCTACAAGAACCCATCTCAAGAACATTACGGCAAGAAGAAAATGCGGAACTGGGATTTTGACATACGTACGAAAGATCAGAATAGTCAAGGCGTTGTCGGAGAAGTCGTTTTCCCGAACACCGTTCCACCGTTTTACAGCAAGAGCATCGTAATCGCACAGCCGCCGCGGCCCGATCAATACTCAAAGTGTTTAGCGGGCATTCGTGCTCACAATCGGTGGCTGGTCGATTTCTGTGCCGAAGACCCGGACCGTCGCGCAGGCATCGGTTTGATTTTGCCAAATGATTTAGAGGAGGCCATTAAAGATATCGAGTTCATCGCAAAATCGGGTTTGCGGGGTGGAATCCTACTCCCACTGATTCCCCCGGACTGCGATTGGCTCCCCTCTCTATACGACAAGGCTTGGGATAGAGTTTTTGCAGCCATTCAGGACCATGACCTTGTGATCAATCAGCACTCCGGCCAGGGCTCGCCAGCATACGGCGACGACATGGTTGGCGAGGCGTTATGGATGTCAGAAGTAACCTTTTACTGCCAAGCCGGTTTCCGACACCTATTGATGAGCGGCGTGTTCGAACGTTTTAAGCGGCTTAAGTACATTCTCACGGAATCCGGCTGCGCCTGGGTTGGTCCGATGCTTGCGCAACTTGATGGTATTCATCAGGGGATACAGCTTGGCGCCATCGGCGAGATGCACTATGACGGTGAATGGGTTCTTAAGGAACTACCGAGCGAATACGCGCAGCGCAACTGTTGGTACGGTGCAAGTTTCCCAAGCAAGTCCGATCTCGATGGTATCGATAAGCTTGGAGCCGATCGTGTTCTTTGGGGAAACGATTATCCGCACTTTGAAGGCACCTTCCCTTATAACCTCGAGTCGTTAAGGCTTACATTTAAAGATCTTCCCGAACGCGAACGTCGCATGCTTCTCGGCGAGAACGCCGCACAACTGTATCAATTTGATCTCGAGAAGCTTCGGCCGCAGGCCGAAAAGTACGGACCCACTCCCGATGAAGTAAACACACCATTGTCACGAGATGAAATTCCACGCGACGCAACCTGTGGGCTCTTTCGCAACGCACTCTATGCTGCCGGTTAGCGGTCACTGGTAATGGGAATGCCTGAAGGAATTGGAATCGTCGATACCATGATCGCCTTTCCGGCTACCGACTTTTCACAATACGATTTCATTAGAGCTCAACTGAAAGACGGTTCCACCGATATGGATTTTCCGGTGGAGTATATGTTTAAGAATGTGCCGAAGGAGTTGTACGGAAATAAGGATCCCATCTCCGTTACTCTGCACGAGATGGACCGGTTCGGCATCGAGGTTGGGCTCATTGGCGTCGGAGGTGACGTCAGCCGTAAGGCGTTAGAAGCGCACTCTGATCGTTTTGTCGGCCAGGGCAGCGTCGATCCCAACAAAGGTATGGAAGGCGTTCGCAGTATGGTGCGCCAATACGAAGACTTTGGTGTGTGTTCGTTTGGCGCATTCAATGCAGGGTTCAATCCCCAGGTTGCTATCGACGACGCAAAGATGTATCCAATTTACGCTAAGTGTGTGGAACTAGATGTACCGATTTTTTCCTGCGCTGGGGTTCCAGGTCCACGCTTTCCTATGTGGCCACAGGCGGTCGAACGTATTGACAACGTGATGTACGACTTTCCGGAGCTCGTATTCGTCACCCGTCATGGCTGCGAACCTTGGGAGGATCTTGCCGTCAAGCTAATGCTCAAATGGCCGAACCTTTACTACTCGACGTCGGCATTTGCTCCAAAGTATTACCCCAAAGCGATCATTGATTATGCCAATACACGCGGCGCGGATAAGGTGATCTATGCGGGTTATTTCCCGATAGGTCTTTCGTTAGAAAGGATCATGACCGATATGCAAGATGTCTCTTTTAAGGATGACGTGTGGCCCAAGTTCTTGAGCGAGAACGCTCGTAAAGTCCTCAAGATCCGAAACTCGTAATAACACCTGGCAATGGCCGACGACTAACGCCAGGTCACTTCCATCGCAAAAAAATGGTCAAAAACCTCTCGATTGGGATGGTTCAGCGCAGATCGAGCTGGGCTGCGGATATAGAAGTCGAGTTGCTGGGCCGCGGGATTAACGCTACCCGCGTTTCCCGAATCGGGATTCAACATGACCTGTAGGGTCTCGCGATGACGCATACCTTGGGTGACCATAAAGTGGATCTCGTAGTCCTGGTATAGCGTTTCGCCGTTTAGTGTCGCGCTACCGTATCCCCAGCCGGCGATATAGAGAAGGCTCTTGGGCCAGTTCGAGTCGCCACATCCGGCGTCCCCATGCTCGTACAAAAACGCGGCTATACCACCATCTTGGCAGGGGGAAAATTCATAGATATGTTCGAGCGTCACAACGTACCTACCTTCCGACAATTCGAGATCGGCTGTGAAAGTGCCGGTGTTGTCGATTTCGTTTACGTCAATGGAGATGTTTCCAGCAACAGCTTTTATGTCCCCAGCGTCGTTCCCCATGTGATCCCATGGAGGGGTGTCGTTAAGGGAACCGACTTGATAGACGTTGCTTGCGCTAATATTGAAACGTCCGTCATAGAGACGGTGTTGTTGTGGCGCGTAGATACCCAGTGCGGTCGCGGGCTGTGATCGTGGGCCGCGAATTTCCGGTTCATTGGTTGCCTCGCAGCTCGCCAAAAACAGGAGAGCTAACGTGAGCGGTAGACGACTTGAATTGACCGGTTTCGTTTCCATTGTGCAGACCCGTATCCTAAACCATATGACCAACATCTGAGGGTGGCGACTTGATACAAAAAGGTTTACTCGTTCTCGCGGCGTGTGTCGTCGCGGTTGGTGCCGTCAGTTATTGGTACGTGTCGCGATTAATGGAAGGATCGCCACCAGTTACATTGGCCGAGGAAACTTATCGCCGCATTAATTCAGGGCAGATCGTTGGATACAAAGAACCGAATGGGACCTTCGGCTGGCGTGGTATCCCTTTCGCCACGCCGCCCGTTGGCGAATTACGTTGGAAAGCGCCGCGCGCGCCGCAACCATGGGAAGGGGTACGCAACGCGTTGAATTTCGGATCCGCATGCCCGCAACGAGGATTCGGGGGTGGAACGTCCGGGATCACGGGCGAAGAGGACTGCTTATATCTGAACGTCTGGCAACCGCCTGGTTTGCAAACTCCGCGACCCGTGATGTTTTGGATTCATGGTGGAGCCAATCACATCGGCGAAGCAGCGACCCCCCTTTATCATGGGGCAAATCTTGCCGCCACTCATGACGTGGTGGTTGTTAGCATCAACTACCGTCTAGGACCGCTTGGCTGGCTTACTCATCCCGGGCTCCGCGTTTCTGGCGACCTGGCCGACGACTCGGGTAACTATGGAACCTTAGATATTTTGCGTGCGCTGGAGTGGGTTCAGGAAAATATCGCGCAATTCAATGGCGATCCAGACAACGTCACGATCTTTGGTGAGTCAGCGGGCGGCTTTAACGTGCTCACCATGATGGTTTCCTCGCTCGCGGCTGAGCTTTATCACAAAGCCATCGTGCAAAGTGGTGGACTGACGATCAACTCGTTTAGTGTCGCCGAGAATTTTCGCGACGATGAGGAGCCCGGAAGTAATTCCAGTTCGCGTGAGCTCGTTAACCGACTGATGGTTGCCGATGGTCGTGCCGCAAATCGTCAAGAGGCCAAAGCCATACAACTCTCCATGACCGATACCGATGTCGCGAAAGTACTACGCAGTGCGGCTCCGTCGCAGCTTTTGTCTGCCCAGGGTGGCGGGATGATGGGTGGTACGCCGTACATATTCGGAGACGGATACGTTTTGCCGGCGGACGCGCAGGCCGACGAGATCTTCACGGATGTATCGAACTACAACGTCACGCCGGTGATCCTTGGCACCAACCGCGACGAAGTGAAACTTTTTCTCGCGATGTCTCCCAGCGTAACCAATCGATTTTTTGGGATTCCCTATCGGATTCGTGACTCCGTCAGCTACAACCGGGATGCGGCATATGGGACAGATGCCTGGAAGCTTAGGGCCGTCGATGAACTGGCCGAGAGACTTCACGACACACAAGGGCATTCGGTGTTTGCGTATCGGTTTGATTGGGACGATCTTCGAAATGTCTTGTCGCTGGATCTGGGTAGCCTATTCGGTGCCGCCCATGCCTTCGAGATCCCCTTTATGTTTGGTAATTTTGATCTCATAGATCGCACCATGGTTATTGCCGGTGAGGCGAAACCGGCACGCAATGCGCTTTCCGCAAGCATGATGTCGTATTGGGCGAATTTCGCGTATACCGGGAGTCCTGGCCGTGGCCGTGACGGTCACGAAATCGAGTGGACCGGATGGAAAAACGGAGACGCGGAAAATGAACGGCTGCTCATATTCGATAGCCACACGGATGGCGGTATCCGCATGTCGCCGTTACGGCTGACTCGAGAAGGCATGCGTGAACGCGTCCTTAACGATACGAGCTTTACGGATCAAGCGGCTCATTGTCGGACTTACCGTCAGCTATTCAGTGATGATGACTTTCGCCAAAACGAATACGCGACGCTGGGGAAGGCTGGTTGTAATGATTGATGTATTGGCACCGTGTTATGACGTGAATTCCTGAGGACATCGACACCGAATGCCAATAATGAATTCGGAAACAAGGGGGGTCCATGGGTCGCGTTGAAGATAAAGTAGTCGTAATTACAGGCGCAGGATCTGGCCTTGGAGAAGCCGATGCGCATCGTCTCTCACACGAAGGCGCAAGGCTCGTTTTGACAGACATCAATGCGGAGGAGGGCAGGCGCGTTGCCGATGAATGTATAGGGGAGGCGATATTCTTTGAACAAGACGTCAAGGAAGAGTCTTCGTGGCCCCGGCTGATTGAAGCGACGGTCGAGGCGTTCGGGCGGTTGGATGTACTCGTTAACAATGCCGGCATCGCGCATATCGCGAATATCGAATCGGCCGCGACTGATCAATGGCACGATATCTTGCGTGTACATCTCGATGGCACTTTTTTTGGGTGCCGTTCTGCGATACCCGAAATGACGAAATCCGGTGGTGGTTCGATCATCAATATGTCGTCCGTTGCAGCACTGATAGGGCTGTCATCCTACCTAGCTTATTCGGCTGCGAAAGGCGGTATCCGATCCATGACAAAGTCCATTGCTAGTTACTGTCGTGAGGAGAAGAACCTTATTCGCTGTAATTCGATACATCCGGGAAGTATTTCAACTCCCATGGTGCATGACGCGCTCGAAAGGCTTTCGGGTATCAAGTTAATGGAACAAGAAGATCCAGAAGCGACGCGCAAAGCTATGGGTATTGGTGAACCACTTGATGTCGCTAACATGGTGCTGTTCCTGGCGTCAGAGGAATCGAAACATATCAACGGGGCTGAACTGGTGATCGATAACGGTGACACGATCAGGCAAATGTCACGGTGACTATTACCGGTTTGGTTCACGTCAATATTAATTGTTCAAATTTTGATCGCTCCTTGAGCTTCTATGAGCTGCTCGGGTTTCAGAAATTGGTCGATGTACCACCTAACAATACGGTGGAGGTGGCTGCCGCCGTCGGCATGCGACCGTACACGGTGAAAGGCGCGTTGCTAATTTTGAGGGATTCGAAGACGCCTTTGGTGCTTGATCTGCTTGAATGGCAGGATCCGCGCAATCACAGCCCACCCTATGAGCATCTATACCATCTGGGCATTGCCCGCATTGCGCTCGCAACGGACGATCTTGATTCAGACGTTGAATTTCTCAAGTCAAACGGAGTCGAGTTTCTGTCAGAACCTGCGACCGTAAAACTCAAAGATACTCCGGCAACTCGCTTCGTTTGTTTTAAGGATCCCGACGGGACGATCTTGGAACTTGTGCAGGGAAATTGATATGACCACGCCCTCCGCCCGCATTCGCGAAATCCTCGATCAAGGCGTCACTGATACGTGTCGACTTTTCACGACTGAAGTCTCTGGTTAGGGCGTGGAATTCGGCAGCGTTCGCGCTGGCACCAGCTTTTCGACGGTCAGAGCCAGGTTCAATAATTTTTGCTCGCTCCAACTTTCAGCTAAGAACTCGACGGCAATTGGCATTTGATTAGGACCGAATCCAGCTGGAACCGAAATGGCTGGCAATCCGGAATTGGCTGCCAGCTGGCAGTTGAAATGCGTATGTTGTCCGCCTATCTCTACCGCTTCTCTGGTTGCGGTCGGATAGACCAGTGCATCCAGGCGGTACTCATGCATAAGCGTCAAAAGGGCTCCTCGAGTGTCGGTGCGTCGAGCGCGTTGCCGTAAATAGGTCAGTTCGGATTCATGGGCGGGTCCTAGGAGCGGTCTGAGCAGACTGGCGACGTTGGTAACAATCCGTGGATCGTCCAACAACGCTTTGAGTGAAGAGAACCCAAGTGACGGATTGGCTGCTAAATACGCCGTCATGTCTTTCCTGAAGTCGAATTCAGAAACAAAGAAGGGGGTTTCCACAAGACTCGCGTATACCTGCGGGTCCGCGACTTCGATAACGTTCGCACCTTCCGCTTGAAGTTTTCCCAATAATGCCTTGATCCGATTGCCAAGTTCGATCTCCTCGGGATCGGTACCGAACCGGTCCACCAAGACCCCTAGTCGAAGCGTCGATGGGTCCAGCGTCGTCAACGCCTCGTAGTAACTCGCAGGGATTTTGCCGATCGACGCGGTGGTTTGCGGATCGTGTTGATCAAATCCGACGGTTGCATCCAAGGTGATCGCAAGATCCCGAACACTTCGGGCTAGTGGACCGCCAATGTCCTGAGTGCTTGATAACGGCACAATTCCGAATCGACTACTGAGTCCCTGCGTCCCCCTGAGACCGACGAGATTGTTATGAGCTGACGGTACCCGGATCGAGCCGCAGGTATCACTCCCCATACCCACAACCGCAAAGTTGGCCGTGATACCCGCGCCTGTCCCCCCACTAGATCCTCCGGGATGACGCGTCAGACCGTACGGATTCTTTGTTGCTCCGAACGCGGATCCTTCCGTGGTCCAACCATAGGCGAATTCGTGCATCGTGGTTTTCGCCAGAATGATCGCTCCGGCTTTTTTCAGGCGGTCCACTTGGGTCGCGTCTCTATCGGGTGAATGGCCCTTGAATAGGATTGAACCCGCCGTGGTCGGCATACCGCGTGTTTCGTAGTTGTCTTTGACCAGAACGGGGATTCCGTGCAGAAGCGTTCGTGGCCCTGATTTTTGACGCTCTTCGTCTAGGGCTTTGGCGAGCGATATCGCATCGGAATTAGAATGCTGGATTGCATTGATCGCGGGGCCCTGTTGGTCATATCGATCGATGCGGTCTTGGTACCACTGGACGAGTGCAACCGACGAGAGCGTGCCCGCCTGGAGTTGATCCTGAAGCTCTTCAATTGACGCGTCTAACATTTGTATTTCGTGAGTGTCGGCGAAGAGGTAGACCGAGGATGATGCCGAAACTAGCCATAAACCGGTTAGACACAATGCGCGGAATAACGCTCCCATAAAGACCTGTACTCCCTATTCGAAGCACGTAGAAAAGTACACCTCTCCACGTGCGCTGTCACAGTTTTATCTTCGAATCGCGGACAATCCATACAAAATACCACCAAGCACGATCGCCCCAGAGACCTGCAATACCTCAGCCACGCTAACCCGGCTCAGGAGCCAGGCGCACAACAACAGTGCGGAACCGGAAACCCATGGACCCATGCGCACCACGTAATTTGGAGGTCTCGTGTCAGGACGTCGCCGCAATACCGGCAAGGCCGCACACACAATCGCATAGGTGATCAGGCGGATAACGCTGTTGATTGTTAATGCTTCGACAAAATTGAAGGTTAGACATGCGAGCCAACAAGCAACGGCCGTGATCATCAGAGAGCTGGTGGGCGTGTGATACTTGGTGTGCGTTTGGCCGAAGAATGAGGGGACTTGATTTTCCTGAGCCATCGCATAGGGAAGCCGTGAGCCACCCAGCAGCCCCGCGTTGAGCGTACCCGAGGTCGATATGATGGCACCCACAACAATGACTACGGCACCGATTGGTCCAACGAACACGGTCGCAGCATCAGCCAATGGACGGCTGGATGTCGCCAAGGAAGGCAGCGTACCGATCGCGACAATTTGAATAGCTAAATAGAAAACCAAAACGAGCGCCACCGTAACGAATAGAGCGTAGGGAAATGCTTTCTCAGGATTCTGTACTTCGCCCGCGTTGATGGTGGCTACCTCAAAACCACTGAACGCAAAGATTAGGACCATGATGGCTAAAGCAAGCGTATTGGCATTCGGCATTGGTTGGAACTGAAAATGACCCGGTTCGATGAACCAAATACCAACGAGTACGAACATAGCGAGTGGCACCAGTTTCATGACGGCAAAGACATTACTCATGCGTGCCGCATGCCGAACGCCTAGGTAATTAATTGTTGTGAGAACGATCACAATGGCCGTCACTAGAACGGTTCGGGTGATTCCGTCGTTGATCGTCGGCCAAATTGCGCTCAGGTACGAAAGCAGAACGTCGCAAATGATCGCGAACGAAGTGATCCGTGTCAGCCAAAGAAGCCATCCCACTTGAAAGCCAGTGAGTCGGCCAAATGTCTTGCGCGCATACAAATAGGGTCCGCCGGTCCCTGGAAAGCGGGAGCCGACTTCAAGGAAGCACAGAATGATCAACCCGATCAAGCCACCACAGATAACGAGCGCTAAGACGCTATAGCTTCCGACGAGTGCAAAGGCTCGAGAAGGTAAACCGAAGATTCCCGCCCCGATAAATAGGTTGATCAGTATCGCGATCAGTGACCCGCGCGATATGCCTCGGGAGAGAGACGACGATGCTGATTCTTTCTTCAGAGGGTCCACGTGTATCGGCCGTAGTTACTTGGTCGCTGGAAGTTCCCCGTACGCACGCTTCATCGCGGGATCGCTGGCGGCCAGGTCCTTCAATGGTTTCCATAGCGCCGCATGCACCGAAGGAGCTCTGTCGCCCGATTCGAGTAGGGTGTAGTCCGGTTCCGGTTCACCTCGAAACCGCGCGTCACTGAATTGATATTCGGCATACGCCCGCTCAAGATCAGTTAATGGAAGATCGGTCGGTTCCGTTTTTCCGCCGGCAAGTGAAGCCGCCAGAAACGCATGCGCTTCGACGATTCTTTCGCCCAGACTGCGCCCCACATGATCGGCCCAGCGAACGAGGTGATATTCATGCTGAATATCGTGATCCCAAAGTACGCGGTGTAAGAATTCTGCTCCGTCGTGTAATTGAATAAAATCCTGATCGCCAACTTCAAGATAGATATCGAGGCCACTTGCCCGGATCTCATCGGCATTACGTACGGCAATATTTGCTGGATTGTCGGCTAAGAACTTGCTTGGGTCGAAAGGAGATCCCCAGACTTCTTCAGCAAATTCTTTCGCGAGCCACCACGAGTTACGACGGTTGGGCTCTGGCCACTCGAGTACCCCCATAATCGCCGGTTCCATCGGCGCAATCGCTTTAAATCGATTGGGAAACTTGAACCCAATTTTGAGCGAACCGTAACCACCCATAGAAATACCGGTCATCGTTAAATGCTCTGGATCCGACAACGCTCCAAATGTTTCGCTAGCCCAACGGGGTAGCTCATCGACGACAAATTGCTCCCATGTCCCATGATAAAAGCTTGTGGGTCCGCCCGAAAATGACACGACAACCATGTGAGGAAGGACACCTCGGTCAAACATGTCGGTGTAATTCTCGACCAGGGAAACCAGGGTGTTCCGGTCACCTCCGCCTCCGTGTAAATGAATAAGTAGGGGCAGGGGTGGTCCGTTTCTATCGAAGTTGGGTGGTAGCAGAACCGAGACTGGAACCTTGGCGTCTCGTGATTTCGATTCGACGTCGTATAGTTCTGTAGTCGCCTTTATGGTTATGTTGGAGTTGTCCTCGACGCCAGCGCATGCACTGACGAAAAGGCCACACGTGATAACGAGCAATAGCTTGATTCGATCCATGGTTGCCTCCCTTTGGCATCAAATATACGTCGTCATCTAAGTCCATGTTGGATTTGAATTTGCCAACGCGTAACGCCATCCGCTTGGGACGTGACATCGATCATTTCGGTATAGGACGCGGCATTAATATATCTCCATTATTCAGTAGTTTATGAGTTATATATGACAAGAGAAGTATGAAAATATTCGTGATAAGTCGAGGTCGCGCGGGAAACCGATCTAAACGAAGAAAAGCCTGTGCTGGTATATATGCTTATTAGCGTTATGCATATATTATTCACGCCTAACGGCAATCGATTACCGGAGAGGACCTGATCCATGGAGAAATCAGCTTTCACGCGTCTCAATTTCATTCGAGGTATCGCAATAATCGCCACTGTATTGGGTTTACATGGTGTGGCGCTAGGTGCGGACGACGACGAAACAATCGAGGAAATAGTGGTCGTCGGAACCCAAATTAAGGGAGCCAAGATCGCGGGTGCTCTACCAGTCTCCGTGATTACCGCCGAGGACATCGAAGCTTTTGGTGTCGACGCCGGGGACGAGCTGCTAGAGAACATCTCCGAGAATGGGATGAACATGTTCAACGAAGCTGAAAATGCGTCGGGCGGTGTCAATTCGTCGCGGGGTGATGTAGGCGCTTATAACTTAAGAAACATGGGGACGGGAAATACCTTAACCCTACTGAATGGCCGGCGTCTGGTGAATTCGCCCGGATACCAGACCGAATTACTTGGCGGAGACTTCGTGCCCGCTACAACCGTCAACTCCAACCTGATTCCAGTGAACGGCATGGATCGTGTCGAGATCCTGCGTGATGGTGCTTCTGCAATTTACGGTGCAGACGCCGTCGCAGGCGTTGTCAATTACGTCATTGATGCGAATTACGAGGGGTATTCGCTTAAGACTAAATTCACTGGTTTCGATCACTTCGATGCGCAGGATGTGACGCTTTCGTTTAAAGCCGGTTTCGACGCGAACGACGGCGCGACCAATGTCAGCATTTATGTTGATCGCTATAGTCGTGACCGTATCCGAGCATCAGAAGACGCTCGGTGGGGTAACTCAGATCATCGGCATTTGATACCGGAAGATTCCCTTTGGGCGGGCGACACGAGATTTCGTAATACCAGCACCAATTCGCTCTACGGTCAGTTTGATTTGGTGGATTCTAGCGAGCTCGCCGGAACCGATTACGCGGACTACGACCGGGTATTTACTGATAGCAATGGCGAATTCGAAGTGTTTCCACTGGGCGATGAGCGATGCTCCAATCGCTCAAGCCAGAATGGTCAAGTCTTCGATACTGGCTACGGCACCTGCATCGCAGAGGACGGTAACGGTGTTGAAAGATTTAACATGTGGGGCGGCACCGATCAGCGATCCGAATTGGATCGGACCAATTTCTTCGTGTTTGTTAATCACGAACTCGAGAACGGCAACGAGTCCTTTACTGAGTTTGGTTATTACACGTCGGAAAGTAATCTCACCCGCCACCCTTCGTTTGCATTCAGTTCGTCCAAGCATCGGCTAGGACCCGATCACTATTACCTCAATCAATTAGCCGTGGACGGCAATACCATTTTTGCCGGCCAAAACGTGTACATCGACAACTATCGATATGCGGAAATACCTCGCATCGTTAACGTCGAGAAAAAGACCTACCGTATTTTGCAAGGTTTCCGCGGGTCATTCGAAAAATGGGATTGGGAAGGTGCATTTCTTGCGTCCAAGGCAACGTCGGATGACGTAACGAGCAACAGGTTGTCCAACAACCTAATCAAGGAAGCGTTATATGACGCCACGCCCGCGGCGTACAACCCGTTTAGTGCGGGGGTCGATTCAAACATTGAACGCGCTGTGATTGATGTCTATCGAAACGGCGAAAGTGAATTACGAATGTTTGACATCAAATTTTCAAACGGCGCGATCTTTGACCTACCAGCTGGCCCCGTCGGTATGTTGATCGGACTTGAGACGCGGCGGGAGGAGATTAGTGATGATCGTGATCCAAGATTGGATGGAACGATTACGTATACGGATTATGAAGGTGACACCTATCCGT
>PBAA01000028.1 GCA_002715785.1 Gammaproteobacteria bacterium | reverse complement strand
TAACCTTTGGATCTTCGACCGGGACACTGGTGTGTATTGCACGATGAGGATGCACGAAATAGCCGGCTCCAAGCAGACTCACGAGGGCACCGTGAACGCGTGGGCATCGGACGACGTCCCACAATGCGGGGACCCGTGACACGATGTTGTTTCCCATGGGGAATTCTTGTTCGGTTGCGAAACGAAGTCTCTGATCGATGTCTGCATGGACCTTGGGGTCGACATCAGGCTGTAACCGCAAGAATCCGTTGACGATAAACTCCTGAACTTCTTCGTCGGTCAATAACGTCATGGATGCGTCGCTTGCATGGTTAAGGATTGCTCGAACGTCGCGTCGAGCCCGTCGAGGATCGCGGCTTTGGTGGACGCGTATGCATTGGTGTCAAGAAGACTGAGCGCGACCAAAAAGGGTCGAGCCGCCTCTCGTATATCGGATTCGATGTCCAGGATCGCGTGTGCGAGTCCGTACTCAAGCGCCTGATTTCCGTTCATAAGGCGGCCTAGATAAGCAATGGGGGTCACGACGGACTGATTCGTCAGTCGGGGCAACTTATATGACCAACCCTCAGCTGCCCAAAGCGCACGGTCGATACGCGGATCGCCGAAGCGAATATCTTCCGTCACCAACCTGAAATCACAGGAGAGGCTGTAGTCATAGCCCGATCCTAGCGCGACGCCGTGGATCAGCGCGACCGTGGGTTTGGTCAGTCGACGCAAAATCGCACAAGATTCGAGTAGGACCGCGGGGCCGGATCCCATTTCTAGGTCGACGGCGCGTTTAGCGTGAGGGTTGGGGCCCATGCGTTTCTCGGCCGTTAAATCATCGCCGGCACAAAATCCGCGGCCCTCGCCAGAAAGCGCAAGGACTCGAATATCGGAATTGCGTTCCGCTTCGAGGAAAGCTGCCATCAGACGCTCGTGTTGGGTAATGTCGATGGCATTCAATTTTTCGGGGCGATTGAGAATAAGGTGCCTAACCGGGCCGCTGTCTTCAATCCTGAGTGCTTCGCTAGAGCTCATCGACCGGTAAACTCCGGATCGCGTTTTTCACGCCACGCGCGCATTCCTTCGGCACGATCTTCGATGACGTGGGTCTGGCGGATACCGAGACTGTGTACCATGGCTGCGTCAAAGCCGAGGTCCAGCTGAGGCACGACCTGCATTTTATGAACTTCCCAGGCGCGCGTTGCCATGGTCGCGATTTGGTTCGCCAATGTGATCGCATGTTCTGCAAATTCGGCATCCTCAACGACCTCATGGACAAAGTGAATTCTCCGAAGTTCTGCGGCGGACAGCGTTTCTCCGAGTAACAAGATTCGCATCGCCTGCGATTGACCGATAAGTTTTGGGAGCATGTAGGTGATGCCCGTTGATGCTGTTCGACCTTGGTGGATGCGTGAATCGGTTAGCGTGGTTGTCGCGCTCGCAATGCGTACATCGCAGGCGGCAGCGAGATCAATTGCGAGTCCATTTACAACGTTTTCCATGAGGGCGACGGTGGGTTTCATGAATCGACGCAACGCCCGAATCGCATCCTGCTCGACGAGCGGTCCTGCCCCGTGGTTACCTTCGGGGTGCCGGTGCCGTAGGCGATCCGGCCAGGGTCCCATATCGTTACCGTCGTCGCCGTCGGCGCTCACGTTAACGATCAGTGCACGAATTTCGTCGTCGGCTGTTGCCTCAAGGACGCACGCGGTAAGCGCTTCAAGCATGGCGTAATTGATCGTCGGCCGGCTGAAGTGAATCCGTAACTGGGCGTCGCGTTGTTCGACATGGAGCGCGTCACTCGAGGATGTGTACATCGATTCGTCCGGGCTACCGTTTAGGCCATGATACTGGCGAGCGGTACTGAAAACCCGCTTTCATCGGAATCAAATTCGTGCAGAGAAGAATTAGTCTTTCGAGTTCAATTTCGGATTCTGCAGCCGATAAGCGAGCAGAACGTTTCCCGGCATTTGCCCAAACATGCCGTAGCCTGACTGGACGAAAAGCATGTCATCGACAACTTGGGCGCCGGCGCTATCAATCGCGCCGCCGTGTGCCTCGACTCCGTTTACGGTGTCGAATTGTTGAACTGTGTCGTACTCCCAAAGGACAGTCCCATCTGAGAGGTCGAAGGCCATGGTGCGACCGTTGAGGGCGCTCGCCAATGCCAGTTGAGGAGTGCTGCTTGCGGCTGCAGAAAACGCGTACCGTCGAGGACACGCAGGCCATCGATTGCCGCCACTGCGACGACGTGCGCGCTGTTGTTCGCCGTTTTCCGGGGTGCAACCGCGCTCGGCTTTGTGCGACCAAATAACCTTGCCGGTGTCGAGATCGAGAACGTACACCCCGGGCGTCGGTTGGTAATCACCGCGCGCGGAACCAGGATCCGCGACGGGGACAACGACGCGGTCTTTCGAGACCGCGATGCCCCAATGGATCCCTCCCAGCGCGGAACCTTGCCCGACTTTGGTTCGCCAAATGAGCGTTCCGGTTTCCGCGTCCAGGCAGTGGACGTCGCCGGATTTTTGACCGGCCACGATGACATCTCGACCATTACTCAGTGTCGCCATCACAGGGGAAGCGCCGAAGTCGAAATCGGGGCCATTTTCTTTTGGACAACTTGGACCGCGTCGCCACCCACATGCCATATTGAATGCGTCACCGCTGGTGCCTTGATAGCTCCAGACGATCTCACCGGTATCCATGTTGATTGCCACGATTGCGTCGGAAAGTTCCGTCGCGGGTGTCGATGTGTTTTCTCCCGTACCTACATAGATGCGCCTGCGTTTCGGGTCGATTGCAGGCGTTGTCCAAACAGGCGCCCCGGACGGGCCCCACATTTGTGTCCCGGCACTACTCTCGTACGTCTTCTCTGCGTTAGCGGTCATGTGGGCCGTCCATAGAATGTTGCCCGTGTCAGCATCGAGAGCCCGCACGCCGCCGTGACTTTTGCAACATTCGTAGTCGGGATTTTGCGCCAGCGCCACGCCGAAGGCTGAGATAGGCACGAATAAGCGGTTACCGTGCTGGACGGTTCCTCCCGTGAGCATGGAAGCATCGAAGAGACCGACCTGGCTCCTCCAAAGGAGGTCTCCTCTGTTGGCGTCGATGGCGAGGACGCCGCGTCGCTGGTCGCCAATAAAAAGAGCGGGGCTCGAGTTCACGGTTCCAAGGGTCAGAGATGTTCGCAATGGATTTTCCGAGCGGTAGTGCCAACGTTCGCAACCGGATGCCCGATCCAACGCGTATACGTGACCGCTAGTCGATGCGACAAATACGGTGTTATCGGTGATTATCGGTTGGGACCTGGCGGTCGATGTTTCGGGCAAACCAAACGACCAGGCAAGCTCAAGCCTATTGATGCTCTCGGTGTTGATTAACGTATGGCTTTGGTGGCGAGTGTTCTGGGCGTTGAACCCCCAACTCGTCATGGTTGCGTCAAATGAAATCGGATTGTTGGAACATGCAGTGCTCGAACCAATAACGATTGTGGCGTCTGGTCGGTCCCCCACGAGGAATCTCAACAAGGATTCCAGTTGCGAATCGGAAAGGCTGCTCGCATGCCCTTTCATTTTTCCCTCGAGAAGCGTGAAGCGAATCTCGGCGCTGCTCATTGCCTGAATGGAATCCAACGATGGACCTGCGTTTTTGTTGGTGCCGGTATGGCAGACGGCGCAACGCGTCTGGTAGATATCGGCACCGGGCTCATTTGCTAAACCCGGGTACGCGTTCCAAAACGTGGCGATTATCGATACGGCTACCGCGACGTGCCGGTTCATGGTCGAACCGGCTGGTTGGAGCGCTCGATAGCTTCTTCGAGCTCGTGCGCCGTGTTGACGTTAAAAAAGGAAGGCCCTAGATCGGAAAGGTCGGTTGACTGAATGGAGGCATGATCCAACCAACGTTTCACGGCACGACCACCCTGTGCATAGAATTCAACAAGATCATCGCGTCGTTTTCGGTTGATAAGGAGGCACAAGTTCTGGCGTTCATTGTCGGCAAAGGGCACGGCGACGCCTTGTCGTTCAGCATCGTCGCTCATACGAGTCACCAGTTCTTGAGCGAGGAATGGAATATCGCCGGGGCACGTTAACGCCCACTCCGTATCTATGGCCTTAAAGGCAGACTGAAGACCACCGAGTGGACCTTCGTCGGGGGTCTCATCGACGATAATGCGTACTTTGTAGGCTTCATAACGGGCAACGTTGCGCGAACAGGAGATGATGATTTCGCCGGTCTGAGATTTAAGACGCGTCAGCAAATGGTCGATGATTTTGTCACTACCGAGTGAGAGCAGGGGCTTGTCTTGACCGCCGAGTCGTGCGCCTTTGCCCCCGCATAAGAGCAGCGCGGTGACATCTGCGGCATTAATCAAGCTTCGATTGCTCCACCCGAGTACACGTTGAACCGGTCGGCTTTCAGGAAACCGACCAACGTCATATCGTGAGATGAGGCCAGCTCGATGGCTAAGCTCGATGGCGGTCCGATTGATGCGATGAGGGGAATGCCGGCGACTGCGGCTTTTTGCACCAATTCGAAACTGGCTCGCCCTGACAGCAGTACCCCACGTTCGCGCAACGTATCAATCCCGGAATCGAGGTACGAACCGACGAGTTTATCGAGTGCATTGTGGCGTCCCACGTCTTCTCTGATACGTTCGATCTGGCCGGTCGGATCAAATGATGCTGAGGCATGTAATCCGCCTGTTCGGACAAACTCGGTTTGACGGGTTAGGAGTCGTTCGGGGAGAGCCTTCAGCTGACGGCCATTGACAGCAAAACCTTTTGGTTTGTAATTCGGCACGATGGCCTTGACCGCGTCCAATGACGTTTTACCGCAGATGCCGCAGCTTGAACTCGTAAATGTATGGCGGAGTAGCGCGTCGGGATCAAATTGCGCCGTTTCTGATAACTCGATGCGAACCACGTTGTGGATACCTTTATCGGGTGAAGGTGGTCCGCAGTGTTCAACTCCAAGGACATCCGATGTGGCGTGAACAATGCCCTCTCCAAAGAGAAACCCTTGCGTTAGCTCAAGGTCATTCCCCGGCGTGCGCATGGTGATTGAAATGCTTTGTTCGAGCCTGGCGTCCACGGGTCCGTACGCAAGTCGGATTTCCAGCGGCTCCTCGACGCTCACGAAATCCTCGATATTTGTCGTCTCATGGTTGACAAGTTCGACGGGTACCCGAGTACTCGCTACCGGCAAATGTGTGGTCTCAAGCGTAGTCATCGACCACCGGCGGGGAGTAAATCGGATTGTGCTCGCTCCCTCTCGTCAAATTGCTTCTGCCAATCCGAACGATGGTTCGCGGGCCGAATCTCGACTGCCGTTACTTTATATTCTGGGCAATTGGTGGCCCAGTCTGAGAGATCCGTCGTTATAACGTTGGTTCCCGTCGATGGATGGTGGAACGTTGTGTAAACGACGCCGGGAACGACGCGTTCCGTGATCTCTGCGCGTAAGGTGATCTCACCCATACGGCTTGTGATCGATACCCATTCGCCGTGGCGAACTCCACGCATTTCCGCATCGGTTGGATGAATCTCGAGCGTGTCCGCTTCGAGCCATTTCGAATTTTTCGTCCGGCGTGTCTGCGCGCCAACGTTGTATTGGTGAAGCTTACGACCGGTCGTCAATAACAGTGGGAATTTCCGGTTGGCTGCTTCTTCGGTTGGCTGGTATTCGGTCAGTACAAAGCAGCCTTTACCACGTACAAACTCATCCACGTGCATTACCGGGGTGCCTAGTGGCGCTTCGGAATTGCAAGGCCACTGCACGCTGTTGACCTCATCCAAATGCCTGAACGAGACGCCTGAAAAGCTGGGCGTGAGCGCCGCGATTTCGTCCATGATTTCGGCGGCAGATGTATAGTTCATTGGGTACCCGAGAGCGTTCGATAGCGCGGCGGTAACACGCCACTCCTCCATTCCGGTTTTGGGGCTCGCTACTGGACGAACTCGATTGATGCGGCGCTCAGCATTGATGAACGTTCCATCTTTCTCGAGAAATGAAGTTCCTGGCAAAAAGACGTGGGCAAACTTTGCCGTCTCGTTGAGGAAAAGATCCTGAACGATCACGCATTCCATGGTATTGAGCGCTTGTTCGACATGTTGGGTATTGGGATCCGATTGGGCGATGTCTTCCCCCTGCACGTACAAGCCCTTGAAGCGGCCAGCGCAGGCTTCGTCGAGCATGTTGGGGATGCGAAAACCAGGCTCTGGGTTGAGCTCGACGTCCCAATGTTTACGGAAAAGTTCTCGTGTTTCGGGATCGCCGACGGGCCGGTATCCGGATAATTCGTGGGGAAACGACCCCATATCGCAGGAACCTTGGACGTTGTTTTGGCCGCGTAACGGGTTTACACCGACCCCTGAGCGGCCGATGTTGCCGGTTGCCATCGCAAGATTTGCCATGGCCATCACCATCGTTGAACCCTGACTGTGTTCGGTCACACCGAGGCCATAGTAGATTGCTGCATTATCGGCGTTTGCGTAAAGGCGAGCCGCGGCACGAATGTCTTCGGCTAGCACGCCGGCGATGACGGCGACTTGTTCCGGCGAGTTTTCTGGCTGGCGTACGAAATCTTCCCATTCCGCGAATGTTTGGAGGTCACATCGTTCGCGCACAAAATTGTGGTCGATCAGATCTTCGGTGACCACGACGTGCGCGAAGGCGTTCATGATCGGCACGTTGGTCCCGGGTTGTAACGGAAGATGAAAGTTTGCCTCGACATGAGGCGAACGAACCAACGCAATTTTCCTCGGATCGACGACCACGAGATGTGCGCCTTCATGGAGCCGACGCTTCATCTGGGACGCGAAGACCGGATGGCCCTCGGTCGGGTTTGCTCCGATCACAACCAGAACATCAGCGTCAGCGACCGAATCAAAGTTCTGTGTTCCAGCTGAAGTCCCGAAGGTTTGCTTCAAGCCATAGCCAGTCGGCGAGTGGCAGACGCGTGCGCAGGTATCGACGTTGTTGTTACCGAATGCGGTACGGACCATTTTTTGGACGAGCCAAACTTCTTCATTGGTGCAACGCGACGACGTGATGCCGCCAATCGAATCGGCTCCGTAGCGTTTTTGAACTGCTTGTAATCTCTTGGCCGCGAAATCGACCGCTGTGTCCCAGGAAACTTCTTCCCACGGGTCATCGGTCGTTTGCCGAATCATCGGTGTGGTAATTCGATCCTGGTGTTGTGCGTAACCCCAAGCGAATCGACCTTTAACGCAGGAATGACCGTGATTTGCCATACCGTCTTTGTAGGGAACCATGCGTACGACCTGGTCGCCCTTGAGCTCCGCTTTAAAGGAGCAGCCAACACCGCAATAGGCACAGGTGGTAAGAACCGACCGATCGGGCACGCCGTGATCAATGACAGATTTCTCTATTAACGTCGCGGTAGGGCAGGCCTGGACGCAGGCCCCACAGGAGACGCATTCAGAATCGAAAAATTGTTCGGTACTGGTTTTGATTTTGGATTGAAATCCGCGGCCGTCCACGGTCAGTGCGTAGGTTCCCTGGACCTCCTCGCACGCGCGTACGCATCTCGAGCAGACGATGCATTTGGATCCGTCGAAGGCGAAATAAGGGTTGGATAGGTCTTTTTCAGTTACTAAATGACTAGCGCCTTCGGCATATCGAACTTCCCGTAATCCAACGGCGCCCGCCATGTCTTGAAGTTCGCAATCGCCGTTGGCGGCACAGGTGAGACAGTCGAGGGGATGGTCCGAGATATAGAGCTCCATGACGCCGCGTCGCAGCCGGGCCAATTCTTCGGTCTGCGTTCGAACCGACATGCCTTCGCTAACAGGCTCCGTGCAAGATGCGCTAAGACCGTTTCGGCCTTCGATTTCCACCATACAAAGTCTGCAAGAACCAAACGCGTTGAGAGTGTCGGTTGAGCAAAGTTTTGGAACCATGATCCCTGCTTCGCGAGCGGCTCTCATGATGGACGTGCCTTCGGGCACGGTTAAGGGTGCACCGTCGATCGTTAACGACACCGTGGCGTTTTGAGCACCTCGTGGGGCCGGTGTTCCGAGGTCGTTTTCTATTCGCCTCATGGCTTTGTCCTGTGACGAAAGTCTTGCTGAAATCGCTCCATCGCGCTACGCACTGGAATTGGCGTCATGCCACCCATTTGGCACAGGCTGGTCCGATCCATGACCTCGCATAGATCGTCTATCATATTGAATTCTCGGTCAGTTGCGCGACCGCCGATTATTTGTTCCATTGTCTCTTTACCGCGCACCGAACCGATGCGACATGGCGTGCATTTTCCGCAGGATTCCAACTCACAAAATTCGAACGCGTATCGAGCCTGTTCGGCAAGGTCCACGGTATCGTCGAAGATCACCAGGCCGCCGTGACCAATGCCTGCACCGATATCCGTCATGGCTTCATAAGTGAGTGGAGTGTCGAGTTCTTGATGGGAAAGGTAAGCACCTAGAGGGCCGCCAATTTGAAGTGTTTTGAATGGTCGTCCCGAGAGGGTCCCTTGGCCATATCCTTCGACCATTTCGCGAAGTGTTATTCCAAACGGCACTTCGATAAGACCGCCCCGCTTGACGTTTCCCGCAAGCTGAAAACTCATAGTACCGGACGACGGAGCGACACCTAAGTCTCGATACGCGTCACCGCCTAAACGCACGATGGCGGGGACGGATGCAAAGCTGATGACGTTATGGACTAATGTCGGCATTGAAAGCAGACCGCTGATCGCCGGGACCGGTGGTTTAACGCGTATTTGACCACGTCGGCCCTCGAGACTTTCGAGCAGTGAGGTTTCCTCGCCACAAATATAAGCGCCCGCACCTACGAATAATTCGAGATCAAAGTCGAAATCGGAGCCGAGTACGTTGCGCCCGATCAGATTGCGTGCGCGAGCGATTTCAAGCGCTTGGAGAAATATGGTTTTGGCGACGGGGTATTCGGATCGAAGATAAACTATGCCAAGTTTGGCACCTGTCGCGTATCCAGCGATCACCATGCCCTCAATCAAGCGGAATGGATCGCCCTCCAGTAATAACCGATCCGCAAACGTGCCCGAGTCACCTTCATCGGCATTGCAGACCAAGTATTTCGCGGGGGCTTCCGTTCCTCTGACGGTTCGCCACTTGATGTGGGCGGGAAAGCCGGCACCCCCGCGACCCCGTAGCCCTGATGTTTCAATCATGTCGATCAGGGCGTCCGGTGACATTGCGAGTGCATTAAGCGTGTCGGTGGGATCGGGGAAATCGACCGGCGAGTCGTATCCTACCCGGTCAAATACGAGTCGATGTTGCGATCGCAAAAAATCATGATTTTCGATGGAGCCTATGTAGAGTGGATGACGAATTAATTGGTGGTGAAGAACGCCGTCGGAGATGAGTTCGGCGACGGTCTCGGGGGTTACCGGGCCATAAGCCACTCGGTCTTTTTCATCTTGGACTTCAATTAGAGGTTCTAGCCAAGCGAGACCACGCGAGCCGTTTCGGATAACAGTAGCTCCAGCCTCCGCTAGTTGAGCCGCGACCGCGTTCGCCTCCATCGCGACGGCAACAGAATCGAGAGGGACGTACGCGATAGTCATCCAGGTACCCGTAACTTCTCGATGCTCGCTTTAGCAATCAGCCTATCGTTGAACTGGATTGCTGGACCCGAGGCGCACAAACCGAGGCAGTACACGGCCTCGAGTTCGACATCTTTCCCCCGATGTCCTAATTCCGTTCGGTAGAATGTTTCCAGCTCCTTTGTTAATTGTCTGCTTCCAACGGCTTGGCAGGCTTCCGCCTGGCATACTCGAATGGTGGTATGTGCCGGTATATGGGTCTTGAAGTCTTCATAGAAGCTGACGAGCCCTCTGACCTCGGCCACACTATTGTTGAAGACGTCGGCGACAATAGGGAGGTGTTCCTCGTGAATGTAACCGTAGACGCGCATCAAATCATGGAGCGCGTGAATTACACCGCCAAGCTTGTGTTGATGAGGGAGTATGTGAGTTCGAGCGTCGTCTTCGATCATCGAAACAGGATTTTTTTGGGCCGACGACTATAACAAAATCAATTGGTTAGCGTTATTTAACGAATTCGCGCTGATCTTACTAAGTGAATCGATTCCGCGTTCTACCGGTGTCCATGTGCCGGCGTCGCGGTTCCGGAACCCAACGCACTAGAATCAGGAGTCCGACCAATTGTAGGGCAATGGTGACGATGAATAGTGCTGGGTAAGAGAACGCCCAGACGATAAGTCCACCGAGTAGCGGTCCAATCGCGCCAACGAAATTTACGACACTTCCGGAGGCCGCGAGTCGTATGGGAATATCCTCAGTATCGCCAAATTCCAAGACCATGTTTTGACCTGATTGGTTGAATCCGCCTGAGGGAATACCCATGACGATGAAGAACGCGATGACTCCTGATAGCGACTCCACAAATAACAATTGCACGTGGGAAAGCGTCCAGATTGTTAATGTCGCGATCATGACAACTCGGTAACCGCGTCTGTCTGCTAGTAGCCCCCAAAACAGGTTGGATGTGCTTGATGTGATCATCCATACGGTGGTGAGAAGACCGAGGACGGTACCGGTCAGTTCCATCTGTGTGCCGGCGTAGAGAATGTAAAAAGGAAGTGCCATTCGACCGCTCGATCCGAGTGCACGAGCGATAAAAAACCTAGCGAAATCTGGATTGTCGCGGAGTAGTGCTGGAATCGCCCGCAACGTTTCGCGGGTGGACTCTCTCGGACGGACCGTTTTCGTTTCTGTTTCGCGAGTAAACGCGAGCGCCCCGAGACCGAGAGTCGCTATCCCGAAAGCGATGAGGAACACGCTACCGTACCCGTTGCCTAATAGGTTATTTTCGAGAACATACGCGCCAGCGAGATAGGACACGCCGGCCGACGTAAACCCGGCCAAAAAGTTCCTCGTACCACTGACAATCCCGCGCCGATGTACGGGGATGACCCTTGCACGAAGCGTATTCATGGTGACTTGGGCCATTCCTTGGAAGAAGCCCATGAAGGTCAAGAAAACGACAATGGCAGGAAGCAGTGCGCGCTGGCCGAGGAAGAACCCGGACAGTGCGAGACCGAGGATTTGAATGCGCATCATCGCCGCCGTAATAAGCGTGGCACTCAGCACCCGTTGCCGGTGGCCGACGGTACTGGCACCGATGACGGGGGATATCACCGTACCGGCTGCTTGCAACGCCCGGGTCAGACCGACCACAAATTCTGAGCCGGACAATGCAAACAAATAGGCGGGCATGAACGTCGGTGCGGACACCAAGCGCATCCCGGTCTGCCCGAACATCCCGTGACCTAGCTGTGCAGCGATATTACGTCGAAGGTGTGGCGGGTCTTCTGGTTTATTCAGAGTTTATAAACCCGCGTGGCGGTTCCACTAAAGAGATCGTTTTTCTCGGATTCCGAAAATGCAGCGGTGATTTTCTTAAGACCATTCCATAGGACGTGATATGAAATTGAGAATCGATCAACAGGAAAATTACTCTCCAGCATGCATCGATCGGCGCCGAAGCTCTCGATGGCGTGCAGGTAGTAGGGCGCGTGTGCAAGTCGCAATTCGTCCGACGTTGCGGGCGTTTGACGCGTGTGCCAGCCGAACCCGTTGTCTGGCATTGCAATGCCACCCAACTTGGCGACTACGTTGGGACATCGCGCGAGTTCCGCGAAATCAGTTTTCCATTGGTCGAAAATTTCCTCTCGCCGACCAGCAAAACGACCCACCCCAATGGGGGTGCTGAAGTGATCAATTATCATGATGGTGTCCGGGCAGGAGCGCGCAAGTTCCGTTAACTCGGGTAATTGGTAGTGGTACTGCCAGGTATCGTAGGTGAGGTCTAGTCGACCCAGAGTCCGCACACCGTTCTGGAATTCTGTGGATTGGTATAAGCCTTCTGGCGCTCGACCGGGAATCATCAGTTCTTCGGGTACTTCGGTATGGGCGCCCGCGTGGCGAATTCCCCTAAAAAGCCCGGCCCCTGCCGCGGTATGTGCGGCTAGCACCTCTTCGACGGCTTCACCGAGAGTCAGGTCGGCGTGTCCGACTATGCCTGCGATGGTCGCGCCGTCTCCGGACGCGCTCGCTTCGGCAATTGCGGCGACGAAGCTGGTTTCGCCAACTGGACGTAATTGTTCGGGTCCGTCCGTTCGATAGGCCGAGTGACATTCAACGAATACTGTTTTCTGGACGTTGTGACCGGATTCTGTATCTCTCCACAATTCGTCGAGCACGTAGGTTGAGCCCGGTCGATCCCAGAGATGGTGGTGTGGATCCACAATGGGTCGAGCTGGATCGACGATGTCTTCTCCGACTAGCTCGAGCCAGTCGTCGGATCCAGGAGTGGGCTGGGTCACGTCTGTTCCTTGGTTGGGAGGGGCCGTCCATCGTGCAGGCCTCTAGCCCACAGGTCAAACGCGCAGACGATTCAAGCTTGCGCCGCGGGCTTAACCGACGATATCGCCGATAGCATCGCGATAGCGTTTAATCGCATCAATATGTTGTTGAGCGCCGCGTAATCCTGAGTTCATGGTAACCACTGCCACGTGAGTGACGCCGATGTCCTGGAGGTTTTTCAACTGGTCGCTGCCGTTGTTCAAAGGCGCTATGCATTCGACGCCAATCGCTGTTGGGTCGCGGCCCGCCTTTTCAGCAGATCGATGGACATCCTTTAGTTGCTGACCCAGATTGGGATTAAGGAACGGGAACCATCCGTCGGCGATTCGGCCGACGCGATCAATGACTTGTGGTGCCATCCCTCCTAGCCAGATGGGTATCCGCCGTGCTTCGGGCAAAGGGTTGATCCCGGCATCCTCGATCTGATGCCACTCGCCGTTAAACGTAATCGTTTCATTAGCCCAGAGTTTTCTGATGACGTCTATCTGTTCTTCGGAGCGACGTCCTCGGTTGGAAAAATTTTCATTGAGCGAATCGTATTCGACCGCGTTCCAGCCGGTACCAATACCGAGACGTAGCCGTCCGCGAGATATGACGTCGACGCATGCGGCTTGTTTCGCAACCAGTGCCGTTTGGCGTTGTGGCAGGATAATGACGGCTGTAACGAGTTCGATCGCCTCAGTGAGGCCGGCGAGATAACCGAAAAGTACGAAAGGTTCGTGGAACATGCTCTCGGATGTGTACGGACCTTGCCAATCGGGACGACTGGCGGTATTTGCACCAAGCACGTGATCGTAAGCGATCAGGTGGTCGTAACCCAGTTCTTCTGCCGTGGTTGCAAACTGGGCTATGTCGGCCGGATCGGACCCGATTTCGGTTTGTGGGAATACGACGCCTAATTTCATGTTTGCGCTCCTTCAAACGCGGACCCCATGAGGTCTTCGAAATTTGCTCGAAAAAAACGATCGCGATCGGATTCCACCAATGCACTCGTTGACTTATCGAACCTGCCTAACGGATTACGACCACCCTCAACGTGAGGATAATCGGTGGAAAACATGCATATGTCTGGAGACGTCTGGCTGATAATCCAACCGGCCGGCTCGGTCGGGTAGGGAGTGATCCGAACCTGCCGGCGGACGTATTCGCTGGGTTTTAGAGACAGTTTCTGAAGCCTTTCTTCGTGTCTCGAAAATGCTTCAAATGCTGAATCGAGTTGCCGCATGAACCCTGGAAGCCACACTGCGCCAAGCTCAATGACGCCGAATTTCAACGCGGGAAAACGGTCTAAAACGCCATCAAAAATGAGCATCGACAGAGCCTGTATAGGCCCTTGAGAGATCGCCATATAAGAAATTGAACGAAAGTTTTCTTCACCGCCATGAAAGTCTGCAACGGGCGGTAGACCATTGTTTGAGTGCGCGTTTGGGAGGACACGATCGGCGGCACCGACGTGGAAAAGGATCGGTACGCGGGCTTCTTCCGCGCGAGACCATAGGGCATCGAGCGCGATGTGACTGGTCGCATGGTTTTTTGGACAGGCCCAGGGAATCAATAACGCGTTGGCGCCGAGAGACAATGCGTTTTCTACTGCGTAGGCGGTTCGTTCGAGGTCGGCGAGTGGAACGTACCCGACGGGGAAGAGCCTAGGGTCATTAGCGCAAAAATCCGCCTGTGCGCGATTCGTGGCTTCGGCTACTTGGTAAAGCAGATCGATATCGTCGCCGTGTTCAAGTTGTTCGAGCCAGACGTTGGGGCTGGTTGGAAAAACTAATTGGGACGTGACTCCTATGTGGTCGACCGCCTCGGAGCGGTCCTCTCGATCGAAGGCACCAAGGGCCTGATAATTCTTTCGAGACATGATCTCTGCTTCGTTCCGTGATCGATATTCGGGGCTTTTATGAAGCGTAGACAATTCTTGTAGGTCGATGCCGTACTTGAAGCGGTGGTTAAAAGCTTTTTTGACTTTCTCGGTTCCGAATTCACTGAACCAGTCCGGTAGTTCCATTGCATGCGAGTCAGCGTCGTGAACAACTCGATCCGTGATATATGGCATTGCTTTCCCCCGGATTCCATAGCAGAGATACAGCAGAGAGTTGCAAGTATATGGACAACCCCATGCAACGGCACATGGTAGTACGATGTAGTAGGTGGCTTGACGACACCAATGGAGGGAAAGGTATGAGCGGTGAAGCAGCACCGAATGGGGCGCGTGAGGACGGCCGTCGGCAGAAGATTGGCGGGCTATACTCGCACTACGTTCTCGCCGTGCTCGTCCTTGTTTACGTCTTCAACTTTATTGATCGGCAGATCCTATCGATATTGGCCGAAGACATTAAGGCCGATCTGGGCGTCACCGATGCGCAGATTGGCTTCTTATACGGCACCGTGTTTGCGGTTTTTTATGCTGTTTTCGGTATTCCGTTGGCTCGCTTTGCGGACGTGTGGGTACGTCGGAGTCTCATTTCCGCCGGCCTATTTTTCTGGAGTGCGATGACGGCATTGTCAGGCACTGCACGGTCTTTTTCTGTCCTCGCGCTTTATCGCATTGGGGTCGGTATCGGGGAAGCGAGTGCTTCGCCGGCAGCGTATTCGATGCTTTCAGATTATTACGCGCCGAAACGACGAGCGACCGTCATCGCCATATACTCCTCGGGCGTATACATCGGTGCCGGTATCGGTCTTGTCTTAGGCGGGTGGATACTTGATCAATGGACGGCCATGTACCCCGTTAATCCGCCCCTAGGTCTGAAGGGTTGGCACGTGGCGTTTATGGTTGTGGGTCTTCCCGGCTTATTCATGGCCGCATGGGTACGCACGTTGCGGGAACCCATCCGTGGGTTGAGCGAAGGTCTTGTGACAAAACCCCATCCAGAGCCTCTTCATGTGCTTAGGACGGAGATGGCTGCTGTCATTCCTCCCTTCAACATTGTGGCGATCATTCGGACGGGCGCGTCATTGCGGTTCAACTTAATTACCTTGTCCGGCATCGCCCTGGGTTCCGCGTTGTTAATTAGTCTGACTGGTTCCGTCGCACAATGGGTGGCTACAGGGATCGGCGTGTACGTGACGGTTTCGTGGGCACAGTCGCTTAAGTCTCGTGATCCAGCGACCTTTGCGATGATCTTCGGATCGAAGGCCATGATCTACACCATGCTTGCCTTTCCCACGATCGCGTTTGTCGGATACGGGGTCGGTTTTTGGACCGCTCCGTTGTTAATGCGCGCACACGGAGCGACGGCGACTGAGGTTGGTATCTGGCTTGGTCTTGGCGCTGCTGCGGGCGGATTTTTGGGAGTCACGATTGGCGGGATTGCGGCCGATTGGCTTAAGACCAAATTTCCAAGCGGACGACTCGTGCTCGGGTACGTGGCGATTGTAGGTACCGTGCCTGCGGTCCTGGTACTCATCTACACGGAGAGCTTGTACTTTGCCTTTTGGATTAATTTTGTCGCCACGCTCGTGGGTGCATGTTGGCCAGGTGTTCCGCCAAGTACAGCCAATGACCTGGTGATGCCGCGAATGCGGGCCGTGGCGGGGGCGTATTACATCCTTGTGAATACGTTTATCGGGCTGGCATTGGGCCCCTACGTGATCGGCCAAATTAGCGACGTCTTTATGGCGAACGGGTTCGAATCCGCAGAGGCATTACGTAATGCCATGGCGTGCTCGATGTTGATTTTTGTGGTCAGTATTTTCTGTCTGATCCAGGCGCAACGTCATTTGCCAAGGGACGAGTCCAGTCGCCTTGATCGAGCTCGAGCCATGGGGGAGTCGCTTGACGAATCTGGATCGAATTAGCGGAGTTGCTCGTTAGAGAAGATGTTGCGATTGCGCAAACGGTTCCGAGTAGGTGGGTTTTACGCGTTGCAAGACTTCCGACCAGTCGTGCCACATGTCTTGGCGTGGCCCGTGGATTCTAGAGCCGTCTAGATCGATCCGGGTAAAGTCGTAGAGGACGGCTTGTCGAATCTTATTGGAGTAGTTGTGTCCTGCCATGTGGGCGGTTCGATGATGCCATAGCACGACGTCGCCTTCGGTACCCCAACAGTCAACGGCCGGTGTGTCATCGTTAATCTTTTTGATTTCCGCAAGGTACTCCGGGGTATGCAGTATCCCCTTGTAGCTTGGTAAGTGCGGGTAGTAGGGGATTCGTGGTTGGTCGTAACTCATTTGGAAAGTCGGATAAAGACGCCGGTGTGAACCGGGCCACACTTTAAAGCCGCCACCGTCACGAGGGACTGCGTCAATAAGACCCACCATGCCTAGATTGAATGGATGTCCGTCCGTATGGCAATGGTCTATTTCACGTGGCCTATCACCGTATGGGAGCGTGGCGTAGATCCCGCGAGCACCTTCGTTATCGGCCGGATCCACGGGTCCTCCGGGCCATGCCGCTCCATGTGTACCCATTGGCCTTCCGCCTACATGAGGTGGGCGAAGCATGTTGTCGCCCAATAACTGGGTAGCGATTGTTTGGAGGGTGCTCGAAAACACCAGATCGATGAGCGGCGGCTCGGTACCCACCGATCGCAATTGCCAACGGTAACCTTGACGGAGATTGAGGTGATCGGACTCGACGTCATGCTCGTTGAAAGGGCCAACATGCGTGCTTGGGTCGTGACGTTTGATCGCGCTAGATGCCGGTAACGAATCCCATAGACGGTCTCGCGCCTTTGCACATAACTGCGGATCCATGACACCGGGCACGATGAGGTAGCCGTTGTGCTTGAAGAATCCGAGCTGTTCCGTCGTCAGCTGCATGTTGTGGCGGTTAANTGTGGGGGGCTACCGAATGCATATAATGGGTCGAAATTGTGGNTCAAGACTCTTCATCCTCATCCGCAATCGAATTGATCGCACGCCGCAACGGACTGTCACTGGCGGGTGTATCGCGGCGTCTCCCGANGGTTAGTCCGCCGTCCACGACTAGCGCGTGACCCGTGATGAAGCTTGATTCGTCGCTCGCCAAAAATAGTGCTGCATTGGCAATGTCCTTCGGTTCGCCNGCTCTCGGGATCGGTTGNATGTTGCTGAACACGGGGCGAAGTACCTCTTCGAGGGACTCGTTCGATCCACTTTTGGNACGGCGGTCGCCAAGAAAAATGGGGGTCATGATTCCGCCAGGACAGATGGCGTTGACACGTACTGAGTCTTTTGCGAGTTCCACGGCCACCGATTGGGTGAGACCAATGACGGCTGCCTTTAACGCNCTGTAGACGTGCGGCCCCATGCTACCTCGCATTCCGGCCACGCTCGCCGTTGAAATGATGCTGCCTCCTTTTTGCTCGCGCATAATGGGGGCCGCGTGCTTCATTCCAAGAATAGGGCCCGTCAGCAAGCCCGAGACGGTTTGTTCGTATGCGGCACCCATATCGGTCTCGTGTATTTCGCCACCGACGCCGCCGAAACCGGCATTATTGAATAGACAGTCGAGTCGGCCGTATTGGCTTGAAGCGACCTCGATCATGGCAACCACATCGGCTTCGCGACCGACGTCAGTGGCGATGAATCTGGCGTTGTCCCCGAGTGACGTCGCGAGCTCGTTGCCCTTATCGACTTGCAAGTCCGCAATGATTACGTGAGCCCCTTCCTCGACGAATCGTTTTGCCGTGGCCGCGCCCATCCCACTTGCGCCGCCGGTGATGATCGCCACTTTTTCGCTCAACCTTCCCACGGATGCTCTCCTTCTCGATTTACCTCAGTAATGCCTTATTACGTTGGANNCTGAGCCAGTTATCGTATCAGCGTTCAACAATATCTTTGGCCCATCGGTAGTCAGCTTTACCGCTTGGACTGCGAACAATGGTTTCTAAAAAGATGAATGCTTTAGGCAGTTTGTAGCGCGCAATATGGCGTTCACATTCCGCGAGTAAACTTTCCTCAGAAGCCATGGCGCCTTCTTTCAATTGCACGATTGCAACGACTTCGCTTCCCCACCGATCGGATTTTCGTCCGGTGACGACCGCGTCAAAAACAGCCGAGTGGTGTTTGACGGCTTGTTCCACTTCTTCGGCAAATATTTTTTCTCCACCGGAGTTGATCGTGACAGAGTCGCGTCCGTGCAGCTCTAGCGTGCTATCGGATAAGAGCCGTACTTTGTCTCCCGGAACAGAGTATTTGATGCCATTGACGGTTGGAAACGTCTCATGCGTTTTCGCTTCGTCATCTAAGTAACCCAAGGGTATATTGCCGCTGCGGGCCCACCAACCTAGCCCCTTGTGACCCGGTGCCAATACTTCCGATAGATCTTCGGCTAATACCGCGTTATTTGCGGTTAGGGTAAAACGACCGGTTTCTGCGCCTGCTTGGGCGTTGCTCACATGCGATGCCTGACCACCGGTTTCCGACGAGCCTGCCGAATCGATAATGTTGATTTGCGGTATGAGCTGGATCAGTTCCCTTTTAACGTTGGCGGTCATTATGGCGCCGCCGGTAATGATGTTTCGTAGCGATGAGACATCGTGAGGGTGATTAGCGAGTTCGTCTGCCAAGGGACGGCCGAAGGCATCACCAACGATTAGTAAGGTAGTGACTTGTTCTCTGGTGATAATTTCGAGAACGTTTTTAGGGTCGAATCGGAATACGTCGTCTTGAATAACCACGGTGCCACCCGCATTGAGCATTTGTAGTGCGTTCCAATGTCCAGCTCCGTGCATGAAAGGAGGCGCNGGTAGCGACTTCCTACCCATGCCTCGAGCGCGTTCAACNTACTCGTCAAGGCTCTCAAGGATATGTCCGTTGGCTCGACGACCACCTAAGGTTGCGATAAGGACGTCGCTTTGGCGCCACAATACGCCCTTCGGCATGCCCGTGGTGCCGCCTGTATAGAGGATGTAGAGGTCATCGGGATTCCATTCTNCGACGGGCCGACTTTCGTCAGATTCGGATAGAGCTGTTTCNTAATCCAATGCGCCGGTAAGAAGATCGCTTTCATCGTCGGCGACCTGCACAAGTAATTCCATGGATGGAACTCGGTCACGAATTTTCCTGACGCGATCTGCGAGAGAGCTGTGGTAAAGAAGGACGCGTGTCTGTGCGTTGTTGAGCAAGTAAACCAATTCTTCATCGACGTAGCGGTAGTTGATGTTGAATGGAGCGAGGCGGGCTTTGAAGGCCCCCAACATGCCTTCGAGGTATTCATTACCGTTGTATAGATAGATGCCGAGGTGATCCTGTCCCGATTCCCAATCNTGGAGTTGATCGCGGGGTGTTCGTATACCCAGTCCCCGATCGAGGAGCAGGTTAGCGAATCGTCTCGATCGATTCCGCAGGGTTTCATAGGTGATGCGACGNTCTTTGAAAATAATGGCTTCACGATCAGGAACGACATCGCAAACAGCTTCGCTAACGGTTGCCAAGTTGAAATGCACCGATGCCCCCTAGTTATCGGGATATCGCCACGGGGCTTCTTGTTCCGCCTCNGTGTCGACCGTCCAGAGCGGTATCGCCATGCCATCACCGATCGGTTTAAAGACGACNCGAAGACGACTACCAATCCCAACGGTCGCGGCTAGTTCGGGCGTTGCTAGTTCGCCAGACGCGTCCGCCAGGTTACCGTTGACGCGTAATCCATCGAAATGGTTTGGCGTGTCGCGTTGCTCATCCAGTTCTACGAGTAGGATGAGGTACGGTGTAAATTGTTGAAATATAGGTTGGATCGCGTGATGTACTTCGCCATACGAGTACAGCGTCCCGCTTCCCGATACCGGGGTCCAGACGTACTCAGCTTCGGCACACCAAGGACAAGCGGTTGTGGTTGGGTAGCGAAGTAGGGCGCACTTCACGCATGACTGCAGGTGCAGAACTCCCTGCCCGCAGTGGGTGTAGAACTCCTGATTGGGTCGGTCGAGGTCTGGTATGGCGACGGACATGCCAAGGTATTCGCCTTGAAGTGACATCATCGGTCTCCCTTTTCCATGACGAGTGCCGATCCGGTACCTGGCATCGCCCAACCGAGATTGGCGGTGATTTCCGGGTCACGAACTTGTCGGCAACCTCCGACAGAGTAATCGTAGGTGTGCTGGCGCTTGCCATTCGCGTCGATAGGGCAACTGTCGTCAACCTCTCCTCGGAGCTGACGCACGTTCTCGATCACCATATTCATGCCATGGGTATATCCTTCGCAGAGATGGCCACCACTGGTGTTGTTCGGCCGTGCCCCTCCAAGACGCATGATTCCGGAGCTTACGTATTCACCACCATCGCCTTTTTCGCAAAAGCCGTAGTCCTCGAGCTGCAGCATGCTGGTGAACGTAAAGGCGTCGTACGATCCTGTTAGGTCTATGTCGCTCGGGCCGACCCCGGCATTCGGCCACAAGATTTCTTTGGCGTAATGACCGGCGACGGTCGATATCGGACCGGCCTGATAGTGGTTGTCGATACGGGGTTTACAGCATCGCCCGACGACTGAAAGGATGACTGCCGGTGTATGTTGACAGTCTCGGGCACGATCCATTCGTGTTACCACGATGGCTGTCGCATTGTCGGTCTCAACGCAACAGTCCAATAGGTGGAGGGGCTTCACGATCATTCGACTAGAAAGCACGTCGTCAACGGTAACTCGGTGCTTGTAATACGCTTTCGGGTTGTTGGATGCGTGTTCTGAATGAATCGCTTTCACGTGTGCTATTTGTTCGGGTGTGGTCCCGTAGTCGTACATGTGTCGCATAAATGTCTGGGCGAATGCTTGTCCAGCGCTCGTCTGGCCGTAGGCTCGGTTAAGAAGGCTGTCGCCATTGAGACTCGGGACTCCTGATCCTCGTCCCGTTCCTCCGATTCGTATTTGCGAATATCCGTTCATGGCACGGAAGATGACGACGGTCTTGCACATCCCGGCCTCGATTACGCCAATCGCGATACCAATCAGGGCCTCGGTACTTGATCCGCCACCCATGACGTCCATGTAGAAATTGAGTCGAATACCGAGATCGCCGGCGACCGCGGTCGACGGTATCGAATCGTTACCGCTGTACGAGAGCATGCCGTCGATATCGTCCATCTCAAGACCTGCATCTTCGACCGCGCATCTCACAGCGTGGGTACCAAGGGCGCGCGTCGTCGTCCCGGATCCCCGAGTGTACGGCGTCTCGCCTACGCCAACGATGGCGTACTTGCCGCGCAGAAACTTCTCCGACGTGGCGTCGATTTCGGCGTTCATCGGGTACCCCTCTCCCAAACGAATCAGAATACCAGAGGCTTGTCTTAGTGGAAGAGATTCGACCGCAAACGGAACATTTTAGCGGTCAAAGGCCTAGGAATTTACGCGTTAATTGAGCACCGAGTAACCGCGGTTACGGAGGCAAGTCCTTAACACCTTGTTGCTTTCATTTAACGCATGCATGCCGCCCCGCGCGCCTCCGTACGTCGCGCCTGCACCGGCTGATCGTTTGGCTCGCTCGGCGTTGCCAACCGATGCCCCAATCAGTCCGCCTACGGCTGCCCCAGCTGCAGCGCCGATTGCCACTTGCTTGCCTGCTGCGACCTCTTTGGCGTATTCACTGCATTCGGAAAGGTCGGCCTCGTAGGCCGCTGCGTTCACGCCCTTCATGTCTACGATTGGGTATCCTGGTAAGTTGGATGAAGCACAACCACCTACATTGACCAGGAAGCCACAACTAAGGATCAATCGCCAGGCAGTCATAGGGTTCTCCTTTATGTGATTGGTTTTTCCTGTCATAGGTTTGAGATGTCACGAACCGACGCTGTTGAATAGACTAATCAACTGGTCGCGTCGCCAGTTCGAGGACGCTGAACTTATCGAGTGCATCGTTAAAGCTCGTGCCGCAGAACGCTAATTCGGGCGCAAACCCCATGCAGATGTTTGGACGCTCTGGACGATCGTAGAGTTTGCATCGACGATCTTCGCTCAGATGAAGGCAGCGGACTCCCGCGGGTTTTCCATGAGGCATGCCGGGCATGGGCACGTTTATAGATGGTGCGATGCAGCAAGCACCGCATCCGATACGGCAGTCCATCAGCAATGCGATCGGACGAACAAGATCGCCGACTTCCTAGGGTAATGCCACGACTGCATGCCCTGGGCAGGTGGATTGATCGTCATCGGTGAGGACGTTGATGTCTAGATATACCCGTTGTTCACCTTCCTCGGTTTTTTTCTCGGTCACCGTTCCAGTTACAGTTAAGACGTCGTCTTTTTGATTAATCGCTCGATACTGGCAAGCGACTTCGTGGATACGTGCTTCATCGCCGATCCAGGTATGTAGAGCATTGACGATGTACGCGTAACGGAGGTTGCCCATACCGAACGCACCTTGTTCGTTGCCGGCGCGTCGACCAGCCTCGTCGTCCATGTGAAAGGGTACGAATTCGTCGTTAACCGCGGCGTAGCGATTCCATTCGGCGAACGAAGTGCGACGTGACCAACGCGGCAGTTCGTCGCCAATTTTAATTTCTGAAAATTCGATGGACATGGCCTCTCCTTAGTAACGAATACCGATCGACATTCGTGTTTTGACACGNTCGTNGTCTTGATTGCGCCANTCAATTTCTGTGGTTGTGTAAAGTGTCCAGCCGAGCCGGCCGTCGCGTTCGTGCCAATCAGACAGGCGCGAACGAGCTGTAATAACGTCGCCGGGTCGCATCGGTGCACCGTAGGTGTCGGTCTGACCGCCGTTCATTCCGGTCAATCGTGAGCCGTCCGGTTTTCGTGGTTGCGGTATTCCTCCCCTCGCGATTCGTTCAACCGGCCAGGCGAATGGGTTGAAATCTGGAGGGGCGAGAATGCCGCTCCAGCGAGTGCCCTCGGCATATGACTCGTCCCAGTAGATCCGTGGCGGTTGTTCTGGCCAATACGTTGCGATCGCCCACTTACGGATATCTGACATTGAAATAGGAGGCGCCGTTCGTTCATCGGTCCAGACGCCTTTCATTTTGCGCATATTGTCGGTGACGTAAGTAATGGCGGAGTCGGTCATCTTGCTTCTTGAATCGATGCGTCTGGTACCGGTGTCTCGTCCACACTATCCTCCGCGCCGTGGCCCTTGTCGATGCTCTTTAACTCCGGATAAACGATCCCAAGAAGCGCCATCGTGGCGGCCAATAAGCAAGCACTCACCAGCAGGGCGATCTCAATACTGGCGACTTCAGCGAGCCAACTGATGGGAATGATCCCGATGGGCATGAGCCCGTGGGCCATCCACATAATAGCCATCACCCGACCTCGAATTTCAGGTCGTATAGCGAGCTGCACGACGCTCATGTTGAGTGAGCCCATCACGGATCCGAAGAGTCCGGTAAAAAGGCCGAACAACATTGCCATCCAAAGCGTCTGAGAAATCGCGAACATCACTAGGAAAGCTGCCCAAAGGTACGAGGTCAAAAACAGGATTCGACCTTTGCTGCCTATGTCCCCAAGTCGTGCAAGGGCCAATGAGCCGGCTAAGGCGCCCACGCCCATCGCGGCCACTAGAAAACTAAGATCGTCGGGGCCGCCGCCAATGACGTCGGCATTAAAGACCGGTAACAAGAACATCGCCGTAAAACCAAAGGTCATAGGCAAGAAGCCCATGATTAATAACCCAAGGATGACGCGCTCGCGGCGCATGTACCGAAATCCTTCTAAGACGTCCTCGGTCATGCCGGCGTGTTCGGTCCGTGAGGGTTTCCCTGTGTATCGTAAGAGGCCGGTCGCGATGACCGACACGATGTAGAGCAGTGCAATGAGGTAGAAGACGATGCCAACCCCAAGCGTAGACGATGTATTGCCGCCCGCGACGTACGCCATGAGCGCGCCGGCAGCGACCGGTCCCAAGATTCGCGATAGGTTAAAGGTCGCGCTTTGCAACGCCATTGCATTGACGACTGAATCCTGGCCCACGATCTCTGGAATCACGGCTGAACGCGCTGGCATGCTGAACGACAACACGGTGCCGTTAAAGAGGCCAAAGTAAATGAAGTGTGCAAAGGTCACGTCGCCGTTGTAAATAATTGTTGCGAGCAGCACGGTGGCGACGGTATTTAGCAACTGAGAAGTTACCATGATCGACTTTTTTCGCATCCGATCGGCGATGACGCCGCCTGCAAGCGAGAAGACGAGAGACGGCAGCATAAAGGCCAGCATCACCCACGTCAGGTCGAGCGGCGAACCGGTCATGTCATAAATCAACCAGCCGCGCGCGATCATTTGCATTTGCATGGCGAAAGACGCCGCCAAGTTCGAGATCCACAAAAGCTTGAAATCACGAATTCGTAGCGACGAGAACATGCCGGATCGAAACACAGTCGGATCCGGTGTCATGACCCCAGGGGTTGTTTGACGCATACGAACTCTAACTACGGCAAACGTGGATCTTATCAGGAACCTTCTGTCTCGGGTCGGGCGCCTACCAAGGGGAAGCCACGATCGAATTGGTCGAAAAGCCCAGCGAAGGTCAATAAGACGGCCGCATCACCATCGATGGATAGCTCTCCGGACCCGATAAGCGTAGCGGCGTCCGTTAGCCCCAGCATTAGTCTCTTGAAGTTCACGGTCGTCAACGCCAGCGAGGCGTTGGGGGACGGGGTCGTTCTATTCGGGTATGCGTTCAGGACACCGTTTTCGACGATCACCAGCCACGGCGTTTCGATATCCAGAAAATTGAGCGCGAGTCGAATACGATGAGCGGATGCTTTGGGTCCATTAAGGCGCACGGCGATTGTCCGAAAGAGATTCGAAAGTGGTATACCCCTCGCCATAGCTTCACTGGCAGAAAAGTTTGATCTTTTTTTCACTCCATCACGTAACTCTTTGGTTCCACTAAGAAAAAAATTTCTCCAAGGTGCTGATTCAGCCTGGTATCCCAGCTGTTCTAGAGCGTCGGCTAATAGATTGCGTGCCGCCTCGTGCGTGGGATCAGCAACGACCACATGATCAAGGACTTCGGCAACCCAGCGGTAGTCGCCGGTGTCGAAGTCCTCGGCGGCTTTAGTAACGATCGCATCTGCGCCGCCCATAAATCGAACGTAGCGGTGGGCGGCTTCCGCAGGGGGTAGTTGAAATAAGTGCGAAGGATTACCGTCGAAATAGCCGAGGTATTTAACGTAAATCGCTCGCGAATTATGGTGCACGGTGCCGTAGTAATCTCGGTTGTAGAACTCTTTGGCTAGCGTTTTCGGTAGATGGACCTGCTCGGCAATTTCGTCCATGCAATAACCGTGGTTTGCCAATCGCAGCGATTGATCGTGGATGTACTTGTACGTATCGCGTTGCTTTTGGAGGAATTCCAGCGCTCTGTCACGACCCCAGATAGGCCAATGATGACTCGCGAATTGAACTTCGAGGCGGTCTCCGAATAGTTCGATGGACTCATTAATTTGCGCGGCCCATGCAAGTGCGTCGCGTACCTGGGCGCCTCGAGGGGTATAAACATTGTGGAGATGGTGCGACGTGATTTCTGACATACACAGGGCTTTGAATTGGGGAAAGTAAAAGACCATCTCAGCCGGCGCTTCAGTTCCCATCGTCATTTGGAATTCAAACTCGACACCGTCAATGGTTCGAGTTTCCCCTGTGTCTCTGATGGTTTCTGTTGGTGGAATAAATCCAGTCGATCCCATCGATAAAGCTGCGCCCAGTCCCGCGGTAATAAACCCGGTGGTCGATGTTTCGAGTAAGTTGCCGTACATGTAGGTTGCACGTCGGTTCATGACGTTACCCGCTAGCACATTTTCATCGAGCGCTTCGTCGACGTAATCCACCGGCGCAAAGACGGGGATTTTTCCGGACGCCACGTCGTTTGGATCAACGACGCCAAGTATCCCGGCGAAGTGGTCTGCATGGCTGTGGGTGTGGACCACAGCAACGACTTCGCGGTCGCCGAGGTGCTTGTTTGCGAGCGCCAGCGCGGCGCTTGATGTTTCGCTTGAGGTTAGTGGATCGATCACGATCCATCCGGTGTTGCCACGAATTAACGTCATGTTGGCGATATCAAATGAGCGAACCTGGTAAATGCCCTCCACCACCTCAAATAGTCCATGGTGTTGGGCGTTCAATTGTGCTTGGCGCCATAAACTCGGATTTACGGTGTCGGGTGCTTGGTCTTCCAGAAACTCTGTGGCCGTCAGGTCGAAGACCGATCGATCGGCTTCATTGTGCGCGATCTTGAGTGGCTCGATGCTTGCGATGAAGCCACGTTGGGCATCGTCGAAACTTGAGGTGTTGGTGAAATCGAGTTCTTCGAGGACGGCTCGATTTGCCGCAATTGTGGCGGCGGTTGCTGGTTTGCTGTCGGCCATGATAGGTGCCTCCCGAATGGACAGAGAACATGTTACCAACCGCGTGAAGAAAACCGCGGTTTGTTAGCGAGCTGTGAATCCTCCATCGATTACAAGCTCGGCCCCCGTTATAAAACTGGCATCGTCGCTGGCCAGAAATAGGATCGCGTTGGCGACTTCTCGGGCGAGACCTAGACGGCCCATCGGAATGGCCTTGGTTCGGACTTGGATGGTCTTCTCCTCGCCGTATTTCGCTTTGTCAGCATCCAATATGGGTGTGTCTATTGAACCAGGATGAACCGAGTTGCAACGTACACTGTAACGCTTGCGCGCGCAGTGCAGGGCGATCGACTTGGTGACGTTCCGGACGCCAGCCTTCGCGGCTCCGTACGAGGTGTACTCGCTCGAGCCAACCATACCGGCGACCGATGACACGTTAACGATCGCGCCGCAGGTGCTTTTTTTTAGCAGAGGTAATGTGTGGTTGCAGCCCAACATAACGCCGTCTAGAACGACCCCACGAATGGTGTTCCAATTATCCATGTCTAGATTCTCGATGTTGTCGTGCGGAGAGATCCCTGCGTTATTCACAACAATATCGAGGCGTTCATATTCGATGGAATCGATCAGTCGACGCCAGTGCGATGCTTTCGCGACATCGAGTTTATGGTGATCACCGTCGGTGATGTCGGTTCGTATGACAACCGCGCCCTCGGCCTCGAACAGATCTGCGGTCGCTTTACCAATACCCGAAGCGGCGCCGGTCACGAGAGCAATACGGTTTTTGATGCGATCGGTCACGCGTATTCCAGCGTAATGTAGGGGCGATCGCGTCGCCCTTAGATTGCGTTTCCGGCAACGACGGCGGCGACGTCTTCTTGCGCGTGGTATTGCGTTGGGATTGGGAGCCTAAAGACTCGAGCCGCATTCAAACCGAGAACGTTGGCCCTTTCATGGTCTGACAGTTGTCCCATAGTCCGCTCGATCGCGGGAGCGGAGTGCGGCCATGTCCCTTCGTGATGGGGGTAATCGTTGGCCCACATAAAATTGTCGACTAATCCATGCTCCCGCGCTAGATCGAGCCCCGGTTTATCTTCTTGGAACGTGGCGAAGCCGTTACTTCGAAAGAAATCACTCGGCAGCTTAGATAAATTTGGGCGAACGAACATGTGATGTTTTCGATAGGCTTCGTCGAGTGCCCAAATGGCCCACGGAACCCAACCGATCCCTGCCTCCACACTACCGAAACGTAAATCGGGAAACCGATCGAGTGCGCCGGACGCACAAAGGTTGGCAATTGGCTCCATCGTCGGTGCTAGCGAATGGACGGCATAATTGATTACGGCGCCACCACTTCCTCTTGACGTCCGTGGATCGCGTCCGGTTGAAACGTGAAATGTGACCGGAAGATCGACCTCTTGGATGGTGGCCCATAGGGAATCAAATTCCGGTAGGTTGTAATTCAAATGTTCGTGGTCGGGAGCCCCCCAAACCGGTTTGCACGGCAAAGAAAGTCCTCGAAATCCTAGCTCGGCACAACGCTGTATTTCCTGTATGGCGCCGGGTATATCGGCGGAAGCAACGCATGCCATGGGGGATAGGCGGTCGTTGTAGTCGCCAAAGACTTCCCATGCCCAGTTGTTCCATACATGGCACATGGCTTGACTGAAAGTTGGGTCAGGGGTTGCCCAGATAGTAAGGCCTTTATTGGGAAAAAGAATTTCGGCGTCCACGCCGTCTGCGGCCAAATCTCGAATCCGATCCTCGGGATCGGCGCCCGATTGATTGCGTAGTAAGTCCTCACCTCGGAACTCAATGTTGCGGATCCTGAGCGGCCTAAAGCCTTCTGTTTTTTGGAACTTTTTACCCTGAGCGTTGACGGCGACACCAGGTAATCGCTCTCGGAATTTTTTATCCATGCGCGTGCGCCAAAGGTCCGCGGGTTCTTGCACATGTCCGTCCGTCGACACCATGAAATATTTGTTGGGATCTTCCGGTCGCGCGGTCCTTGACCAATCTTCGATGCCAGGGGTTTCTAAGCGCCAGATGTTATTTACATCGGGTTGAGGGATTGTTGTGGCCATCACGCTTCCGTACCGTGCGAGAGGAGATAGTAGCGCACCCGGCGGTGTCGTGGACTAGGTAAGTCTAGAAACTCGGATCCCGGAGTTTCTAGACGTCGATGACAATGCCCTTGCGTACTTCATTGGTATGTCGAGATTCCCATTAGGGTGCCGCCGCATGCCTGTGCGAGGCCCGCGTTAGGTACAATAAAGCGATGTCTGAAGACGTACACGAGCCGGCCGACGTGAATTCGTACTGGCTTGGTGATACCGAAACCGATCCCGCTGCCGCGCATGTGCGAAATCGTTTTTGGTATCGACCGACGATCCGAATTGACCGTGATATCAAACACCGATTCGAAGACGTGCATACGTCGATTCGACAGGGGAGGCTGCTGCATTGGGGCGAGAACGCGGAGGGTGCATTGGCCGTCGTCATCGTGTTGGATCAATTTTCTAGGAACATGTATCGGGGTCATCGCGAAGCTTTCGTCCACGACGACCTAGCGCGTGCGGTTGCCGTGCGAGCACTCGATCGACAGTTGGATGAGCAATTATCGGTCCCGGGAAAGGTCTTTCTTTCTCATCCCTTCACCCATAGCGAAAGTCCACTTGATCAAGATCGGGCCGTCGATACATACGGGCAAATGGTTGACCGTGTGCCAGACGAATGGAAACCATTTGTACGATCGTTTGCGAAACATGCCAAAGGCCATCGCGATTTGATCCAACGTTTTGGTCGATTTCCACATCGAAACGTGGCCCTGCGACGGGAGTCAACTACAGAGGAGAATTCGTATTTACTATCAGCACCCCGATACGGGCAATGAGCATGCCAGGATCGATAACGTTTGGATGTTTTGCGTCCGGACGGCTCCTGTGGCGTATTGACAGAGGGATTTCTTCGTGTCGATGAAAATCGTCCAAGTCGTACCGCGGTTAGAAAGTGGGGGCGTTGAGCGAGGAGCTATCGAGGTTGCGTCCTCGCTGGTAGCGGCAGGTCATGAGGCGGTACTGATATCCCAAGGTGGGCAACTTGTGGACGAAGTGGAACGTGTTGGAGCGAGGCACGTTCTGATGTCGGTGGCGGATAAGTCGATCAAAGCGCTCGGCGCTTTGAGAACACTAAAACGTTGGTTGGAAAGTGAACGGCCTGACGTGATCCATCCGAGGTCCCGTTTGCCCGCATGGCTCTGTTGGAGGATCTGGAAGAGTATGCCGGTCGAGCGTCGGCCCGGACTCGTCACGAGCGTGCACGGCTTACATAGTGTCAATCGATACAGTTCGGTGATATCCCGCGGCGAGCGCGTCGAGGTCGTCTCGCGTACAGCTCGCCAATACTTGGAAGATCATTATGTTGTTGATCCGCGAGACAAAGTGCGGGTCATACATCGAGGCATCGACCCGAACGCTTATTTTCCAGAATATCGACCGGATCAAGCTTGGCTCGACACATGGTATCGACAGTGGAGTTCGACATCTCGCGTGCCGACTCTTGTATTGCCGGGTCGTCTGACGCGCCTGAAGGGACACGAGGCGTTATTCCCCTTGGTTCGATTGCTGGCGCGTACCGGGCGTGATATTCGAGTTTTAGTGATCGGCGGCGTCGACCCGAAAAGACGCAGATACGCTCGCGAGATACAGAGTACGGTTCGAAACGATCCAGTCTTGTCCAAACACATTGTCTTTTTAGGTCATCGTTCTGATCTTCGCGACATTATGTCTGTTGCGGACATCGTGCTTTCGCTTTCGTCGCGACCGGAATCCTTTGGTCGTACGGTGCTGGAAGCGCTTTCGTTGGGGACGCCCGTAGTGGGGTATAGACACGGCGGTGTTGGTGAAATCCTCAACGAAATATGCCCCGATGGGGCTGTAGATCCGGAGAAGCCAGAGGATGTTTTTGCGCGGATTGCGTCGTTCTTGGAGAGCCCACCATCGATTGATAACCACGAATTCACCTTGCAAAACATGTGTCAGCAAACCATCGCTATGTACCAGGAATTGTGCCCATGACGATCGTTGTGTCGGTCGCGGTGTGCGTCGTGCTGATTTGGGGCTCGCTTCGATATGCGTGGTGGAGGCCAAAAGTTTCCGACGACGCGCCTCGAGTACTGATGTATCACATGATTGCTTCTTCACGTCCGCGGGCTCGATTCAATAAATTACGCGTCAACCCGAGGACATTCGATCGGCAGATTAAATGGCTAAGAGATAATGGATGGACGTTTATTTTTGTTTCTGACCTCTTGCAGAGCCGTGAGCCAAAATCGGTTGCGATCACTTTCGACGACGGTTATCTCGACAACTATACGCACGCCCATGCCGTTCTTGAAAAGTACGATGCGAAAGCAACGCTGTATCTGGTCGTTAATCGTCATGGGCACGACTGGTCGACGCATAAGAATCCGAATCGTCGAGACGGTGAACTCGGACGTGAACACAAACTAGCGGACGAACAGGTAAGGATGATGGTGGATTCGGGTCGTTGGGAGCTCGGCGCACATACGGAAACGCACGCCTATTTACCGGACCTGTCAGACGAGGCAAAGCGGCGAGAAATCTTGGGTAGTAGGCGGCGGTTGGTAGAGACGTTTTCGGTGGTAGTTGGCAGTTTTGCGTATCCCTTTGGACATTACGATTCGATCGATGTGGATCTAGTTCGCGAGGCTGGATTCACCACGGCGGTCACGACCCAGCCGGGTGTTACGACAAGTACCGTGAATTCGCCACTTGAATTGAAACGAATCAAGGTGAGTGGGAAGGACAACATGCTGGCGTTCGTGCTGCGAATGCGCACCGGGTTTCGGGGGCTATCGGGATGACAAACGCACTCCGTGTCTGGTTGTTATCGGACGGTGTTCCGGGGCATGTCAACCAAGCGCGTGGACTGTTGTATTGGATGGCTAAGCAACGCGGACTCGACGTGGAGGAAGTCTCCGTGAGATTGCGGGCTGGAACACTCAGCCGGCAGATATTGACCGTGTGGATCGAGCGGTCGATGGATCATGTGCGTGCGCTCAAATGGGCGTACGCGATCGACTATCCCGTTGAGCCCCCGGACCTTATTGTGTCAGCTGGAGGAAATACGGCGTTCGCGAATGTCCTATTACAACGTCGTTTTGAAGTCCCGAACGTATTTATCGGCTCCGGTCGACGCCTCAGTGGAAAAATCTTCTCGGCGCATTTGACGCTAGAGCCGACGGGGGGCAGCACGAACGTGGTAATGACTTTGAGCCCCTCGAACATCGATGCGCTAGCGGTTGCCGAGGCAGGTAGGACTTGGCGACAAGAGACGATATCGTCGAACCGACCATTGTTCTGCATGGCTTGTGGGGGTAACGGTGCTGGTGTTCGCTATCGTGTTCGAGATTGGACGCGCCTTGGCATCTGGATGAGTCGGATTGCTAGCGAATTGGATATTCGATGGTTGGTTTCGACGTCTCGCCGTACGACGTCCACCGGAGAGTCCGCGTTACGAGCCGCAATAGCGGACAGTGCGTTGGCGTACGCCATATGGTGGCACCAAAGGCCGGAACCGATATTTCAGACGCTCCTCGGCGCTGCTGACTGTAACTTTGTTACCCACGATAGTATGTCGATGATTAACGAGTGCATCAGTGCCGAAAAGCCTCTTGTTGTTGTACAAGGTGGCCGAGGAGGGCCAGATACCCGTTACACGAATGTTTTGAACAAATTCACGCAGCTTGGTTTTTGCGTTCGTATACAGGTTGATGCCGGGCTTGAGGGTGTTCCGGAAATGTCTGTGCCAGCGAGGGACTATCACAATGCACTGGCCGAAGACGTATTGCGGAGGCTTTCAATCAGCTAGATGGTTTGTTACCGACAGGCGCGCACTTTGTATTATCGGTCTCATAATCGTTTCAAGGAATACGAGTCGAATCGGACGAACCGATGAATTGCCCTATCAACTATCCGGCATTGTTCTTGTTGACCTTTGCGCTACAGGCCATTGGCAGTGGCGACGCGACGCAATCGCTCGTCTACGACGCGCGCGTCGGCTTCCTGTCCGCCGGAAGGTTAGAAGTCAACATGGCGTTGAGCAAAGGGCGTTACGAATTGTTCGGCGACGTACGCACGAGCGGTGCCATCGAGCGTTTTTTTCGTTGGCGAGGTAAGTTTGCTGCGGTTGGCTTTATGGTCGAGGAAAAGCCCCGGACGCGAGCCTATCTGCTATTTGAAGAACGGAAGAACTCGCGCAAGGTGACGTTAGCTGCCCATGGTAAGACGACGATTCATCGACCTGCCGCGGAATCTCGCGAAGTCCAGTATCCGCGAGGCTCAGACTTGATGTCGGTATTGTTCCTTACAGACCATTGCTTTGACTCGGCCTGGGTCCACGATGGCGAGGACGCGTATGAAGTGGTGCTTATGGCAAGTCGGAAGAGATCTGTTGATCAAGGTCGCGCGTATTTTCGCGGAAGTACGCAGTTATGTCGGTATCGTTTTAACTACGAGAAAGGAGAACAACGCGGCCTCGACGTATGGCTGGGACTGCATGGTGATCGATGGTTGCCGGTGCGCATACGAGTCCGAGTACCGCTTCGCCCTGATGGTTTGTTGAAGTTGAGGACACGTCGTTGATGAGTATCTGCCCATCGTGTGACGCCAGCCCCGGCCGGCCGTTTGGAACTAAAGATGGGTTTTCGTTGTTTACGTGTGAGGCGTGCGAATTAACCTATGTTGATCCAATGCCGACTACAGAGGAACTGGCTGAGTTTTACCGTGACTACTACAAAACTCGACAATATCGTCAAAAGCTCGATTCTAAGGTACGTCGGGCCCGACGTCGGATTCGTCGCGTCAAAAAGGGCATGGTTGGCTCGCGCTTCATCGATGTTGGGTGCAATGTCGGTTTCGCTGTTGAGGCTGCGAGGCAGTGTGGGTTGCAAGCACTCGGAATTGATATCGATGCAGTTGCGATCGGGGAGGCGCGAACGTTGTTTCCGGATTGTCGATTCGAACACAGTTCCGCCGAAGCTATAGCTTCGGCGGACCAACGCTTCGATGTCGTTTATTGCAGCGAAGTCATTGAGCACCTGCCGAACGTCGTGTCCTTTTTGCAGGCGATACAGAAGCTCGTTACAGAAGATGGGTTGGTTTTTATTACAACGCCAGACCTCGGGCATCGATCGGTCCGCAGTAACCCCTACGCTGGCGAGTTTATAAGGCCACCCGAACATCTTTTGTACTTCACTCGACGTTCGATCGAGCGAGTCATGCGGCGACATGGGTTTTCGTACATCCGGTTTCAGCGATCCCTCAAACCGACACTCAAAGTTCTAGCTCGTTGATATCGGTCGATGTGATGCGTTGACGAATTGTCTTCGTCAGAGATTTTCTCGTGTCTCTCTGACCCGAAACATCAAAAGAAATCCTGCAATGAGCAGGATTAACACTGAGCCGAAACCCACCTGATTTCCGTAGAACCTTGTAAAAAAAGCGACCATTAAGGGTGCAATGAACGTCGTGACCTGACCGGAGAGTGCGTACAGCCCAAAGAATTTAGTCATTTCGGCCTCCGGGGCGATTCGGGCCAACATGGTGCGACTGTTCGCGTATGCCGACGTGATGAACAATGCAAATAGTACTGAGACTAATACGTAGAGGATTTCGGGGAGTGTTCGGAAGAAAGCGAAATCCCACAACGGGACATCCATCCCCTCGATTGGAATGAAAAGAAGTGTGGTTGGCGTAATCGATACGGCCAGCAAGAGCGCTACACAATTCCCACCGATGGTTACCAGAAGTGCCCTTTTTGACCCAACGATGTCGTCGAGCCACCCGCCGACGAGACCGCCGATAATCGCGAAAACTGTGAGAAATACTGCGAGGATTAGTCTTTCTGCCAACCCCCAGTCGAAGACGCCGGAGGCGTAAATGATGCCGAACGTCATGATCGCCACTTTGCCGTCGTTAAAGAGCATCCGTGCGATGAGGTACAGCGCGACATTGCGGTAGTCGCGCAAGCGACGAATGGTCAACCATACGTCGGCCAAGCCTTGACGGATGGCAGCGCGAGCTGTGACGCCCGTTCCAGCTTGATCAGGGGTAAAGAGGAATAGCGGTATTGAGAACACGAATAGCCAAACGGCACTGATCGGTGCGGAAATGCGATCGTGTTCGTGGCTCGATACGTCGAGCCCAAATAAAACCTGGTCGGGGAGCCAGCCCCAATTGATGATTGGTTGGGCGGGAAGGGCAAACGCGTACAGCATGGCCACCAATATGATTAGGGTTCCTCCGTTGCCGAGACTAAGCGCGAGTCCGGACAAACTACCCATCCGGTTGTAAGGGACGATAGAAGGCAGCATCGCGTTGTGGAAAACCTCTGTAAATGCGAAGCCGGTGCCCGCTATAGCGAGGGCAATCGAGACGGTCACAACACCGCGCGTCTCTTGACCTGGTACTGCGTACCAAAGGAGAAGGATCGCCGGGATCATCATGATTACCGATGCCGCAATCCAAGGCTTGCGGCGGCCGACTTTGTCAGCAATGGCCCCGAGAAATGGAGCTAGGCTCGCAGTGATAAGACCAGCGAAACCGGTGATATACCCCCAGATTTCCTGACCTAGCACGGGGTCGCCGATGACGTCGTTGGTGAAGTAAGGCCCGAAGATGTAGATCATGATCAGGATGTAGTAGGGGTTTCGGGCCCACTCGAATAGTGCCCAGCTCGCCTGTCCTAGCCGTTGATCCGATGCGGCCGTTAGCTGATCGGCCATGTTTTCTCCGGAGCAGGCAGGGACTTGGCGTTGTTATGCATCGGGCGGTATCGGATAGACATCGCACATTGACTTTCCGATCGGGCGTGAAATTGAAAGCGTCCAAAGTCGACCGATCGTGGAATTCATTAAATGGTCGATACCTGCTTATCACGGCCGGATTGGACCGTCAGGGTCTCGAGGTCGATCACGACGGCGATGCCCTTCATTTCGGGATCAAATTGGCGTTCGACCGGATGCATCTCGTCGTATATCCGCTGGCGGATCTCGTGTTGGGTTTCGATGCGAGCGGTGCCTTCAAATTTCGCGTAGAAGCGGCTGCCAATATCTCCGTAGATGAATGCAATGTTGGGTCGATCAGGAATCGTGTTGATAAGGTCCGATTCCGGATTACGGACCCATATGCCTAGTTTATCTGGCTCGTGGACATGAGTACTTCCGTAAAACGAGATGTGCGGTTTCCCGCGCGAGTCAACGTACGCAGCGGTGAGGGTTTTGCCGTCATTTAGGGCCGAATCCAAGCGTTGGCGCAGTTCCTGACTGATGTTAATCATATTGTTTGACTCATGTTGTTGATGTGGTTATTGGCTAGCCATTAGAGTCCAGCGGCAACAAGGTCCTGCATTCGTACCAGGCCAACGGGGTTTTTTTCGTCGAGAATGACTAATGAGGTGATCTGGTGCATTTGCATTTGCGATAGGCAGTCGATGGCTTTTGTGTCTTGGGTGGTCCAACCCTTATCGACTTTCGGAAGATCTTTTCCCCGTCGGCTTGCCCGAAAACACTCAACGGCAGTCATTTCGGTGACCGGTTCGTTTCGTGCCATCAAGCGTCTAATATCTCCGTCGGTTAGAACGCCAAAGAGTTCGCCGTTCTTTTCGGTAAGCAGCACCATCCCGATGCCTTTTGAGGAAATTTCGTAGACGAGATCCGCAAACGAAACGTCTAAATCTTGGATGGGTAAATTTGCGCCCGCTATCATCAGATCGCCGACATTCAATAACAACCGCTTGCCAAGGGTTCCGCTCGGATGGAATTGGGCAAAATCGTCTTGGGTCAGGTCTTTACGCTGTTGAGTACATATAGCGAGAACATCGCACAACGCCATACTGGTGATAGTGCTGGTGGTCGGAGCTAAATCCCACTCGTCGATTTCGGGAAGTGCCGGTATGTGGAGAGCAATATCAGCTAATTCCTCCAATCGAGATGCTGGCTCCGTCATGGTAATCACGGGACCATTGACGACACTCTGGTATTGGCGAGCGAATTCAATAGTCTCCTCGTTCCCGCCCCCCTTCGAAATGGCGAGCATTACCGATCCCGCTTGGACGATCCCTAGATCCCCGTGAAGTGCTTCAACGGGATGTACGAAAGTGCTGGGTGTACCGGTGCTTGAGAAAGTTGCTGCCGCCTTTTGCCCAACGAGGCCGCTTTTCCCGAGGCCGGTGATAATCAGAACGGACTCGAGACTTGCTAGCGTCTCCACGGCGTCCTCGAAAGAGTCGTCGATGAGCGCCTGAAGTTCCGTCATTGCTGTGTTGTACGAAGCCAGCATGCTTCGGGCTTTTTCAATCATCGCCGCGAAAACCCGGGTTGCCTATTTGAACGATGCGCAGTGTTCCACGAAGGCGTTAATCTGTAAAACGCGGTATTGCGTTGATTCGCGGTGTCTTGTCGCCGCTAGGCACAACCGAAAACGGGAGCCGCGTTATTCCAGAATATTTTTCGGATCGACTCTTCTGGCAGCGGTTGGTGTTCTAAGTTCTCCATTCCCAGAGGCCAAGTTCCGTCAGGGTGCGGATAGTCGGTGTTAAAAGTGAGGTAATCGTCTCCGACGAGTTCGCATACCGCCGGCAGCGTCATTTCATCGCCCCGGCATGCCACGAGAAAATTGCTCTTGAAGTACTCGGTGGGGCGCTTCTTGAGTTCGGGATGTTCCGCACAACCAGAAAAGTCCCAGTGTTGTTCCATTCGTTGGAGCCAATAGGGCAACCAACCGGCGTCCGCCTCGACGTGGACGATTGAGAGCTTGGGGTGGCGCTCGATGGTGCCGTACCAGATGAGACTCATCATCGCGACCATGGCTTCAAACGGGTGCGCGATGATATGCCCGGAAGTATGCGTTTCCATGCGATCACCGTAGGACGGAAGATGGGGCGAACCCGAATCGTGGATACAAACTGGTTTTGCTAACGACTCTATTTCGGTCCAAAGCGAATGGTAATCTGCATGGTATAGGTTGCGATTAGCGACGGGGTTGGGTCGAACGTAGTAGCAAGCCGCCCCCTTCGCTGCAGTCCGTTTAGCTTCTTCGATCGCGAGGTCCGGTGCCTGAACAGGAAGCATTGCGGCCATGCGCAATCGCTCGGGTGCGAGACTGCAATATTCTAATGACCAGTCGTTGTAAGCGGCGCATACCGCGAGTAAAAGTTCGGGATCCGTGAACGATTTGCCAAGGATCTGGCCGCCGACGGTGGGATAGATCACTTGCGCATCGACCCCGTGTGCATCCATGTCAGTTAGCCTGGCGACTGCACTAAAACCCTTCTCTCGTGTGTTTTTGAAACGCTCCATGGCCTTGATAGTGGCTTCGTGGAAGTCTTTTGAATCCATCGGGTAGGAACCAGATTGACGCGTCACAGGCTCGTTTTCGACCATCATACCTAGTTTGCCACTGCCCATATCGCCTACCGCGGGTGCTCGATCGGCGAAGTCTGGGTCGATGTACTCCTTCCAAATGGATTGTGGTTCCATTTGATGCGCATCAGTGTCGAGAACGCGAAATCCGTTACGCATAACTGTTTTTCGCCTACTTGCTATTAGAGTGATTACGCTACCGTCAACACCGGGTATGCTCAAGCGTTGATATGAACCGAGATGGGGAAAGTGCATGAAATTTGGTCTGCGCTATTGCAATACTGGGCGGTTTATCGACCCAGATCGCGCGGTCGAGTTGATTGTTGCCGCGGAAGAAGCCGGCTTCGACTCCGCGTGGACGGTGGAACATACGGTCATTCCCGAATTTCATGAATCAAAATATCCCTATTCGAAAGACGGCAGGATGGCGGGAGATCGATACGACTTACCTCTTCCGGATCCACTCATCTGGATGGCTTACGTCGCAGCTCACACCACACGAATTAAGCTCG
>PBAA01000027.1 GCA_002715785.1 Gammaproteobacteria bacterium | reverse complement strand
TCTTTGTACGGCGGTACTCACAACTTGCTTGAGTACACGTTGCCCCGATTTGGCATCGAGACCACGTTTGTGGATCCCCGTTCTATCGAAGCGTTCAGAAGCGCAATTACGCCATCAACCAAACTGTTATTCGGAGAGATCTTAGGCAATCCAGGCCTTGAAGTGCTCGACTTGTCGGCGCTTGCCGACGTTGCCCATGACGCCACAATACCGCTACTCGTCGATTCGACTTTTGCGACGCCATACTTATGCAAGCCCATCGAGCATGGTGCCGATATCGTTGTGCATTCGGCGACAAAATTCTTGAGTGGGCACGGCATTGTTATCGGCGGCTTGTTGGTCGATGGCGGGACATTCGATTGGGAAGCGTCGGATCGATTTCCGACGTTAACTCAGCCATACGAGGGATTTCACGATTTGATTTTTGCGGAGGAATTTGGACCGCTCGCATTTATCACACGGGCACGGAAAGAGGGCATTCGGGATTTTGGCGCTTGCATGGCTCCAATGACGGCATTTCACGTGCTCCAAGGATTAGAAACATTGCCGTTGCGTATGCAGCGTCATGTGGAGAATACCCGCCGTATTGTGGCGTTTCTGGACGAACACGACGCGGTAGACTCCGTGCTCTATCCGGAACTCGATTCGCATCCGGATCGGGAGCTCGTGTCCCGATTGCTGCCGAAAGGTGCGGGTGCAGTATTCAGTTTCAATATCAAAGGCGGGCGAGCTGCAGGGCGGGCCTTTATCGAAGCGCTTTCGCTGTTTTCGCACCTCGCTAATATCGGTGACGCGAAATCCCTTGTGATCCATCCGGCCAGTACCACCCATCACCGCATGAGCACCGACGCGCTGGCGAGTGCGGGTATCGGTGAAGGCCTTGTACGACTTTCGATCGGATTAGAGGACCCGGACGACTTGATCGAGGATCTGGGACGCGGACTGCGGCGTTCACAAAGAGCCTGACGATGTACCTTGACGTAAACGCAGAACGTGTATTCGTGTCGACGGGCACCTCCGGACACCAAGCCGATGCTCCGGGGATCGTGTTTATCCATGGTGCGGGGATGGATCACAGCATCTGGGTAATGCCAGCTCGATACTTTGCCCGCCACGGATTTAATAGCGCCGCCGTCGATCTCCCCGGGCATGGGCGGAGCCAAGGTGNACCATTGGATACGATCGATGCGATGGCTGATTGGTTAGCCGATATNGTCGATGTACTTGATTTTGCCCCNTCGATTATTGTTGGTCATAGNATGGGTTCGCTGGTCGCCTATCGATTTGCCGTGGATCACCCGGACCGTTGTCGNGCCATCGCCCTTTTGGGCACATCGGTCCCGATGCCTGTTACCGANGCGCTGTTGANTGCCGCAGCCGACAACGATCATGCNGCGATCGAGATGATCAATACGTGGAGTCATTCGTCGCATGGAAAAGTCGGCGCGAATAGCAACCCAGGGGTTTGGATGATGGGCACGGGCGAAAGACTCCTCGAACGGGCGAGCCGGGGCGTTCTTCACGCCGATCTAGGAGCNTGTCATAGGTTTGCTGAAGTTTCTGATGAGGTCATATGTCCGGCGCTCGTAATCGCAGCCGGCGCCGATTTAATGACACCGGCCCGGGCGGGACTCGAAGTCGCCAAGGCATTACCCAACGCTAATGTCGTTAATTTAGACGGCTGCGGTCACTTTATGTTGAGCGAACGGCCGAATGAGGTACTCAACGCGCTCGCGACGTTTGCGAAGGGAATTTAGGAACGCGTTGTTATGCAGAACGTCCACGGGCATCGATGGGCCAGATGTCGACCAGTGTGTCTCCTTCGATGACGTGAACCACGTCATATAAATTAAACGTTGGGTCGCAATGTGGNGTCACGGCNCGCATCCAATCGCCGANGGTAAATGTCTCCGATGTACGCCATCGAACGCCGCCATGTTCATCTCCAAAAAAGAAGTAACGACCGTCTTGGGGGCCACCTTCATAGAGTTCGGGACTTTTATCGTCGGTTGCGAAGGCCTTAAGGCCGGCGTCGGTCGTGACGAGATTATCGTGATTTGCGGATACGACGGTCGTCTGCACGAACAGTGAGGTAAAAAACGCTGGGTGGTCGCCTTGCCTAGTCTCAATTTCGTTGTACTGTCTATCCATGAATGCATATGACCCGGCCTGTAGTTCATCCAGCACCCCTGTTTCTGGATCGATATCGAACGTGCCCGTTCCGCCACCACTGGTGATGAGACACGCGATACCCGTTTGTTGAAGTTCGTTTCGGAAGTTAGCCAGCATTTCCATCGCCGCGAGAGATTGCTCACGACGGTCGTCAAATGGCGCGATATGCATGAGGTTCCCGGCGTACATTTGTAGCCCAGCGAAGTCGAGGCAAGCCGAATCGAAAAGTTGACGCGCTAGTTGTAAGGCGTTTGGACCCGGTTCTATGCCTGTTCGGTGAAGCCCCGGATCTAGGTCGAGTAGAACTTTCAATGGTGTGCTGAATTTTTGTGCAGCGTCATTGAGTGCCTTGCCGTTCTCGGGATTATCAACNACGACGANGATATTGGCGCCGCTTTCATTCAAATGCAGGAGGCGGTCGATGCTNCTCGGTGTGACGATAGGGGAGGTGATCAGAATGTCTTGAATGCCCGCGGCTTGCATGGCTTCGGCCTCCCCCAATTTTGCGCAACAGATACCCCGNGCCCCTGCTTCAATTTGTAGTTTTGCGATGGCAGCGCATTTGTGGGTCTTTGTATGTGGGCGCAAGGCAACNCCAACCTNCTGGCAGTGCGTGCTCATGGTTTCGAGGTTGTTTTTAAAGCGGACTAAATCGACCACCAGAGCAGGTGTCTGGAGCCTTGCAGCGCCTCCGGTAACGCCAACCAACGTTCGGTTCAACTCCGCGTTCAGATGCCGTGTTCCTNGCGGTATGTGCGCCATCGCGCAAACGCGTCGGTGACTTCGGCCGCTCTTCCAGCAACCATCGGTTCGACTTCCGGATGCGAGAAAATATAGAACTCGTCTTCCTGGATTGAATGCAAAACCATATCGCCGACTACGGCCGGATCCAACGCTCTCGCCATCATTTCTACCATGCGTTGTTCCCGTTCCGACTCTGGTACTTCCTCGGATAAGACCATTTGCGCCGTGTCCGTTTCACCCTGTAGATGGCTGGGCCGGTTGCGTCCTGAATCGAAAATATTGGTGTTAACCACGCCGGGACAAAGGACAGAAACCCCAATGTTGTGTTGTTTGAGATCAGCGCGGAGTGTTTCAGATATTCCAACAACGGCGTATTTCGTCGCGGTATATATGCCCAGTCCCGGAATCGCAAAGTGGCCCGCAAGGGATGCGGTATTGACGACATGGCCACCCTCACCGTGGGCTTTAATTCGCTGCACGAACGCTTGTAGGCCATTGACTACGCCGTCGAGATTAACGCCCATCACCCAATCCCAATCCTCATAGGACATCTGATCGAGTGATCCNCCGACAGCGACACCAGCGTTGTTAACCAGGACATGAACTTTATCGAAAGCCGCCTCTGTAGCGTCAGCGGCGGCTTCCATCGCCGTTCGATCGGTCACGTCGACTTGAAGCGTAATGACCTCGGCATTGCTCGCATTGAACTCCGCCTTGACGCGGTCGAGCGCAGCTTGTTCGACATCAGCGATCGCAACTTTCATGCCAGCGGCTGCAAACGAGCGTGCCATCGCCAAGCCCATGCCACTCGCACCTCCCGTGATGAATGCAACTTTTCCAGTAATGTCGCGCATCGCTTTCCCCTAAGCTGATGGCGAAGAGCGTACCACAGCTCTTTTTGTTGGCTTTTACGTTCCAAGGATGCAGGATTAAATCCGCATCCATCGATCAGGCATTGTCTTGTCACGATTAGTTTTCGCGAGTGCACTGTTCTTGATTTCACACTTGGGAATCAGCAGTGCGCCTTTTCGCCAGGGGTTGATCGACCGACTCGGTCGCAGTGGTTACCTTGCCGCCTACTCGATCGTCGCGGTGATTACACTTGGGTTCATGATTTTGANCTACGCGGATCGGCCCGTGAGCCCTTATTTGTGGCTGCCAAGCCCAGCCCACTGGTGGTCCACGTACGTGTTGGTGGGGTTATCTTTCATACTTGCCGTTGGAGCATTCTCGACCAAAAACCCGACAAGTGTCGGGCAAGAGGGCGAGTTGGGGGCGGATCCGCGTGGTGCCATGTGCATTACTCGCCATCCGTTTCAGTGGGCTGTGGTTTTGTGGGCGGTGGGGCATATGACTTCGAATGGTGATGTGGCCTCCTTAATTTTCTTCGGAACGTTTGGCCTTGTCTCGGCGTTCGGAACGTCCTTAATCGATAGGCGTATCGCCGGCGAGCAAGACAGCGTGTGGCCTATTTTTGCTGCCCGCACATCGAATATCCCGTTCGTCGCAATTGCAACGGGCCGCGCGACACTCCGATGGAAGGACTTATGGTTGCCGACGTTATTGGGCCTGGCCGTTTTTGCCGCTGTATTCGTTGGTCATGGTTGGATTACGGGCATAGGACTTCGCTGAAAATCGTCGACGTTGCCGTCCGTAATGCCTCGTGTTGACCACCAAAGAAGTGATCAGCCCCAGGGATCGTGACGATTTTGACGTCGTTTTCGTCACGTTGCCATTGGCGCAGACGCCGAAGGTCAACAAACGGATCAGCATCGCCGACGATAATGTGCACGGGCACCTCAATGTCGTTTGCCAACGCCATCGAAGACGTCGGTGGTGCGATCAACATGAGACGAGACACNGCATTGCAGTGGACAGCAGCTTGGCTNGCGACCACGGACCCGAACGAGTAGCCAACGAAGGAGACTGTTGACGGAGTTTTCGTTTCGCGGANCCACTCCTCGACAGAGAGTAGATCGTTCACCTCGCCGTCCCCGTGGTCGTGTTCGCCATCGCTTGACCCCACCCCGCGAAAATTAAAACGCACAGTGCTTAGATGCATGGGAGCGGCTGCTTGTTCGACGGTGTCGAGAACCGCATCGAACATCGAACCCCCATAGAGTGGATGAGGGTGGCAAAGGATNAGCCAAGATCCTTCGTTTGAGTCATTGACNAGGGCTTCTATATTACCCGCAGGGCCTGGGATCATGTGGTGGAGACTCATTTGGGCAGCCTGAGTTAACGTGGTGTATCTGTCTAGGTCCGGAAGGGATGGAATTTGTTTTTTTTGGACATTAATCTATGCCGCTTGCATGCATTTGAAGTAGTACTGGGGAAAGAAAAGTAGTGATAAAGGCTGAGGGATTAACACGCCATTACGGCGCTGTGGTGGCTGCCTCTGAGGTCAGTTTCGAGGTTGGGTCTGGCGAGATCGTCGGCCTTCTCGGACACAATGGAGCCGGCAAAACCACCGTCATGAAGATGCTCACGGGATACTTGGAGCCCAGTTCCGGTCGCGGTTTGGTGGACGGAATCGATGTCCAGGACGAGCCCGTAGTCGTACAAAACAAGATCGGTTACCTGCCTGAAAATCGGCCGTTATACCCAGACATGTCGGTGTTCGACTACCTTGCGTTTACCGCAAATATGCGNGGTATGACCGGAAGTGAAGCGGNATCTGCGTTACGGGATGTGATCGAGTCGATGGAATTGGGATCTCGGGCCCTTGACAAGATTGGCACTCTATCTCGCGGCTATCAGCAGCGTGTTGGGGTCGCACAAGCAATCTTACACAAGCCACCCGTACTCATCCTGGACGAGCCGACCAACGGGCTTGATCCGCGACAGACTCAAGAGATGCGGCGTCTCTTGAGGAGCCTGGCGATGACCGCGACGGTGGTCCTTTCGACCCACATCATGCAAGAAGTTGACGCGATTTGTGATCGCGTGTTGATCATGCGCGATGGCGAATTAGTGATCGATGAGAAGCTCGCGGAATTGAAACGCGCCGACACGATTGAGTTACGGACCACGGCAAGTCCCAAAGAGGTTGAGNGCGCGCTCGGTGCATCGGTGAATGTTGTTGCCGAAAATGACCGATTACTCCTGACAAGCGAAACTATCGATCTTGAGGCATTCGCGGCTCAGGTGGCTCGGGCACTAGTGACCCAAGACATTCCGATCCATGGTTTGGCACCGGTTCAGCGTGATTTGGAACGCCTCTTCCGGGAAGTCAGCGAGGCCCCAAATGTTCGATAGCAAAACCATAAGGGTTGCGACCAAAGAGTTGCACCAGTTCTTCGGATCGCCCATCGGGTACTTATTTTTACTCGCGTTTCTGGGTTTCACGTTCTTTGTTTTCTTTTGGGGCGAGGCGTTTTTTGCCCGAAATATCCTCGATGTTCGACCCATGTTCGAGTGGATGCCCGTTTTGCTGATCTTTTTGTCATCGGCGCTCACGATGCGAATGTGGAGCGAGGAGCGTCGTAGTGGAACGCAGGAATTCATCCTGACGCTGCCGGCGACGACGTGGGAACTCGTCGTTGGAAAGTTCCTTGCATGCTGGATGCTGCTCGGTATTGCGCTGTTGTTGACGTTACCCCTNCCACTCACATTAGCGATCGTCGATAGCAGTGTGACGGGTTTGGATTGGGGCCCGGTTCTCGCGGGTTATGTTGCAGCGATTCTCCTGGGAGCGAGCTATATATCAATCGGTCTGTTTGTAAGTGCCAGGAGCGACAATCAAATCGTTGCGCTAATCCTGGCGTCGTTGGCTTGTGGTGCCTTTTACTTGGTTGGTAGTCCGTTCCTACTTGACCTGGTAGATAACAACGGCGCCAATATTCTGCGCATGCTTGGTTCGGGTTCGCGCTTCGAATCAATCACACGCGGTATGCTCGACTTTCGAGATTTCTATTTTTATGTGTCCATCGCCACAGGTTTTCTTGCGTTGAATGTCTACGCTTTGGATCGCCAGGGCTGGTCAACTGATGCACCGCCGGCCCGTCACCGCCGTTCTCAAATCCTGTTGGGGTTGGTGGTCGCCAACGTCATCGTCGCCAACGTTTGGTTACACGGTGTCGGTAACGCCTTGCGCTGGGACGTCACCCGNGGTGATCAGTATTCGATGTCGGAGGCGACGCTTCAATACCTGCAACGATTGCGTGAACCGTTACTGATCCGGGGATATTTCAGCGCAAAAACGCACCCGTTGTTGGCCCCACTTGTGCCCCAAATGCAAGATCTATTGACCGAATATGGGGTGGCTGGCGGGGATCGAGTACGGGTGGAGATCGTGAATCCAGCGGATGATGCCGAATTAGAGGACGAGGCGAACACCAAGTACGGGATTCGCCCGGTACCCTTTCAGACGGCGGATCGGTATGAAGCCAGTTTGGTCAACTCGTACTTCGATGTTCTCATTCAGTACGGAGATGAATACGAGGTATTAAGTTTCCGAGAACTGATCGATGTCAAGCAGCGTGGTGAGACCGATCTCGACGTCTGGCTCCCGAATCCAGAGTATGCGGTCACCCGCAGCATCAAGAAGGTACTTTACGATTTTCAAGGCGGCGATAGCGTTTGGTCGAACATCGCCCAACCGATCCGGTTCACTGGTTACATTTCGTCCGACGAACGCATGCCCCAAGAGCTCGCCTCGCTAAAACGTTCTCTATCAGAAGTACTTGAAAGTGTGGCATTGGAGGCCGAGGGTGGTTTTTTTTGGGAAATCGTAGATCCGGATGCGAACGGTGGCGCGATCGCCGAGGAAATCGCCGCTAAATTCGGGTTCGGCCCGATGTCGGCGAGTCTTTTCGATGCCAACACGTTCTATTTTCACCTGATCCTCGAGGATGATACGACAGTCGTTCCGATCCCCATCCCCGAATCGCTCGACCGCGACGGAATAGAGCGGGCGATGGAAGAAGGGCTCAAGCGGTTCGCGTCGGGTTTGATGCGGACCGTGACGCTTTACACGCCGCCAGTACCGCCGCCTCAGTATCCCGGTGGACAGCAGACGCCCGGGAACCAGTTTGCCAGCCTGCGTGACATCCTCGGTAGCAGTCACGAACTTCAGAGCGCAGATCTACATGCCGTCGTCCCGGCAAGTGCTGACGTTTTGCTCATTGTTGATCCGACGGGTCTTGATGACCGCGAGGTGTTCGCGATCGACCAATATTTAATGCGAGGTGGAACTGTCGTTGTAGCAACCTCGGCCTTCCGTAGCACTCTGACTCAATCGATGCTTTCGGCCGTGCCGCAAACGACTGGACTTGAAGCTTGGCTTGGGCACCACGGTATCTCCATCGACAAATCCTTGGTGCTTGATCCCCAAAACGCGCAATTCCCAGCACCGGTTACCCGAAGGGTAGGCGGGTTTAGTTTTCAGGATTACCGAATGTTGGACTATCCGTTCTTTATCGACGTTCGCGACGGGGCAATGCTAAGAGACCACCCGATCACCGTTGGGCTCCCGCAACTGACGATGTCGTGGGCATCGCCCATTGATGTGGACGAAACCGGATCGGAAGCGCGTGCGGTTCAGCATTTGTTGTGGAGTTCGGAACAAAGTTGGCGTGACGTCTCGCCCGATGTCATGCCGAAACTTAGCGAGGGAGCCATTGAGCCATATCGGTCTGAGGGAACAACAGGCCGGCAACTTCTCGGGGTCCTGGTATCGGGGCGCTTTGAATCCTTTTTTAGGGAGTCACCGTTGTTGCAAGACCAAGCCGTGCTCTTGAACGAAGAACCGGAAGACACCAATGACGATGGCGAAATCGAAGAAAGCACTGGTCCGGGAACCGTATCTGGCGTTATCAAACGGTCTCCTGAATCCGCGCGCTTGATGGTATTTGGTTCGAACTCTTTTATTTCAGATCAAATCATCCAACTGGTTGGTGTTTCGAACGGGCAGCTCTACACGAAATCGCTTGAGCTGATGCAAAACGTGGTGGATTGGGCGGTGGAAGACGAGGTCTTGCAAACGATCCGAGGTAGAACCCAGTATGCGAGTACGTTGCCGCCACTCGACGATCTAGGTCAGCGCGTATACGAATACGGCAATTATGTGCTGGCTTTGTTGATGGTTTTTGTCGTGTTTCTGATGCATCGCTATATGGCTGGAAAGAGACGTGACCGGTATATGGCCGTGTTGGGAGAGTCGCCGTGAAGCGGTCGGTGCTCGGCACGATTCTTATGATTCAACTGGTCCTGGTGGTACTGGTTTGGTGGTTGCGGTTCGATGATGACGAGCAGGGGCCCGAGACCCTTCTAAGTTTTGAACCGGATTCGATTCAAAAAATCGAAATTTCAGCGAGCGGAGACGAAGCCGACATGACTCTCCTACGAGATGCGGATAACTGGCAACTTTTGTCAGGTATTCCAGCAGACAATGAGAAGGTCGAACAATTCCTGACCAAGTTGGCCGACATCGACAGCGGCTGGCCGGTCGCTGAGAAAGATACGACGGCCAAGCGTTTCGAAGTGACCAACGAAAATCATCAACGCCGCATCGTTCTTTCCGATGCCGATAAAGTCTTGGGCAGCCTGTATCTTGGAACCTCACCGGGCTATCGAAAAGTGCACGCGAGGGCAGCTTCGGGTGGGCCCGTTTACAGCATCAAGTTTTCGGTCTATGAAGCCGGCGTGGACTCGTCGTCATGGCTTAACCGGTCGTTACTACAACCGGTAGGTGCAGTCCAAGAACTTGAGCTTGAAGGTGTTTTTTCCCTTTCCAGGGATGGGGACAATGGGTGGGTAGCCGACCAAAACGTCGCGCTCGATCAGGACGCCGTGCAAACGCTGATTGATCGTTTCCGCAACCTTACGGTCATGGACGTTTATGAAGAAGCCGTTAGTGATGCGCCATTGCTAACCTATGTTGTTACCGACGATGAAGGATCNCAGCAGCTTTCAATCGTACGCCTGGAAAAACCAGATGAGGACGCAACAAGTTTCCGTTACGTGGTTTCTTCAAACCGCAGGGAAGGCCAATTTGAACTCGCCGCATACATCGCAGAAAGAATCGAGACATCGATAGATGATCTCGTTGTCTCGGAGCTGGGGACGGAAGACGTGGATGCGATTGTCGATGGTTGACTGGATCGTAAGGCCGGTGAACGACAACTTTCTCTAAAGTATTGCAGGGTAATCGGGGTTGAATGGACGAACGAGCGTGAGACTAAATGGTCGATATTCGTAAAGCAGCAACGGTTCTTATCGTCCGGCCGGGCGGAAGGGGGCCTGAACTTTTCATGTTGCAGCGACCGGGGCGCGGTGTTTTCCCGGATTTGCATGTGTTTCCTGGCGGAAAAGTCGACGAAGAAGATGCCAATCTCGAAGCATCGTGCTTTGGGCTGAATGACCGTCTCGCTTCAAGAAAATTAGGGCTCGAGGGCAATGCCATTCGGTATTGGGTTACGGTCATTCGAGAGTGCTTTGAGGAAAGTGGGGTACTTCTCGCTCGACGGTATGGCGAAGACTTTTGTTTTCGCGACGACGAGGAACGAACGCATTACCAAGAGCTACGCGGACGACTTCTAGCGGGGGAAACAGACTTTGCCTCTATTATTGGCAGTGAAGGCCTCGAGTTAGCGACGGACCGGGTGCATTACTTCAGTCACTGGATTACCCCAGAAACTGCGCCCGCCCGCTTCGACACTCGTTTCTTTCTAGCCGCGATGCCGTCGGGGCAGCAGGCGGTGGGTGACGTTCGTGAGACGGTGTCTGGGGAATGGATTTCGGCGGCCGATGCGTTGCAACGTCATGCGACGGGCGACTGGCAAATGATTTATCCGACGCTAACCACCCTAAATTCAGTGGCCGATTACGGTTCCGTTGAGGCGTTGGTGGATTCGGTACGGGAAGGACGCCACCTCGATGCGGTGACGTCCGAATTACATCGGCAGGGAATGCAGAATCTTCAAAACGAGTAAGTTCGTTGTCGAGATGAGGGCTAGGTACGCTGAACTGCTTCATTGGAGGAACTCAAAAACTCGCGGAGAAATTTGATGGGCGATCAACTTGAGTGGCAGAAAGTCCGTTCGGAACCAGGACCCAATCTGGGCATCCTGAATGTCCGTTTCGATTGGCTAAAGCATCCAATCGAAGACCGAACCCTAAAACGGCTAGTGCTCGAATCGGTCGACTGGATCAATGTAGTTGCCCTCACCGAGAACGGTCGATCGATCATGGTGGAGCAGTACCGTTTTGGTGTTGGTTCGTGCACGGTTGAAACGCCTGGCGGGATGGTTGATGCCGGCGAAACTCCACTCCAAGCGGCACAACGAGAGCTCAAAGAGGAAACCGGTTATAGCGGTGGCAAATGGAAGTCTCTGGGCGCTGTACAACCCAATCCGGCGATTCATTCGCATCTTTGTCACCACTTTCTTGCACAGGGCGTAGTCAAAAATGATCCTCAGGATCTTGGACAGGGCGAGGCAATCGCCGTGCACCTATACACGATCGATCAGGTCCGAGCGGCCATTATCGACGGAACGTTGCGCCACGTTTTGGCCATCTCGGCACTATCGCGCGTGTTTGATTTATGGACACTGCCATTTTCGGAAACTGGAACACCGTTGGATTGAGCTAGCGTTAAACGACAATCAAACCGTCGCCATTCGAGGCGTTGACGATCTGATATAGTCGCCGGCCCAATTCGGATTACAACGAATGGCCGGTTTTACGACACGAATTGTTCATTCGGACCGCTCGGGCCGGGTGGAACACGGTTCGATTCACAAACCCATCCACGCAACTGTCGCGTATGGATACGACGACGTGCAGGATCTCGCCGACGTATTTCAAGGTAACAGCTCGGGTTATTCGTATGGCCGTCAGGTTAACCCGACCGTGAGCGCGCTTGAGACACAGATTTCGGCGATGGAAAGGGGACATCGAACCATTTGTTTTTCAACCGGAATGGCGGCCATTGGAACGATGTTGTTCGCATTATTGCGCTCTGGCGATCATTTCGTGTCGAGCTCGTTTTTGTTTGGTAACACCAACAGCCTGTTTGGCAGCTTCGATGCCCACGGCATTGACGTCTCTTTTGTTGATGCTACGGACGTTAGTGCGGTCGAGGCGGCATTGACCGAACGAACGCGAGTGGTGTTTGTCGAAACCATCGCCAATCCACGCACGCAAGTCAGTGACCTCGAGGCGATTGGTGCGCTTTGTCGCGCTCACGGAATTGTTTACGTCGTTGATAACACGATGACCTCGCCCTATCTTTTTCAACCCGTCGACGTTGATGCGAGTCTCGTTATCAACAGTCTAACCAAATATATCTGCGGGCACGGCAACGCGTTAGGAGGGGCGATAACTGACACCGGGCAATTTAATTGGGCGTCCTATGCGCATATCGAAGAAGCCTATAAGAAAGGCGATTCTGCGAATTGGGGGATGACCCAAATCCGGAAAAAAGGTCTTCGAGATTTCGGGGCGGCGCTGGGTGCCGAAGCAGCCCACCATATCAGTATCGGTGCGGAAACACTGGCGCTGAGATTGGAAAGACAGTGCGCCAGTGCCCAAACGTTGGCCGAATTCTTGGATGCCCATGACGGGGTTTCACAGGTTTACTACCCGGGATTAAGCCAGCATCCCCAATTTCAGCGGAGCGCCGATCTTTTCAGAAAACCAGGGGCGTTGTTTTCGTTCGAATTAAGTGAGGGGTTGGAACCATTTGAGTTCTTGAATCGCCTGACGGTGGTGATTAAATCAAGCAATCTGGGTGACAATCGGACACTCGCAATACCGGTATCCCAGACGATTTATCACGAGATGGGTCCAGCTCGACGGGCAGAGATGGGGATTGCGGAGTCGCTTATTCGCATTTCTGTAGGCATCGAAGAGATCGACGATTTAGTCGAAGATTTTGGTGCGGCCCTTGACAGTTAGATTTTGCGCAACGGACGACGTAAGGATGACTCAATGAGGCTTGCCGATAAAACCGCGGTAATCACCGGTGGTGCGGGTGGTATTGGAAGAGCCGCTGCACGGCTCTTCGCCGAAGAGGGGGCTAATGTACTTATCGCAGACTTGAGCGAGGAGGCACTTACCGAGGCCGTCGACGATATCGGTAGTAATCAAGTTAGTTATTGCGTTACCGATGTAACGAAACCAGCCGACAACGACCAAATGATCGCTGTTGCCGAGCAACGATACGGAGCAGTAGACGTCTTGTTAGCCAACGCGGGTATCGAGGGTGCCGTGAAACCCACGCTCGAATACGATGAGGCGACCTTTGACCGCGTAATGGCAGTTAATGTGAAAGGCGTCTGGTTGGGGCTGAAGTCCGTAATTCCGGCGATGATCAGGAACGGAAGTGGCAGCATCGTTATCACGTCGAGCGTTGCGGGTTTATCCGGAGGGCCAAACGTAGCCCCATATTCCACCAGCAAACACGCGGTGATTGGCATGATGCGGTCTGTGGCAAAGGAGTACGCGTCGATGAATATACGGGTCAACACAGTCAATCCATCCCCTGTTGAGACCCGAATGATGCGTAGCCTCGAGGAAGGTATTGCCCCGGGAGCGGGTACCACGGTTCATGACCGTATTGTCGAACGGATCCCTATGGGACGATATGCCGAGCCGATTGATATCGCCCGGGTCATGTTGTTCCTCGCAAGTGACGACGCCAGTTGGATTACAGGTTCTGTGTATGCCGCCGATGGCGGTAATAGCGCCTAAGGAAATTACATGGTGCAGCTAGTGATGCAGACGGATCTCGATCTGGCTAACAAAAGAAGCGGGAAAGTTCGGGATTTATATGACGTGGTGCTGCCAGATGGTGATCCCGGGCTATTGATCGTGGCCACGGATCGAACCAGCGCCTTTGACGTGGTGATGGCCAATGGCCTGCCGGGTAAGGGTATCGTTTTGACTCAAATTTNCCGGTTTTGGTTCGATTATTTTGGCGACAGAATTGATCATCATCTTGTCTCAACCGCTGTCGAAGACGTCGTCGGTATAAGTGATGAGGAAAAAACGCTTCTTAGCGGCCGAATAATGCTGTGCCGGGAGACCGAAGTCGTGCCGATCGAATGCATTGCAAGGGGCTATATCACGGGTAGTGGATGGAAGGACTACCAAACNACGGGTCGCGTATGTGGGATCGAATTACCGGAAGGTTTGGTGAACAGCGATCGCTTGGACGAACCGTTGTTCACGCCGTCGACCAAAGCCGAGGCTGGTTTGCACGACGAAAACATTAGTTTTGAACAAGGCGTCGCGATCGTTGGTCTCGAAACCATGGAGTGGCTTCAACAATCAACACTATCGTTGTATCGAGACGCGAGNGATTATGCGTTGGAGCGCGGGATCATTTTGGCTGATACAAAGTTTGAGTTTGGGGTTCCGCCCGGTACCACCACGCCAATACTGATCGACGAAATATTCACCCCCGACAGCTCGCGTTTTTGGCCGGCCGATTTGTGGCAACCGGGTGCCGAACAACCGAGTTTTGACAAACAATTTGTGCGTAANTATTTAGAAGAACTGGTTGCAGTTGGAACGTGGAACAAGACGCCCCCAGGACCGGCATTACCAGCAAACGTAATCGATGACACGATGGCGAAATATCTGGAAGCATACGCTCGGCTCACGGGAGAAGATCTCGTTCTCTGACCCATGGGGTGGGAAGCATATAAACGCCGGAGCGAGCAATCGAATGTCCTATCTCGATGGGTGATTGAGCAGATGGCGCGGTTGTTGGGCGATGGCTTGAGTGATCGAATGCTCGCTGAACTTGCCGAGAACCACTTCTTCGGCCTCGACTGGGCGTATCTGGAGCGAATCCAAAATGTTTGAGCGTGTCTTGGTGGCCAATCGCGGTGCTGTCGCGCGTCGTATTATTCGCGCATGTAATTCGCTTCAGTGTGAAAGTGTTGCTGTCTATTCAGATATTGATGCGGCATTGCCGCATGTCGCGGAGGCGTCGCATGCTGAGCGGCTACCCGGATACCAACCGGTAGATACNTACTTGAATGGAGAAACGATTGTCGCGGCCGCGCGACGCGCTAAAGCCGACGCGGTGCATCCCGGATACGGATTTCTAGCAGAAAACCCTGACTTTGCACGGGACGTTGAGGCGGCTGGTATGAAATTTATAGGGCCTGCNGCGANTTGGTTAGAACGCATGGGCGAGAAAACNCAAGCCCGGCAATGGATGCAAGCAAACGGTTTTCCAGTCCATGCGGGGAGCGAAGTAATTCGTGATCAGGCGATGTTGGTGAAAGCGGCTGAAACGATCGGGTACCCGGTGATGCTCAAACCCGCTGCCGGTGGAGGTGGTATCGGTATGACGGTAGCGGACGACCCCGGATCGTTAAAGGCCGCGTACGCAACCACAACCAGTTTGGCTGAGCGGACGTTCGGGCGATCAACGGTATTTCTCGAAAAATTTCTTCAGCGTTCCCGACATATCGAAGTGCAACTCATCGGCGACGGCGAAACTTTGATGGCGCTCTACGAACGGGATTGTTCAGTACAGAGGCGACATCAGAAGATCGTTGAAGAGTCCCCTGCGCCGGAAATACAGCGTTCCGACATCGATGATTTGTCCTCACGGGCTGTGGAGGCTTTGGTCGGATATGACAGCTTGGGCACGGTGGAAACGCTGTACAACGAAGGCCGCTTTGGTTTTCTAGAAATGAACACCCGATTGCAGGTCGAACACGGCGTGACTGAGGAGGTTACGGGGTTGGACCTTGTCGGCCTACAAATGCGCATTGCTTCGGGGGATCGACTTTCGACGCTTCTGCCCGATCGACCGGAAATCGATGGGCANGCGGTTGAAGCTCGGCTGTACGCAGAAGATCCCGAAAGTTTATTGCCGTGCCCTGGGCACTTAAGCGTGTTCAGGGTTCCCGATATGGTGTCGGTTCGCATCGAAGCAAGTTATCGAGAAGGGAACACAGTGACACCGTATTACGATCCATTGTTAGCAAAGGTGATCGGGAAAGGGGCGACCCGGGAAGCAGCCATTGCCCGCGCACTGATCGCTCTCCGAGCGATCGAAGTAAAAGGCGTTAAAACTAACGCCCAACTCTTGTGTCGCATTCTAGAGAGCGCTCGTTTTATCGAGGCGAAGCTTGATACCGACTTCCTGAGCGATCTGCTATAAACGCTGGTTTGGTGGAGGTCAACATGGCGCGATATCCCGTCGAAAGCGAAGTTATAGGCAATGTCTGGAAAGTTGAGGTCGCCGTTGGCGATCGCGTCGCCGAGGGGGATGTCCTCGTCATTCTCGAGTCGATGAAAATGGAAATTCCGGTGGAAAGCCCGCAAGCGGGTACTGTGGCCGAGCTGTTGGTACAGCCGAAAGATTCTGTGGAAGAAGATCAGGTCGTTGCGGTCATCGAAGACTAGTTATTGCTCACCCCCAATGTCGTGTCTCTAACGAGAAGAAACATGTNGCCCGCTCTGTGTGGATGTTTGGATCGCTTGTGTCACACTTATTTAGTGAGGTTTGGGGAGATGAACGATGTCAGACATAGTCACAATTGAAATTGATCGCGGGATTGCGGATGTAAGACTCAATCGGCCGGAGAAATACAATGCGCTCTCCGGCGACATGTTTACGGCGATCATTGAGGCGGGCGAGAGTTTAGCGTCCGCGGCGGACGTTCGAGCCGTAGTGCTTTCGGGCAACGGCCCTGGGTTTTGCGCCGGCTTGGATTTCGATAGTTTTCAAGGTATGGCGGAAGCTGCTGAATCGGGCAGCGATGTTGGTCAGGATCTCTTGCAGCGCGACGAACGCCCTGAAAACCATGCGCAGAGGCCGGCGTATGTTTGGAAAACGCTCCCCATGCCGGTCATCGCAGCGGTACATGGGGTCGCATACGGTGGCGGTTGTCAAATTGCGCTTGGCGCCGATATTCGTATTGCGTCGCCCACGGCAAAGTTTTCGGTGATGGAAATCAAATGGGGCATCATCCCAGACATGTCGATCACCCAAACCTTGCGCGATGTTGTCCGTCTCGACGTGGCCAAGGAGTTGACGTTTACGGGTCGAATCGTCAACGCCGACGAAGCTGAGCGGATTGGGATCGTTTCTCACGTAGCCGAAGACCCGCTGGCAACGGCAATAGCTTTGGCAGAAGAGATTGCCTCTAGGAATCCGCATGCGGTACGAGCCGGGAAACGGCTCTATGAGAATTCGTGGCATGGCGACGCCAAGACCGGGCTTTCCCTCGAAGCGACCCTGCAGAAGGATCTTTTGGGGTCCGAAAATCAACTCGAAGCGGTGCGAGCCAACTTCGAAAAGCGAGAGCCGGTATTTAGGGATTCTCAGTGAGTTGGCGAGAGGAGGTTGACGAGCTCAAACGACGACGTCGTATTGCTCGGACCCAAGGTGGGAAACAAGGGATTGCCAAACAGCATGCCCGCGGCCGGCTGACGATTCGCGAACGCATTGACTCGCTGTTAGATCCCGGATCGTTTCAGGAGCACGGTAAAGCGACCGCGATTCCGGAATACGATGATGATGATCAGCTTACGGGGTTCGTACCAGCCAATTACGTGGTTGGGTTTGGCAAGGTGGATGGTCGGCGCATTGTTGTGGGTGGAGAGGATTTTACTCTTAAAGGAGGATCGCCCAACTCGGCCGGNTTACGAAAAAGTGTGTACGCCGAGCACCTCGCGGTGCAATACAAGGTGCCGCTCGTACGAATGCTGGAGGGCGGCGGCGGCAGTGTCAAAGGTGGTGGTGGACGTCGAGGCGGGACGGTAGGAGAGCCGGTGTTTTCGGCACCGCGATTTCGCATCATCGCGGATGCGATGGGCAAGGTACCCGTCGCGTCCATGGCGGGAGGTGCGGTAGCAGGGTTTCCCGCAGGAAGGATGGCGGCTTCTCACTTTTCGGTAATGACCCGCTATACAGCGCAGATCCTCATTGGCGGCCCCAAGCTGGTGGAACGGGCGCTTGGTGTTTCCATGACGAAAGACGAGCTTGGCGGCGCTCAGGTGCATGCGCGGAGCGGTCTCGTGGATAATATTGCCGAAGATGAGCACGACGCATTAGCCCAGTGTCGCCGGTTTCTGAGTTATCTGCCGAGTAGCGTATACGAGCGAACGCCACGGTTGGAGTGTGTCGATGACCCTCAACGTATGGAAGAAGAACTTATCCATGTCGTGCCGCGCGACTCGAATGCGGCGTTCGACATTCGGGAAGTCGTCAATATGGTCATGGACCAGAATTCGTTCTTCGAACTCGGTCGAGATTTTGGTGCTAGTCAAGTTGTAGGATTTGCTCGATTGAGTGGCCAGCCAGTGGGCGTTCTGGCAAACGACTGCCGTGTGTACGCGGGCGCGATGACGGCGGAAGCCGCTCAGAAATATCGGCGTTTCGTGGAACTTTGCGATACGTTTCATGTGCCGGTGGTGAACTTCGTCGATCAACCCGGATTCATGATCGGTCCGGAGGCCGAACGTAAAGGTACGATCCGTTATGGTATGGCAGCGGTTGCTGCCGCAGCGCAGGCGACGATTCCGTGGGCTGTAATTCAAGTCCACAAAGGATTCGGAGTTGCAACGGCCGCCCACTACGCGCCAGATGCATACGTTCTTGCGTGGNCCTCAGTAGAATCTGGGGCGCTGCCTCTGGAAGGAGGCGTCGCGGTTGCTTATCACCGCGAAATCGACGGTGCGGATGATCCGGAGGCCAAGCGTCACGAAATCGAAGAACGGCTCCGTAGTGCGAGGTCTCCCTTCCCACGTGCTGAGTCTTTTGCGGTGCACGAATTAATTGATCCGAGAGAAACGCGTCCGACCCTATGTGAATGGGTGGAGTGGATTCAGCCTATGCTGGAGGAACTTAAGGGGCCCGTCCAATTCCCGATACGTCCCTGATCCTTTTTCCTATTCCNGGTAAGCGAATCTCTGACGGTAGCTCTAGCGTTTTGCTCTCGAGCATGTTTCATTGACTGAACATGAAATATGTGCGTTATTCTAGCGAAATAGATGAGAAAACCTCATGTCTAATGTGGAACTTCGCCATCTCCGAACACTCCTTGCTTTGCGGGATTCGGGCAGTTTAGTCGAGGCCGCCGAACGTTTGTCTTTGACTCAATCCGCACTGTCACACCAGCTCAAAGATCTCGAAAACCGTCTAGGTTGCTCGCTCTTCGTACGCAAATCACGGCCTGTTCGATTCACGCCGGTGGGCGCGCGTTTGCTGAAATTGGCGGACGAAATCGTGCCTCAGTTCGACGGAGCTATGAGTGATGTAACTCGGCTCATGGGTGGTGATTCGGGACGTTTGTATATGGCGATCGAATGTCATAGCTGTTTTGAATGGTTGTTGCCGGCCATTAACGTCTACCGAGAGAGCTGGCCGGATGTCGAGCTCGACGTTTCCAGTGGATTCCACTTCGAACCCTTGCCGGCGTTAGTGCGGGGGGATCTCGACTTGGTGATTACGGCGGATCCCATTCGCACGCTTGAAATCGCTTACATACCGCTTTTTGGGTATGAAGCGGTATTGGCCGTGGCAACCGATCATCCATTGGCGAAAGAGCCTTGGGTAAATCCTTGCGATTTGACTGAGGAAACACTGATTACCTACCCGGTGGATCGAAGCCGCCTCGACGTCTTTAGTTCGTTTTTAGAACCGGCCGGNGTCGAGCCGGGCGCGATCAGAACCGCCGAACTAACTACCATGATGATCCAACTTGTGGCTAGCGGCCGCGGCTTAGTGTGTTTGCCTAATTGGGCCCTACATGAACACGTTGAAAAGAACTACGTTGTCGCTAAATCATTAGGGGAAGAGGGCGTATGGCCAAATCTTTACGCCGCCGTGCGTCCGGATCAGGCTTCAGTTCCTTTCATCGCTAGCTTTGTTGAGACCGCCAAGAAAACGTGTTTTGCCACGCTGGTCGGGATCGTTCCTGCCGACGAAGATGTCGCAGCCTCCGAAACAAACTTAGAGTGACGTTTGAACGTTAAGGGATTAGTACCGCTTCGCTCCATTCATCACCACTACGCGTATAACAACGTCTGTCGTGTACGCCGTTAGGCTGATCAAGATCAAGGCGCTCGATTTCTGTTGGGACCAGGATGTAACCGCGTGCGGTCGCCGGGGCCGTGGTGGATTCGGGTATACGGTCAAGTGCGTCGAGTAACGTCTCTCTTGACGGGACACTTGAGCTTTGGGGTCGCGTCTCGTAGAGCCAATCCAATTTTCTCGGAACCGGAGGGCGTAGTTTCCAATTTTGTGCAACCACGTTCGGGTCGACTTCGGTAAACGCGGCTGTCAGGCGGTATTGAACTTTCGGCACGTGTAAATAGAGCAGAACAGACAGCGATTCAGTTTGGCTAAATTCTGCGCTTTTTGGACTTGAGTCGTTGAAGAACAACGCGAGTTGATCGTCAAGGCTGCGCAATACGAGAACGCGAGATCGAGGTTGACCGTCCGGGCTAATAGTGGCGACGACACAGAGGTCGGCCCAAGGATCTCCGTTGCTTCTGGCCTTCTCTCGATCTGCTTTGAGGAGCCGGAAAGGGTCCGTCACCCGAGTTGCCGTGGGGGTATTGAGGTAAACCTTAGCGGTCCGAAGGGGGNTCGACGAGTGAACGTCTTAGGCTTCGTCTGATTCACGCTCGTCTTCCACCAATTTTCGGCGAATATCCGCGATATCGCGCTGTATTTCGGAAACGCGAAAAAGTACATCTGGCAATTGATCGACCAGCCGATAGATACCATAGGCGATTCCGAGAACCGCGATGCAGGTGATGAAAGACCACATAGACAAGAGTTCCTTTTCAGACTCAGAAACGACGTCACGTATACCGCCTTGTACGCCGTCCGTCCAGCGCTGGGTGTGTCGCAATTACTATTGGATCAGCCACGTTTCGTNGTGCGCAGTATTTCGGGACGTACTGGATAAAAATGCGACGCTCACGCCGTGTCCTCATTAGGGCTAATGAATCGAAGGACGCGAAGCGGGCTCAACCCTATGTCCTCCCAAGGATGTGTCGTGCAGAAACATACGGCGCCCAGAGGCGGGAGTTGGTATTTCGTTTGATCTGCCAGCAAGTTTGCGAGACGGGTAATACCGGGATTGTGGCCGACAACGGCCGCGGAACGAATGTCACATGGGATCGCTCGCGCAGCGACTAGTAACTCGTCGACCGTCGCCAAGTAAAGGTGCTCCTGTTGTTCGACGACGATGTAGCTCTCCCGTGCGAGCAGTTTCGCTGTTGCGGTTGCGCGTGGGGCCGAACTGGTGAGAATGAATTCGGGAGCGCCGGTTGCGGAGTGAATGCATCGTCCGACTCTTAGTGCTTGTTCTTGGCCTTTTTCACTTAAGGGTCGTTCGAAGTCGGGTATATCGAGAGAATTGGCGGCGTGGCCGTGGCGAATGATCCAGAGCAACTTGTGCTTCATACGATCGCGTGTTCAATGCTCACGTTTTGTAACGAAGCTGTTAGCCTATACGCTCTCAGGGCTGTAGATAAGCTGAAATCATGGGACTTCGAGGAGAGGCGGCAATCGTCGGGTTTGCCGAGTTCAAACACGAACGAAAATACGAAGGACCGAGGTTGTTCACCATAGAGCAATGGTCCGAACTGACGGCCATGGCGCTCGACGACGCAGGACTTCGACTCGCTGACGTTAATGGTATCGCTTGCACGGATATTCGTGAGTCGGGGATGTTCACACCGGCAACAATCGTTGAATACATGGGGCAGCCGGTCAATTTTGCGGAACGCATTGATCTTGGGGGTGCTTCCTCGGTGGGAATGGTATGGCGTGCGGCGGCCGCCATCGAACTGGGCATAGCCGATGTGGTTGTTTGCGCCACGCCAGCTCTCCCAATCCCCTCCAACCCGGAGCCAAGATCGATTGATCCACGACGGTTTTTCCAATCCAGCAGTAACGAATGGGGTTCTCCGCAGGCCGAATTCGAAATCCCGTACGGTAATCTTGCACAAAACTGTGGTTACGCNATGATCGCTCAGCGGTATGGCGCTCAATACGGTTATATCGAAGAAGCCATGGCAAAACTTGTGGTTGACCAGCGCCAGAACGGCGCATTGAACCCGCTTGCGGCGTTTTACGGCAAACCCACGACCGTCGAAGAAGTATTAACGAGCAAGATGATTGCTGATCCATTGCGGATGCTTGAAATCGTGATGCCCGTTGCCGGCGGGGGCGCCGTTGTGGTCGCTAGCCGCGAAGTGGCGGAGCGTTGCCGTCACCGCCCAGCCTGGATCGCGGGTTTCGGCGAACACCTGACCATCAAGACGCCCACGTACGCAAAAGATATGTGTGCGACCCCGGTGGGTCCGGCGTCGAAGCAAGCCTTCACGATGGCGGGTGTAGGGATACAGGATATTGATGCGGCACAGATCTATGACTGCTACACCATTACGGTTCTGATGACGTTGGAAGACGCAGGTTTTTGCGCCAAGGGAGAGGGTCAGCGCTTCATAATGGACTCTGACTTGACGCACGATGGAAGTTTCCCGCTTAACACGCATGGCGGTCAGTTGGGCATGGGCCAGGCGGGTGCCGCCGGAGGCATGACGCAAGTTGTTGAGGCAGCAAGACAGATCATGGGCCGTGCGGAGGCGAGACAANTAAGCACGTGCGACAACGTGTACGTGTCGGGTACGGGCGGCATCATGAGTGAGCAGGCGGCACTCATCTTGCAAGGAAATTAGTAAATGGATTTGGTGAAACCCATTCCTCGGCCATCCTCGACCACACGACCATTTTGGGATGGACTCAATGAGCGCAAGGTTCAAATTCAGCGGTGTGACGCGTGTGACTCGTGGGTATTTTACCCTCGCACGCGTTGCCCCTCGTGTTTGGGCAACCAGCTTGTATGGCATGAAGTATCGGGTCGGGGAGTCCTCTATACCTATACTCTGGCGCGCCAGCCAACGGCCCCTCACTTTGCCGATGAAACGCCGCAACAATTAGCGGTANTAGAGTTGGACGAGGGAGTCCGAATGACGTCGACACTTGTCAACGTCGAACCTTCGGATATTGTCATCGGTATGCGTTTACGACCCTATTTCGACCAGGTGTCGGACGCCATAACGTTGCTTCGTTATCAGCCGGGTTGATCGTTATTGGAATCCGTCGGGAACGATCCCAAACCTAATCCCAGATTTCGAAAAATTCTTCAAACGCCTTAAATTGTCCGCCTTCAACAGCTGACGGCACGACGATCGGTGTCTTTATGCCAGCATCAAACCAAGCCGCCAATCCGTCTCTAACCTCAGTCGCTGTGCCGAACAAGGTCGTGTCGGCCAGCCAACGATCAGAGAGACAAGAAGCAATCCGGTCAAAGTCACCCTCGTTAACCGCGTCTTCGACCGCTCCCATTTCTTCCTCGTATCCTGCCTCTTTCCAATAGTTGCGGTAATTAGGCAGCATCGCGTAGCTGACCAGCGTGCGGCGGTTCACTGCTTTTGCGGCTTCAACATCGTCGTGAATACACGTCGGGATCATATTTCCGATGAAGAAATGGTCATCAGAACGACTTTGGTCACTCAAGATTGCCAGTGAACTTGCCATATGGGAGCGAGCTCCGTTAGCGAACACCATGCCATTGGCGATGGTTTCCGAGAGTTGAATCATTTTTTTTCGTAGGGTCGCAAAGATAATGGGTGGGAGTTCGCCCGCCCGCGGAACCGCGCGCAGGTCCTCAACAAAGCTTCGCATATCGGCCAGTGGCTTCCCTTGTTCGATGCCCAAACGTTTCATTGCTGGTTCATGGCTGACGCCAATGCCGAAGTCGAAACGACCCTTTGATACTTCGTGGATGAAACTCGCCATCTGTGCAAATTCTTGAACGTTGCGAGTATAGATAGGCTGTATGCTCGTTCCGAAGCGAACCTCTGAAGTCGTGAATGCGAGTGCTTCGCACAGCGCGAGTCCGTCTGACAGACTCGGGCAATAAATTCCGGGGAAGCCTCTGCGCTCGATCTCACCGGCGAGATCCAACGTTCGCTGACGCCGTCCCGGAACAGCCGCGAGGCTCAGCGCTGGTCGTTGGTGGTCCATAATTAATCCTTTTCGGTGATGCCCACTGGAGCGAAGAAAATTAACAGCGGCCTTGTGCCATGGGAAGGGCCGAATAACTTTTCGTTACGTCCCCCCGATGGTGCTTGATGAGCGCTGTCGAAATAGGGTGACGAGCAAGATACCGGCAACAAAACCGCCGATGTGTGCCCAGAAAGCGACGCCTCCCCCATGATGACTGAGGCTTGGTAGACCCGATGCGAGCTGGACGACAAACCACCAACCAAGAATAAAAACAGCAGGAACGGACACAGTCGTGATGAAGAAGCCAAGAAAGACCAGCGTTCGAACTCGGGCGCGAGGGTAGAGGAGAGCATAAGCACCCATCACGCCGCCAATGGCTCCGGAGGCACCCACCATGGGGATAACGCTGGATGTGTCGGTTGCGATTTGAGCCGCCGAGGCGACTAGGCCGGAGAGTAGATAGAAAAGTGTGAAACGAAACGCTCCCATGGCGTCTTCGACGTTGTCGCCGAAGACCCATAAAAACCACATATTACCGATTAAATGTAGCCATCCTCCGTGCATGAACATGGAAGAGATCAATGTAATAACGTTGGTTTCGCCGTCAAATTGACATATTAGGTTTTGTGCAATTCGCAATTTGCTTCCGGGGTCGATGTTTCCCAGAAGATCGCCAGGAACCAATCCAAAACGACACAAAGATTCCGAGAAACCCGGGTCGAAACCGAAACGTTGCAAGGACGCCCAAACCAACACGTTAAGACCGATAATCACGTACGTGGCGANTGGGCGTCGACGGGTCGGATTGTCATCTGCGAGTGGGAAAAGCAATGAGATTCCCTGTTAGCTTGCCTGGAGAATTTGACTAACGGCCTTTAGGAAATGATCGTTCTCGCCGGGCGTTCCGACGGTGATACGTAGGCACTGGTCCAGCGGCGGCGAATCAAAATAACGGACCAGTATTTTTGCCTCACGAAGGGATCGATAGAGCGTGAACGCGTTCATCGGACCCGGGACTTCCGCTAGCAAAAAATTCGCTTGCGACGCTGGGACAACAAAACCGATCCTGCTCAATTCGTCGCGCATTCGGGCACGTTCCGCCCTGACTTTCGCGCAACTTTTTAGCGCGTGATCGGAATCGTTGAGGGCAATCAGTGCCAGAGACTGGGTGATCGTATCGATGTTATAGCTGTCGCGGGTCTTGTTCGCGATTGGTTCGATCAGCGTGGCGTTGCCGATGAGGAAGCCGAGCCGGAGGCCAGCCAATGAATACCCCTTGCTCAGCGTGCGCAGTACGAGAACGTTGTCGAATTCGTGGATCAAAGGGATAGAGTCATAGCCGAGCTCGGGGTCCACGAAATCGGCGTAGGCCTCGTCGATTAGAAGAACGCCTTCTAGCCCATCAGCTATTTCGCGGAGTGTTTCAACTGAGCAGAGAACTCCGCTGGGTGCGTGAGGGTTCACGAGACACGTGAGCTGCGCGCCCGACGCGTTGAGGTGCTCGCTCAACGTTTTGGGCAACGTCCAGTCCTTTTCTAATCTCAACGATTCGATACGACAGTTCTGGATATTGGCTAGGACCGGATATAGCGAATAGCTGGGATCAACCATTCCCAATGCGCCGCCGGGGTCGACCATTGTGGTCACGGCAAGGCGAAGACCTTCGTCACCGCCGTTGGTGACGATGACGCTGTCGGGGGATAGATCAAATAGAGAGGCGACGAGCTCGCGGAGGCCGCGGGCCGAAGGATCGGGATAGCGTCGCAGAACATCAAGATCAAAGTTCTTCAGTGCCGATTTAATTAACGGACTTGGCGGGTACGGGTTCTCATTGGTATTGAGTTTTACAACGGCGACGTCTGTGGGTTGCTCACCGTACGTGTACCCTTCCATCGCCTTAATGTTGTTGCGTTCGTAGTTCATTCCTCGTCGGCTTCGCGCGCGTTTTCAGTGGCCTGGTCGGATTCTGCCGGACCCAACAAATAGGCAATCCATTGGGTGGAAGGGTTAGCCTCCAACGCGATCTTGGCGGAAATGGTCAGTGGGACCGAGAGAAGCATGCCGACGGGACCGAGCACCCAACCCCAAAATACTAATGAGAGAAAGACCACCAATGTCGAAAGACCGAGCCCACGTCCCATGAATTTGGGTTCCACGACGTTACCCATTAAGACATTGACGACGACGTATAACGCCAACGTGGCGATCGAGTAGATTGGACCGAGCTGGACGAGAGCCAACAATACCGGAGGTATTGCTGCGATAAAGCTACCAATGGTCGGGACGTAATTCAGCATGAATGCGAGGACCCCCCACAACAATGGGAAGTCGACTCCGATTAACGCCAGGAGACATGTGACGGTGACCCCGGTGGCTACGCTGATGGTCGTTTTGATGGCGATGTACCGATTGACGTTGACGATAAAACGATCGAAATGCACGAGATCGCGTTCAGGGTGGGCCAGAACGGATTGGAGTTTTGAGGGAAAACTGGTGGCTTCGGCCACGATAAAGATGACCGTTAGCAAGATGAGAAAACCATTCGAGAGTGCACTCCCAACCCCACGCACGGTGTTGGCCGCGAGGGAAAGGACACTCCCCGGATCAAATTGTGAGCTAAATAATTCACTGGACGCGGGAATGCCAAGACCGTTTAGGAGCGGCCCTGCGAGGCTGATCAGTTCTCGAAGGCGTTCTTCATAGAAGCCTTGTTGTGCTGAAAACTGCTGTATGGAGTCTGCGACTAACAANCCAAGTCCTAGTAATACGACAATTAATGCCGCGGAAACTAGAGTGATGGCGACCGCGATTGGAACCCGCGATCGATGCAGCCAGAAAATCGGGGTGGCGGCTATGGTCGCAATGAATACTGCCAACAGAAATGGCACCACGATGTCTTCCGCCGCCTTGATACCGGCGATGATGATTACGATAGCTGCAGCTGTTAGCAGGGTGCTGCTGGGACGATGGGCACTATCGTTCAATGCCACGTGCGGCGATTCGCTAGGCTGGGTAACTCGCGNCGGACCCGCTCGACTTCGGCCGGTTCGACGGATGCAATTGCGAAGCCGTCACCGCCTTCGCATTCGGCAATAATTCGACCCCAGGGGTCGACTACCAGAGCGTGNCCGAACGATTGTCGATTGCGATGTCCGTGAGCACCGTGCTGTGCGGGCGCGATGACGTACGCTTGACATTCGATCGCGCGCGCTCGTAGCAGCACATGCCAATGATCTTGCCCCGTGGTTTTGGTGAACGCACTTGGGATCGTTAACGCAACAGCGCCAGCGTCGACCAAATCCTGGTAGAGGCCAGGAAATCGAACGTCGTAACAAACGCTAAGCCCTAAGGTGCCGAATGGCATTTGCGTGGTAACTGCTTCGACACCCGGGACCGTCGCTTTTGATTCAAGTAGACGCGTTCCGTCGGCAAGGTCGACGTCAAAGAGGTGAATTTTTCGATATCGAGCGGACAGAACACCATCTGGGTTGATATGTATGCAGGTATTGAAGGAAAGATTGTCGTGTGCGCGTTCAGGGAACCCGCCGGCAACGATGTCGATTTGATGCGTTAGGGCGATTTCCCGACACGCCTCCAAAATGGGTCCGCCCGCGGGTAGGTTTTCTAACCACGGTTGGCGGTCACGTTCTGAACCGATGTACGCGAAAGCCTCTGGAAGAAATACCACGCGCGCGCCGGCTTTCGCGGCCGCACCCGAGAGTTCACGCGTGGTTTGAAGATTCGCCATGACGTCCGCGGTAGCACACATCTGCACGATCGCAATCGGGGTGGTTTCGTTCATGACACGAGTTTGCCCAAAAGGAACACTGCCGGAAAGCTCANCCCACCTGTCTTAAAGATCAGGATGTGTGCAAACGATGCCCGTTCCGATGAACGCCTCGATCGCTGGGAGATTAAAAGCATCATCCTCGGAAACAAAACTGATGGATATTCCGGATGCCCCGGCTCGACCAGTTCTACCAATGCGGTGAACGTAGTCTTCGGCGTCTTCCGGTAGATCGTAATTGATTACGTGGCTAATGCCTTCAACGTGTATGCCTCGACCCGCGACATCCGTTGCCACGACGAGATTGGTCGTACCTTCTTTAAATCGATTGAGAGTTGCTAGTCGCTTGCGTTGTGGGATATCACCGGCTAAGCCTTCGCAATCAATGCCCTGTCGATTTAGATGCGATACCAGATGTCGAGCCTGGTCCCTTCGATTAACGAATACGAGTGTGTGAGAAGGTTTCTTCTGTCGAATGAACTCTACGAGGGTGCCTGGTTTGTCGGCTTTCGCGGTGTGCCAAAAGCGTTGATCGACGGTTTCGACGGCGACTTGTTCGGGTTGAATGACGACGTGCATCGGGTCGATCGTCCATTGGTCGGCTAGATTCATGACATCGTCATTGAATGTGGCGCTAAAGAACAGCGTTTGGCGATCACGCTTCTTCGGTGTTTGATAGACGATGCGGCGCACGTCCGGGATAAATCCCATATCGAGCATGCGATCTGCCTCGTCGATGACGAGAATCTCGACTTTTCGCAGGCTGATCACGCGCCTGTTACAAAAATCGATCAGCCTTCCAGGTGTTGCGACGAGAATATCAACCGGTCGGTTCTCGAGTTGTTTTTGCTGCCGATCGAAATCCATACCACCGACAACGGCTACCACATGGGTGGATGTGTGACGCGATAGATCGCGAGCGTCTGCCTCGATCTGCAGTGCAAGTTCCCTGGTAGGAGCGAGCACCAGCGCCCTCGGAGCGCCCGTCGGACGCGGTTCCCCGGGTGAAAACTCGATCTGCTGCGCTAGAATAGTGATTAGAAATGCGGCAGTTTTTCCGGTGCCTGTCTGTGCCTGTCCGGTAATGTCGTAATCCGAGAGGCTGTAGGGGAGCACCGCGCCTTGTATTGGGGTGCAATGTGTAAATCCAAGATCACCGATTGCCGACGTAATCGTGGGGGGGAGAGCAAATTCAGTGAATGTGAGCGCGTCTTCGTCATCGTGCATATGAATCAAGAACTCCTACGTACTGAAAGCTCAAGACACACCGCTAAGACTTCGATTGCTGATTCGATTTCATCATTGGAAGCAAAGCTAGGTGCGATTCGGATCACGGAATCTTCGGGATCATGGCCGTAAGGGAACGTTGCTCCAGCGGGCGTCAACACGACGCCAGCGGTAGCCGCCATGGCTACGACTTGAGTGGCAAACCCCGGGGGCGTCGTAAGCGTCACGAAGTAACCGCCTTCGGGCTGGGTCCAAGTCGCAAGATCGCGATTACCTAGGTGTTTTTGTAGGCAGCGTTCCACCGTCTCGAACTTTGGTTTGAGGATCCGGGCGTGAGCGGCCATGTGGTCCTCGACACGCCCGTTCAAGAACTTGGCGTGGCGCAACTGATTCACTTTATCCGGCCCTATGGTGATAACTGCGAGCCTCGTTTCAATTGCGTTTAAGGTAGCCTCTGATCCGGCGATAAATGCGATGCCTCCGCCGGCAAATGTGATCTTGGATGTCGATGCAAACATGATGACGCTGTCATCCGTCCCATGTTTACGAGCAGCCGTGAGTATGGGTGCTAGTTCAGCTGTCGGAAAATCGAAATCATGGACAGCATAAGCGTTGTCCCAAAGGATTAGCAGCGGCCCCTGGGCTTTGTTTGGAAGCGATGCAATTCGGTCGACCGTGTCCGGGTCGTAAATACACCCGGTGGGATTAGAATATTTTGGCACGCACCAAAGAAATCGGCATTGGGTATCCGAACAGACGGTTTCTTCTAAGGCATCCATATCCGGACCGGTTGCGGTCATCGGCACCGGAATCATTTCGATGCCAAACGATTCTGTCAGCGCGAAATGGCGGTCGTATCCGGGCACCGGAACAACGGCACTAGCCGAACCTAGCGCACTAAAACGCTTGCCGCGAAGTCCGTAATGCATGGCAGCATCGATCACCAGTTGCATTGCTTGTAGGCTCGAATTTCCGCACACGATGACGTTTTCTGGATCGGTCCCTAGCAGTTGCGCACCCAATCGACGNGCCTCGGGAATTCCACGTAATCCACCGTAATTTCTCGCATCAGTCCCGTCCTCGAGCCGGTAATCACCGTCGAGGATGCCGTCGAGTGCATCGGAAAGGGCCAGTTGTTCAGCTGCTGGCTTTCCTCTCGTGAGGTCCAATTTCAGTGGTATTCGCCGGAGCTCATCCAATCGTGACTCGAGTGCTTCCGGCGTCCGCGCGTGAACCGAATTCTTGCTCATTCCGAAATTCCAGAACTTTCTTCGCGGCCCAACATGAGGTTGAGGTTTTGGACAGCAGCGCCACCAGCACCCTTGCCGAGGTTATCCAATCGAGCGACAACGAGGATTTGCTCGTCGTGCCCAAACACCATCAAATCAATGCGGTTAGTGCCGTTGCAAGCGGTAGGCGAGAGATAGTCCTCATCAAGTTCGTTTTCGAACGGCGCTTCGACGACCCGCACAAACGGTTCGTTGGCATACCGTTTCTGGTAAATCTCAATGAGGTCTTTCGGTCGGATCGAACGTTTAATCTCCTGCCGGAACAAGGGTGTTTGGACCAACATTCCCTGGAAGAAATTCCCGACGCTCGGCATAAAGAACGGAGCGAGTTCCAGCCGGGCGTAGTGTTGCATTTCGGGGACATGCTTGTGGCTCAAATTAAGCGCGTAAGGACGTGTGGGTTGTTCGCTCGTAACCGCCCGCGAGTACTTCTCGATCAGTTGTCTTCCCCCACCGGAATAACCCGACAGCGCGTGGGTTCGAATCAATGCGTTCGACGAAATAATGTGCTCGTCGACAAGTGGTCGGATACTCAGTAGGAAACCGGTTGCGTAACAACCTGGATTTGAAACCAAGCGCGACGCTCGAATGCTGTCCCGTTGTGACGGTGTTAGCTCGGGAAGCCCGTANACCCACTTATCATGTACGCGATGGGNGGTNCTTGCATCGATAAAACGCGTCGTGTTGGAAAGTGTGACTGCGTCTCGAGCCGCGTCATCAGGAAGACACAGCACAACCAGGTCGGCTGATTCGAAACATTCGCGTCTCGCTTCGGGACGCTTGCGTTGTTCGGTGTCGATGCTTAAGAGCTCGATGTCGTCCCTGCCCTCGAGACGCTCGGTAATCTCAAGCCCGGTGGTGCCTGCTTGGCCATCAATGAAGATCTTTGCGCGCGCTGACACGATATCTGCTCAGAAACCTTGCGAGCATGCATTCTACCAGGCATAGCGCGTTTCAGACCCCTTGCGCGCGCGCGTCGATGTTTGTGGCGATCGACCCAAAGATTGTCGACCCGTTTTCATCGCCTAACAATGCATCGGCCGCTAAGTATCTCGAATTCATTTCGGACGTTGCTTGACAACTGACACCGAGGAACGAGGCGAGCAGACGCTACTGGCCGAGTTGGACAGAGGGAACTCCCGATAACCTAGGCTTTCGATCCTCCTGGCGCAATTTCTTGAGCAAATCGGTTCGGTTGGGGNGCACGTCTGGCCATAGATCGGAAAGNCTNCTTAAGAGTGGAACGTCTGGCAAGACGTCGCGCATGAGATGTATGAAACGGAGCGTTTTGAAGCCGTCAAACCACTCGTGACGCTGTCGAACGCTTGGATTTCGGGAGACGAAATCAAAATAGCCTAGCTCTTTCAAGGTCGTCGCAGGGGGCCCTTCGAGCGAGCTCTCCTCTTTCGTGGAAATGGCCTGAATGACGTCGCGTAGGAACTCGAATGATCGTGGTTCATAACTCAAATAGCGATCGTCTGGTTCNGTGATCGCTGCGATAGATGGACCGGTCCCGAACGGGACTCGATGCGACATGCGGGCGTTGATTACGATTTCGGGTGATCCCAACAAAAAAATCTTGGATACCTTGCTTAATTTGTTAAGGAAATAAAAATCTTCTGCCGCGTCTCGACGTGGAAATCCGCGGACCTGAGCGTAGGCTGTGGCGGAAACACTGATCGTGCTGCCGAGTGTATGAAATGCGTAGGGTGAGCCTGCCAAGCGCAGACCGGCGACATAATGGCGCATGTGAAGTTCGTAGAGTTGCGCTCGGCGCAGAACCTCCGGATCGGTCGATTCGTGGCGGTAGGAATAGAGATACGCGCCTTCTTCTCGCTCTATCGCGGGGACGTACCCGCTCGGTAGTTGCACGTCGGCGTCGACCGAATAGATATAAGGTTCGGCAATCGTTCCATCGCGGATGTAACCAAGCGCCACATCGGCACCTATTTTCCTGGCGAGACCGACGCCTTGCTTTCTCGGAATGGGCCGATTGACGCGATCCACGGTCAGGAGATTCGGAGCAGTAAGGTCTTGGAGTAATCTTTTCGAGCGCTGATGCATTTCGTCTCTCGGGCTGACGTTGTCTGGCACGTTAACAACGACGATCACGAAAACGTCTGGTCCGAGCGTGCTAAGCATTTCTTGCGCGAATTCAGGNGGCTCGTCGTACGCTGGGACGACTACAACCTGGCGAAATCGAGAACTCAACTGTTGCCGAAGTTGAGCCTCGGGTTCGGCATAGCGTTCCAGATATTGATCAATAGGATGTTTCAATCGGNTAGTGGAGCGCGGCCCTCAGCGGAACCTTAGTCAGAATTTNAGCCTCTGCTTCGAGCAACGTATCCAAGCGANCTTGCGTAGCACCGACGCCGCTGGCCAGCTTCAAGAACAACTCGAAGTGACGCGCTTCACTTTCAGCGATGGTTGCGTAAAAACGCTGCAATTCCGGATCTTGAATAGCATGAGCAATTANGTTGAAGCGCTCGTTTCCTCGATATTCGACGATCGCTCCGATCAGAAGTCGATCGATGAGGAAAGCTCTGGATCCCCTCCGGATTTCCTGATTGAGTGCGCGAACGTACGTATCCCGACGATCTGGGCCTGGCTGTACACCTCGGTCGATGAGAAGTTTCACGACCTCCCGGTAGTGAGTCAGCTCTTCCACAGCGAGATCGCACATCGGTTTCAAGATCGAGGGTCGGTCGGGGTAATGCGAGGCGATGTTAAGAGCCATCCCCGATGCTTTCTTTTCTGCCGATGCGTGGTCTTGCAAAAAACTATCGAAGTCGGAGAGCACCNCCGTNAGCCATTCNGTAGTGGTAACCGCGTCGGTTTCAAGCTTCAAGAAAGTACACGCTCCAGAAACCCTTTGATGTCGACGAGTTCTTCGGGACAGACCTGATGTCCCATCCCGTATTCGCGCCAATCGACTTGGTAATTAAGGGCTGTTAGAGCTTCGCGCGAAGTGACCGCGCGTGTAATGGGAATCATAGGGTCAGCGATTCCGTGAGCCATAAAAATGGGAGTGTCAATGCTCACAAAACTGACTTCGTTACCGACNTGTTCGTGATCATGAACGTAGGTTGAGAGCGCCATTANCCCGGCGAATCGAGACTCGGCCCGCAATCCTAAATGTAAAGCGACGACCCCACCCTGCGAAAACCCGGCGAGTACAATTCGATTTGTCGGGATACCGTTGCGATTTTCAACTTCTACTAGCTCCTGAACCGCAGTCGCCGACGAACGAATATCATCNGTTCCCGAAAGGGGCGAACCGGGGTCAATGTCGTACCAAGCCCGCATTTCCATACCCCCATTGATGGTCACAGAACGTTCTGGGGCATGAGGGAATACGAAACGGATAGGGACATCCAGGTTTAACTCGGGAACGATGGGTTCGAAGTCGTGGCCGTCGGCACCGAGGCCGTGCAGCCAAATGACGCTACCAGAGGGTGTTTCCCCCGGATCAATTTCGATGGTTTCAAGCGTCATGACGTGAGTTCAGCAGGAATGCATCTTTTTTTCAATTACGTTCGTCGGTGGAACGTGCCGGGCTATGACGGATCTCACAATGAGCTGCTTGGCAGCAATGATTTGTGTTGTCAATTTGCGTCAGTGCAACAGTTGTCTAGCGCCCAAGAGGGACGCTCTTTTGTTATGGATCGAAAATAGGCGACGGCGCAAAGGCGTAGATGCGAGATCATTCGGGCTCCCATCAAGCGATAGCTGATTCGCGCCGATATCCCGGATACACTCCAACGATTGCAGGGAATGGGAGGCGCGTCGTGGGTCCACTAAATGGTTTTCGCATCATTGAACTCGCCGGCATCGGTCCGGGGCCGTTCTGCGGCATGATGTTGTCAGATATGGGGGCAGAGGTAATCCGAGTGGATCGGATTGCGAAAGGGGCTAGCGCGCCAAAAGACGTGCTCCAACGCAATCGCCAATCCGTGGCCGTTGACCTAAAACAACCTGAAGGCATCGAGGTCGTACTCAAGTTGGTTGAATCAGCCGATGCCCTATTTGAAGGTTTCAGACCGGGTGTGACGGAACGACTTGGTTTGGGCCCGGACGAATGTATGGCACGTAATGAAAAGTTGGTCTATGGACGTATGACAGGGTGGGGCCAAGATGGCCCACTTGCTCAGGCCGCTGGCCATGACATTAATTACATCGGTCTGTCAGGCGCGCTACATGCGATTGGTGAGCCGGGGGGTAAGCCCGTTCCCCCTTTGAATCTCATCGGTGACTTCGGCGGCGGCGGCATGTTGCTTGCGTATGGATTGGTCTGCGCTCTACTCGAGGCGCAAAAGTCCGGCAAGGGACAGGTTGTAGACACAGCGATGGTAGATGGCGCTGCTTCACTGATGGCCATGTTTTTTTCCATGGCGGGGCGTGGTTTCGATGACGAACGTGGAACCAACTTGTTAGATGGCGGTGCCCATTTTTACAACACCTACGAAACTAAAGATGGACAACACGTGTGTGTCGGGTCGATCGAACCGCAGTTCTATCAGTTACTGGTTGAAAAGGCAGGTGTCGATGCAAACCGTTTCGGCCCGCAGATGGATAAGAACCAATGGTCAGGGTTTAGGGACGAGCTCGAAGACGTTTTTAAGACGAAGACCAGAGATGAGTGGTGCGAAATTATGGAGGGAACCGATGTCTGTTTTGCACCGGTGTTATCAGTCTTTGAAGCCCCATTGCATCCTCACAACGTTCACCGCGGGACGTTCATTGAAGTCGATGGGGTTGTTCAGCCCTCTCCCTCGCCTAGGTTTAGTCGTACCGAAGCCGAAATCTCGCACCCGGCAAGAGCTCCAGGAGAAGATTCGGCGGAGGTGCTCACAGGCATCGGTTTTGCCGAGGATGAGCTGCGAACGTTGCGCGAGCAAGGCGTCATCGGTTGATGGTCGCGGTCAAGAAGTTTGTCGACAATAAATCTCAGTTGCCGCCCGATTGACAGAAGTTAGATCGACTGCGATGTCGGCGAGTTACGAGCAGGATTACCGACGCTCTATAGAACAACCGGAACTATTTTGGTCGGAACAAGCGAAGGCAATCGAGTGGTTTGTCTCGCCCGAAAAAATTATGGAACGGGATTCGAACGGGGTCGTTCGATGGTTTGGTGGCGGGAAGATGAACACCGCTTGGTTGGCCTTGGATCGTCATGTGGAAGCCGGTCGAGGCGATCAGATCGCTTTGATTTACGACTCGCCAGTGACGAATACGGTTATGCGCTTCACCTATCGAGAACTGACCGAGCGTGTCGCAAAAGTTGCCGGGGGACTTTTGGCACTGAATGTGGTTCAGGGAGACCGAGTCATTATTTACATGCCTATGGTGCCCGAGGCGGTCATCGCGATGCTCGCTTGTGCGCGGATTGGGGCCGTTCACTCGGTCGTATTTGGTGGCTTTGCGGCCCGAGAACTAGCGATGCGGATCGATGACGCGAGCCCACGGGTTGTTCTATCGGCGTCTTGCGGAATCGAGTTCCAATCGGTTATCGCGTACAAGCCGCTGTTGGACGAAGCGATAAATCTCGCGAAACACAAACCTGAAGCTTGCGTGGTCTTACAACGTGAGATGCAGGAAGCTTCGATGATCGAAGGCCGGGATTACGACTGGGCTGGATGGGAAGCCGCGTCCGAGGTCACACCTTGGGTTGCTCTAGATGCGCTAGATCCTTTGTATATCCTTTACACGTCGGGGACGACCGGTCGGCCCAAAGGTGTTTTACGTGATCAAGGCGGACATGCGGTTGCCTTGAATTACAGCATGGAGGCGATCTACGGGACAGATGTTGGGGATGTGTATTGGGCGGCGTCTGATGTCGGCTGGGTGGTTGGGCATTCCTATATCGTGTACGGGCCCCTGATCAAAGGATGTACGACACTACTGTTTGAGGGTAAGCCCGTGCGCACGCCGGATGCGGGGACTTTTTGGCGGGTACTTGCGGAACATCGGGTCAAGACGTTTTTTGTTGCCCCGACCGCTTTTCGCGCCATTCGCAAAGAGGATCCCCTTTGTGAGCTGATGCATAACCATGATCTTTCCGCGCTGGAATATCTTTTTGTCGCTGGAGAACGACTAGATCCACCGACCTATCAATGGCTGAATGAGGTATTGGACGTGCCTGTTATTGATCACTGGTGGCAGACCGAGACCGGATGGCCAATTTGTTCCAACATGGCGGGCTACGGACTAGTTGAAACGCGACCGGGCTCGCCGACTTTTCCGGTTCCGGGTTATGACCTCAAGATACTCGACGAAGACGGAAAGGAAGCCGGTGTTGGACAGGATGGGAACGTTGTGATCAAGGACCCGCTGCCACCCGGATCGTTACCGACAGTGTGGGGCGATCACGATCGATTTATAGAGTCGTATTGGACTCGATACCCAGGTCACTATTTGACCGGCGACGGCGGTTACCGAGACGAGGATGGTTATGTCTATATCATGGGCCGAGTGGACGACGTTATGAACGTCGCTGGGCATCGTTTATCGACAGGTCAGATGGAAGAGGTCGTTGCTGATCATCCGGCGGTGGCGGAATGTGCAGTCGTCGGCATTCGCGACCCAGACAAGGGACAAGTGCCGCTCGGTCTCGTGCTACTCAAGGACGGGGTCAATATCGAGCAATCGACGCTGGAACAAGAATTAATTCAGATGGTACGAAGAGATGTCGGTGCCTTTGCCAATTTTCGGAAGGTGTGTGTAGTGCCTCGGCTTCCGAAAACGCGCTCAGGAAAGATCCTAAGGCAAGTGCTCCGCCAAATGATTGATGGCGACCCCTACAAGGTCCCTTCAACTATTGACGACCCTGGTATTCTGGAGGAGGTCGCTAGTGTGCTTGTGGGTTCGGATGTGATGGAGGTTAGCGAATGATCATTGTCCACGGCGTTATTCCGGTCGTTCCCGAACGGCGGGAGCATGCATTAGAGCTGGCGCGAGAAATGTCGGACGCGACTCAGCTGGAACCAGGCTGTATTTCCTATGACTTTTACGTGGGGCTACAGGATCCGAACAAGTTGGTTTTGTTTCAGGAGTGGGAAACCATGGACGCCTTGATGAGGCACTACCAAACACCGCATATGAAACTGTTTATGGATGCGTTGCCCGAAGTTGTATCCGGGGAAATTAGTACAAGGCGATACGCAGTGCAGACAGTGGAGGCCATCGCGAACGAGCATGAAGAAAATTACGCTCCCAAGTCGGAAGTGCCTCGTATCGTTCACTGACCCCCGGTAACGGCGTTTTCGCCTACAAATTATGCAGAGCGCAGCATCCGACCCTGACTCTTATACTAGGACTTCCTGAGCAGAGGAGATCGTTTCATGGGTGCGGATCTCGTTGGATATTGCCGCTGGTTTGGGAACCAAGTTTACGAACAGTTCACGGGATACGACTGTTTCAAGTCCGCTTCTGCGCTGACGTATACCACCTTGTTTTCGATCGTACCCATTATGGCAGTTGGGTACAGGACATTGGCTTTTCTGCCCGAATACGATCAAGTCGGCAACATCGTGTCGAACTTTATTTTCCGTAATTTCGTTCCAGAATCGAGTGCCATTGTGCAGAGTCAGTTAGCAGATTTTTCGTCTCGCGCTCTGCAGTTAGCAGGGCCTAGCTCGGTCATCCTGTTCGTTACCTCGTTTTTATTGTTGGTCACCATCGAAAAATCATTCAACGATATCTGGCAGATTCACGAACGCAGGAAAGGTTGGTCAAGACTCGTCAATTACTGGGCCGTGCTCACCATTGGGCCGCCGTTATTGGTCGCAAGTATTGTCGGCAGTACCTATCTACTTACTTTTCCATTGATTACCGAGAACGCGCTCTTAATCAGCCAAGTGTTATTGGCGTGGCTACCTTTCATCGCGGCGATTGCGACGTTCACGGTGCTGTTTTATGCGGTTCCCAATACGGTCGTACCGTTTAAGCACGCGGTTGTTGGTGGCGTCATGACGGCAATATTGTTTGAAATCGGTAAATTCGGCTTCCGCTTCATGGTGACCCAAGTCGACATCGCTTCGGTATATGGAACCTTTGCTGCGGTGCCTTTTTTCCTTATGTGGTTATACATGGTGTGGCTTTTGATTTTGGCCGGTGGTGTGTTTGTTCGGACGCTTTCTCTATCGCAGGATGTTGCCGAAGCTACGCCTGAGCCCCTCGTAATCAAGGGTCTACGTGTGTTGAAAATACTTCGTGAAGCCCACGTGGATGGTGCGCGAGTGACCGAAGCATCGATCAATCGAGCGGTCCCAATGACGCGAGAAGAACACGAACGGATTGTGGCGGTGTTGCGTCAGGAACGGCTGTTACAAACCACCGGCGAGGATCGGTGGGTACTTGCACGGAGTTTGCAAGATGTAACGCTTTGGTCTCTGTATTCGCATCTGCCCGGGTCGATGATGCTCGAGGACTTCGACGGCATTGAGGGACTTGAGTCGATTAAGGAGCGTTTTCGCGCATATGCGGCTTTTGGACATGAACAATTGGATGTGAGTATTGAAGAAATATTGGCGAATTAGTCTGCTAGTTACTGCCATCTCGCTAACCTCGGGTTGTCAGGACGCGACGATCGAGGTCGACGGCGGCGGGGTCTTTGAAGAAAGAGATTGGCGTGGGCGTTGGACATTGGTTAATTACTGGGCGGAATGGTGTGGCCCCTGTCGCGACGAAATACCCGAATTAAACGAGATCCAGAAGATGGGAACTAAACTGGGTGTTCACGTCGTCGGCGTCAATTACGACGGAGTTACGGGCCAAGCACTGGCGTCTTTAATCAAAACGATGGGAATCAAATTCCCGGTGCTTTTGAAAGATCCTCGGGTGCGCTGGGAGCTCGCGGCACCTTCAATTTTACCTACCACGCTTTTGATCAATCCGAACGGAGAGCTGGTGACAATCCTCATTGGGCCACAAACGGTTGAGTCATTATTGGAAGCTGTGGGAGCTGCCCAAATTAGCTCTGCAAACGTTCCAACACCTGTGTTGGGGTAACAAGTTCCAATTCGGAGCGGCGATAACTGTATTCGAGACGACCTTCAGCAAGATTTCTTTCGCCTACGATGACTCGGTGAGGTAATCCGAGCAGGTCGGCGTCCGCAAATTTGACCCCGGGCCGCTCGTCACGGTCGTCCAGGAACACGTCGATGTGAGCATCGAGACAACGGTCGTAGAGGTCGTGAGCTGCGGCGCGAACCGCATCGGAACGGCTGTAGTTGATGGCAACGATGTGCAGCATGGCGGGGGCAATAGCTTCGGGCCAGATAATGCCTTCATCGTCGTGGCACTGCTCGACAGCAGCGGCAACCAGTCGGGATATGCCCAAGCCATAACAGCCCATGATCAGTTCTCGCGAAACGCCTTTTGCATCTTGAATGGTGACGTTCATGGGCGCGGTGTACTTAGTCCCAAGTTTAAAGATGTGGCCGACCTCGATACCACGGATGAATTTGAGGGGGCCGCTGGCATCGGCGGCAGGCTCGCCTTCGACTACATTGCGGATATCGACGACTCGAGTTGCAGTTGCATCTCGTTTCCAGTTGGCGCCAGTGAAGTGGAAGCCGTCTTCGTTAGCGCCGCAGATGAAGTCGCTGACGATCGCCGCGCTACGATCGACATAGAATGGGACGTGTAGGTTCACGGGGCCGATCGAGCCGGGGCCACAGGCCAATGCGGCACGGATTTCATCTTCGCTGGCAAACTCGAAAGGTTGAGCGACTTCCGGCAAACGCGAGGCTTTCTTTTCGTTAAGTTGGTGATCGCCGCGGAGAACGAGTCCTACCAGCGAGCTGGTTCCCTTGACGACGAGCGTTTTTATCGTCTGCTTCGCCGCGACCTGAAAGAGTTGGGCCACGTCGTCAATCGTGCGTACATCGGGCGTCGGTTTTTTCTCTAGCGTTAACGCTGGTTTGTCCAAATCTCCAGTCGCGACCGCTTCGGCCTTCTCGACGTTCGCTGCGTAACTACTGGCAGGGCTGAACGCGATCGCGTCCTCGCCTGATTCAGCGAGGACATGAAATTCATGACTTTCGCCGTCGCCCATCGTGCCTGGGTCGGCGTCGACTGCGCGGAAGTCCAAACCAATACGGTTGAGAATTCGAGAGTAGGCGTCAAACATGGCTTGGTACGTTAGTTCGAACGACGCGTCATCCAGATGGAACGAGTAGCCATCTTTCATCACGAATTCACGTGCGCGCAAAAGGCCAAAACGGGGCCGGATTTCGTCGCGAAACTTCGTGTTGATCTGATAGAGGTTGCAGGGCAATTGTTTGTAACTGACGATCGCTTTTCGGATCAGATCACTCACCACTTCTTCATGGGTAGGCGCGAGGGCGTAGTCCCGATCGTTGCGGTCACGCATCCGCATCATTTCAGGACCCATCACGTCCCAACGGCCACTCTCGAGCCAAAGTTCAGCGGGTTGGACCACCGGCATGAGTATTTCTTGGGCTCCGGCTCGGGCTAATTCTTCGCGAACGATGACCTCGATTTTTCGGAGGACGCAGAGCCCTATTGGAAGCCAACTGTAGAGACCAGAAGCCAATTGACGGATACATCCAGCACGCAGGAGTAGCACGTGGCTGGCAACATCGGCGTCGCTAGGCGTTTCTCTCAGTGTTGGGACCAGGGTTTGGCTGAGTAGCATGGGGCGGGATTATCCGTGATGGGACGAGAACATGTCTCCCCCCAATCCAAAGAGATCGGCCTTTTGTCCCTCGGGGTCGATTTATGGTTCGCTAAAGGTCAAAGAGAGGATGCAGATGACGCGTCTTTTTTCGTTCCAGGCTGGTGGCGATATGATCGCGAGTTCCGTCACGTTGAAGCTAGAATTTTCGGTGGTTGGCACCGCTGCCGACTAGTTCGAGGCATACGCGCGATGTTTTTCAGCGGAAATTTCTATATTCTTGCCGGCCGCTTGAGATTGGTTAGGAGGTTCCTAGGTGCCCATCTACGAATACGCGTGTGTTTCGTGTGAGCATCAGTTCGAGACGATCCAGAGATTCAGCGAAGATCCACTCACAGATTGCCCCGAGTGTGGTAAATCGGAGCTAAAAAAACTCGTTTCGGTCGCTGCGTTTCGACTCAAGGGGGCCGGATGGTACGAAACCGATTTCAAATCTGGCGATAAGAAAAACGTTGCAGGAGATGAAAAGAAGAACGAGTCGGACAATTCGGACGAAGCAGGTTCCTCGAAATCTGAATCGACGGTGGATGCCTCAAAGAGCGACGTCTCAAAAGAAACCGGAAAGTCCGAGTCAGCATCGAATTCAGCCAAGAAAGCCGAACCCAAAGCATCGAAGGAACCAAAGGGCGGTTCGTCTAAAGACTCGAGCTCGGGTTCGTCTGCCTCCGAATAGCCGCAGGGCTGTGTTAGGCTGCCCGCGCCCAAATTCCATATCACAGGCCAAGGTTCCGGGATGCGCACCCATTATTGCGGCGAACTGAATTCGAGCTCCATTGGCGAGGAAGTTGAGCTCACAGGGTGGGTTCATAAACGTCGCGATCATGGCGGAGTCATTTTTCTCGATATCCGTGATCGAAGCGGGGTCGCTCAGGTCGTCTACGACCCTGATACCGAGGACAGCTTTGCCGTCGCGGACATGGTCCGTAACGAGTTTGTTCTGCATGCGCGCGGCCGCGTACGTGCAAGACCCGAGGGCTCGATTAATCCCGATATGAAGACCGGAGAGGTTGAGGTTCTCGGCTCGGCGTTGGAAATCCTGAACTCTTCAGCAACACCGCCTTTCCAGTTGGATGAATACTCGTCGGCTGGTGAAGACGTCCGGCTTCGGTACCGGTATGTCGATTTGCGTCGTCCGGAAATGCAAGACCGATTGCGTCTTCGTTCGGAGGTCACGAGTTATGTGCGTCGGTTTCTCGAGTTGGAGGGTTATTGGGAGATCGAAACCCCGACTTTGACTAGAGCAACACCAGAGGGCGCAAGGGATTACCTTGTTCCAAGTCGTACCCACGCGGGCGAATTTTTCGCGCTACCGCAATCCCCGCAACTATTTAAGCAACTACTCATGATGTCCGGAATGGACAAGTACTACCAGATTGCCCGCTGCTACCGCGACGAAGACTTGCGACACGACCGCCAGCCTGAATTTACACAGATTGATATTGAAGCTTCGTTCGTTGACGAACGCGAGATGATGCGGTTGACAGAAGGAATGTTAACGGGCCTGTTTTCCGAGGCTCTTGCGGTAGATTTGGACACGTTCCCTGTTATCACCCACGCAGAGGCGTTGAGGCGATTTGGATCTGATCGCCCCGATTTACGAAACCCTTTGGAACTGATCGACATCGATGACCTGATGGGTGAGGTTGAATTTAAGGTTTTTAGTGGCCCCGCCAACGATCCGCAAGGCCGAGTCGTTGCGCTTCGAGTACCTGGTGCTAATGAGGCCCTTTCACGCAAGCAGATCGACGACTACACCGACTTTGTGAGCCAATACCGCGCGAAGGGTCTCGCATACATTAAAGTTAACGATGCCCAAAGTGGTATCAATGGTGTCCAGTCGCCGATACTCAAATTTTTGCCCGACGACGTGGTAATGACGCTGTTAGAGCGAGTAGGGGCTGGTACGGGAGACATCGTTTTTTTCGGTGCCGATCGGGCGCAAATTGTGAATGACTCAATGGGGGCACTCCGTAATCGTCTCGCCTCCGATCTGGATCTTTTGTCCGATGGGTTTCGACCCTGCTGGATTGTCGATTGGCCAATGTTCCAGGAAACGTCTGAAGGTACCTTAGCGCCGGAACATCATCCCTTCACCCAACCCGCATGCGAGTTAAACGAGTTTCAATCGAATCCCGGAACCGCGCGGGCAAGGGCATACGATGTCGTTATGAACGGATATGAGTTAGGCGGTGGATCCATGCGGATTCACGATGAAGCGATGCAAGTTGCAGTTTTCGAAGCGCTAGGCCTTGGGCAAGAAGGCGTTGTCAAATTTGGATTTCTGCTGGAAGCTCTTCGATTGGGTTGCCCTCCACATGGCGGAATTGCCCTAGGTCTTGATCGTTTAATTATGCTCATGAGCGGCACTGAGTCGATTCGCGATGTGATTGCATTTCCGAAAACCCAAACGGCGTCATGCCTCTTGATGTCGGCGCCGAGTCCGGTGGACGAGGATCAACTGCGTGAACTCGGGATCAGAATACGAGGCGAATAGGGGCCGGAAAGCGTGGCTGGACATTCAAAGTGGGCCAACATCAAGCACCGAAAGGCGCGCCAAGATGGCAAGCGCGCAAAGGTGTGGACGAAAGTGATCCGCGAAGTCACCGTTGCTGCCAGACTCGGCGGATCATCCATCGAAGACAATCCCCGACTGCGAGCGGCGGTCGATAATGCGTTATCGGTCAATATGCCCCGGGATACGATTGACAGGGCAGTCGCGCGCGGCGCCCGTGACCAAGAAGGAAACGATGTCGAAGAGCTGGTCTATGAAGGCTATGGGCCGGGCGGGGTGGCGATTCTCGTTGAAGCCATGACCGATAATAAGAACCGGACCGTCGCTGAGGTTCGACATGCATTTACCAAGTACGGCGGGAAATTAGGAACGGATGGTTCCGTCGCGTATCTATTTGATCGCCGAGGTCTAATCAGCTTTGCTCCGGGTGCGGACGAAGACGAGGTTATGAATATCGCGCTTGATGCCGGTGCTGAAGACGTGGAGAGCGACGACGAGGGCGCGTTAACGGTGATCACGACGTTCGAGAGTTTTGGCCATGTAGTGGATGCGTTTCGCGCTCGGGAAGTCGAACCGGGTCATGCGGAGGTCGCCATGGTGCCAGCGAGTACCAGCATCTGCGATACAGACACAGCCGAACAGATTCTGCTTCTGATCGATGTCTTGGAGGATCTTGACGACGTTCAGAACGTCTATTCGAACGGCGACTTTCCCGACTCTGTATTGGTTTCATGATTCGAGTGATGGGGATTGATCCAGGATCCCGCATGACTGGATATGGCGTCGTGGCGATAGAGGAAGGGACGCCGATATACGTGGCCAGTGGCTGTATACAAACGACAGGACCCGATTTTCCATCCCGGCTCAAAGATATTTTCGAGGGTATCGAAGAACTCATAAAACAATATCGTCCTGATGAGTTTGCGATCGAAGAAGTTTTTGTCGCACGCAATCCCATGTCCGCATTGAAACTGGGTCAAGCCCGAGGAGCCGCGATTACCGCGGCGGTGACGAGTGATCTCGTCGTTAACGAATATGCTGCGCGCCGAATTAAGCAGTCCGTGGTTGGCAGCGGGGGGGCAACTAAAGGCCAGGTCCAGCATATGGTCCAGGCACTACTTAATTTACAGGGCATCCCGTCGACGGACGCGTCCGATGCGCTTGCAGTGGCTATCTGTCATGTCAATACTCGGTGGCAACTAAAGCAAGGAACGCCATGATTAGCCGTTTGCGGGGACGTATCGTCAATATTAGCGATAACGTTCTGATCATCGACGTACAAGGCGTCGCGTACGAGGCGGAAGTAACTGGGACAACGTTGGCAACAGTGGTGGGCCATGAGGGTGAAGTCGATGTCTATACCCACCTTGTCGTCCGAGACGATACGCAGGCGTTGTATGGATTTTCCTCGTTGGCAGAACGGGAACTATTTCGTGTGTTGATCCGGGTTAACGGCATCGGACCAAAACTGGGATTGATGCTGCTTTCTTCGCTCACGCCCGAGGAATTCGCCACGTCTGTTGCCGACCAGGATGTTGCTGCGATGACGCGTGTTCCCGGCGTTGGTAAAAAGACGGCCGAACGTCTTCTGATGGAACTCAAAGATCGGCTTGACACGCTCCCGGTTGGAGCTCCTCGCGCTGCAACCCAAAAGGAATCAACTGCACGAGAGGCCGAGCTTGCGCTGGTTTCACTGGGGTACCGACCTGTTGAGGCGGCCCGAGCCATCGACAACGTCTATGCGTCAGGCGAACCCGTCGAAGAGCTAATCCGTATGGCGTTGCAACGGATGTTGACGAACGCATGAGCATTAAGCCGGACCGCATCACTTCCGGACAAAGCGCGACCGAAGATAGGGCCTTTGATAGAGCCTTACGGCCGCAATTGATAGAAGACTTTATCGGACAGGATTCCGTCAAAGAACAAATGCAGATTTTTATCGAAGCGGCGCGTAAACGCGCCGAACCCTTAGACCACACACTGATCTTCGGCCCCCCGGGACTTGGGAAGACGACGCTCGCCCATATCGTCGCGAACGAAATGCAGGTGGGATTGAAGACCACATCAGGTCCGGTGATTGAAAAAGCGGGCGAATTAGTAGCTCTATTGAGCAATCTTGAAGAGAACGATGTCCTTTTCATTGACGAAATACATCGGTTATCGGCGTCGGTGGAAGAGATACTCTATCCGGCGATGGAGGATTACCGCATCGACATCGTCATCGGTGAGGGACCAGCTGCACGTTCGATACCGTACACGCTGAAGCCGTTCACCCTCATTGGAGCAACGACCCGGGCAGGCCTTCTGACGTCGCCTTTAAGAGATCGATTCGGCATTGTTCAACGGCTTGAATTTTACGCGGTCGAGGAATTGACAGAAATTACTGCCCGTTCCGGACAAAAACTTGATGTCAATGTCGATAGCGAGGGAGCGTTGGAGATTGCGCGCCGGGCCCGTGGGACCCCGCGGGTAGCCAATCGACTGTTACGTCGCGTCAGAGATTATGCAGAGGTGAGAGCTGATGGGAACGTATCGCTGGAGACAGCGGACGCCGCGTTGGATCTGCTCAATGTTGATGAGGAGGGTATCGATGCAATGGATCGAAAGTTGCTTCTCACGATTCTTGAAAAATTTTCGGGCGGGCCGGTCGGATTGGATTCGTTGGCAGCCGCGATTGGCGAAGAGCGGGATACGATCGAGGATGTCGTCGAGCCCTACCTCATTCAGCAGGGCTATATGATGCGGACGCCAAGGGGTCGGGTTGTGACTGCGCGTGCATACCACCATTTTTCGTTAACACCACCATCTTCTGTCGGTGGCGAATCCGATCAAAACGAACTTGAGTTATAAGAGTTAAGTGATGTCGGAACCTCTCTCCATCTACGCGCTCGTCATCAACGCGAGCGTGCTAGTGCAAATAATTATGGCCTTGCTCGTCGCTGCATCGATGGCGTCTTGGGTCATGATTTTTCAACGGTGGCGAGCGCTCGACCGAGTACAGATGGAGCTAAACGAATTCGAGGACTACTTCTGGAGTGGGATTGATCTGCGTAAGTTGCATAAAGATCTGCAGGACGATTCGGCACTTACCGGAATCGAAACGGTATTCGTTTCTGGCTTCACTGAATTTCAACGACTGTCAGAGCAGCCCAATACGGACCCCGATTCGATCATGCAGGGGGTGCAACGGGTCATGCGAGTAGAAGTTTCACGAGAGGAGGAACGACTCGAAAAACACCTCGCGTTCCTTGCAACCGTGGGCTCCACAAGTCCCTACGTCGGACTTTTCGGAACGGTCTGGGGCATCATGAACTCGTTTCGGAGTCTTGCCAACATGAGCCAAGCCACGCTTGCTTCGGTCGCACCGGGAATTTCAGAAGCACTCATTGCGACAGCGATGGGTTTGTTCGCGGCGATACCCGCGGTGATTGGTTATAACCGTTTCTCGGCTCGAGTCGAGGTATTGATGAAGCGATACGAGGCCTTTGCCGATGAGCTCACGTCGGTCCTCTTCCGTCATGCACACTCGGAAAAAACGTAAGGTATGGCGACCCGTCGTAAACCGATGTCTGAAATCAACGTGGTCCCGTACATCGACGTGATGTTGGTTTTGTTGGTGATTTTCATGGCGACCGCACCAATATTGACGCAAGGGGTGGAAGTCAATCTGCCGCAGAAACCCTCCGATCCACTGTCCAACGACCAGGACGACCCGTTCATTGTCAGCGTTCGTAGTGACGGGGCGATATTCATTAACGTGGGCATGCGGGATATGGAGAAGGAAGCCAATCGGGTGACAATCTTTTCATTGGAAGACCAAGCCACACGGATTATTGCTGCACGCCCGGACGTTCCCGTATTTGTCCGAGCTGACGCCGACCTAACCTATTCGGAAGTGATCGAAATAATGACTGTCCTGCAGAAGTCGGGGGCAGAAAGCGTCGGGCTGATCACCGATCCACCGGACGTCTAACGGTGGGGAAATTAACCGATTACGGTCTGCCGATTATCGGTGCATTTGTCCTACATGGCGTCGTGGTAGCGATGCTTGAATGGGAGTGGGAGCCGCGCTCTCGAGAAACAGTGGTCATGCAGCCGAAAGCGATTAAGACGACGCTTATTATTCGTGAACCGCACCGCTCGGCAACGAAGGCACCCAAAAAGAAACCCCAGTCAACAAAACCAAAGTCGAGTGTTAAATCGGCACCTCTGAGGACGCCGTCGGCTCGCAGTAGATTGTTAATTGAGCCAGATAACGCGCCGTCGAAATTAGAGGAAACTGATGCGCAACGTATAGAGCGTGAGCGTCGCGAACGATTGCAAGCACGGCGCCAAAGACTGGAGGAAATGCGGCGGCGCGATTTTGAGCGCTTGTTGGTTCAAGACGCGATCGATATATCCGATCGCGCCGATCGCGACGCGGCGCAATCCTATGTTGACGGCATCTATGCCAGCATCGTTGCCCAATGGTCGAGGCCCCCGAGCGCTCGCAACGAAATGGCTGCTGGTATTCTCGTTGAGCTATTCCCTACAGGCGAGTTGAATACTGTCAGCCTAGTTGACTCGAGTGGAAGTGCCGCGTTCGATCGCTCGGCGTTAGCCGCGGTTCGCAAGGCCCGGCGCTTTGAGGTACCTCGGGATAGCGAAGTATTCGAATCGCAATTCCGGAAGTTTCGGTTGTTGTTTAGACCGGAGGATTTGTTACGTTGAAAACACTGATCTGCTGGACCGCGTTGGTCTCTCTGCACAGCTTAGATGCCCTAGAAATTGTCATCGACCGCGGAAACGACAACCCCACCCCGATCGCCATCGTCCCTTTTGCCTCGTCTAATTCGAATGGCGCGGTCTCGGGAGTTATTTCATTCGACTTGGTACGAAGCGGGCAATTTTCGCCTCTAGAGGAAGAAAACATGCTCTCCTACCCATCCCAACCAGGAGACGTTTACTTTCGTGATTGGCGCGTATTGGGTATGGAGTACGTACTCATCGGGCGTCATCTTGATCGTCTGGACGGCAGGGTTACCGTGACGTATCACCTGTTTGATGTGAGCGCTGAACGCGAGGTGAAATCGGGTGAGATTACCGCGGGTCGAGAGCGTATACGCGATATCGCGCACCGAATTGCAGATGAGGTTTATGAAGAAATAACGGGTATTCGGGGAGCGTTTTCGACACGAATTTTGTACGTCCTAGTCGAAAACATTGGAACCTCCTATGCGCGCTACAAATTGGAAATGGCAGATTCGGACGGGGAACGCCCTCGGACACTGTTTGAGACGTCGGAACCTCTGCTATCGCCAAGTTGGTCCCCGGATGGTCAACGAATTGCATATGTTTCGTTTGAGACGGGTCGACCGGCGATTGTTATCCAAGAACTTGAGAGTAACGTCCGGGAACGCCTTCCTCCCTATCCAGGCCTTAACGGTGCGCCGGCCTTTTCGCCTGATGGGCGAGAGTTGGCGATGGTATTGTCGAGGGACGGAAATCCGGAAATCTATACGATGGAGATTGCGGCGCCTACGCGCCGGCCTCGGCGGGTGACACGCCACGTATCGGCCATCGATACGGAACCGGGCTGGACACCGGATGGGAAGAGCCTGATTTTTACGTCGGATCGCGGCGGCCGACCGCAGATTTATCGGATCGATTTGCGGACATCATTGACCGAAAGGCTGACTTATCAAGGAGATTACAATGCCCGTGCTCGGCTACTCCCTGACGGCCGTCATCTCGTGTACGTGCATCGGCGTGAGGGCGTTTACCACATTGCGTGGCAAGACCTTGAGACCGATGAAGGTCCTCGGGTATTGACGGAGACGTCGTTGGATGAATCGCCGTCGCTCGCACCGAATGGAACCATGTTGATCTATGCGACGCAGGATCAGGGGCGAGGTATACTTGCCGTGGTATCCATCGACGGTCAGGTCAAGTACAAGTTACCGTCGTCGGCGGGGGATGTCAGGGAACCTTCCTGGTCGCCGTACCTCGACACATTGTCCGCAACTCGGGGGTTATAGATTGATGAGGAGAGAGGAACGATGAGGCAGTTCAGAAGGTGCAACGTGGCATCGTTGATCTTGGGCGTGCTGGTTCTTGTCGGTTGCGCGAGTCAACAGGAATCGGAACCGGCCGCACAACCAGAGGCACCCGTTGAAGTAGCGCCCGTGCAAACGCAACCTGTTCAAGCCGAACCGGAAGCGACCGATTTTGATAACCGTAGCCGGCCGCTTATGCCCAGTGGCCGAATTTTGGCGACGAAGTTTTATTTTGAACTCGATCAAGCCAGGCTTTCCGCCCGCGATTTGCGTCTGCTCGAGATGCACGCGAATATTTTGACTCGGAACCGTGATCGTCGTTTGGTGATTGAAGGTCACTGTGATGAGCGTGGTACCCGGGAGTACAACCTTGCGCTAGGTGAACGCCGCGCCAACGCGGTGAGTAGTTTCCTCACCTCGGCAGGCGTCAGACGATCCCAAATTGACACGGTCAGCTACGGCGAAGAACGCCCTGACGACCCCGGACACGACGAGTCCGCGTGGAGTAAGAATAGGCGCGCGGTAGTGATTTATCGGTAAGTGCCGTTCGCAGTGCGAACCGACCAGACACAAGGAAGGCGTGGAACGAAAGTCCTGCGCCTTTTTTTATGCGGATTGCTAGGTTTCTCGATGGTTGATGCGATCGGCGCAGCTCCGATCGCAGATCAATCTCAGGAGGGTAATTCGAACCCCGAATCCGTGGACGCCGACCAGTCCGCCAGCAACAATCCGGGCTTAGCACCGCTTTTTTACCAGCTGCAAGTTTTGCAAGAAGAACTTGCCATCATTCGAGGCATGCTTGAGGAACAGACTTATCGGGTCGATCGGCTTACGCGGGAACAGAATCGACGTTACACGGATATTGATCGACGGTTTCGCGAACTTCGGGGGATAGACGGCTCAACGGAACCCCATGACGAAACCGATATTCCGCCGTTGCCTCCTGTCATCGACCCTACCGGAACAGAACGCGGTGCTTATGAAAGTGCTTACGCGCTCACAAACGAACGTAGGTTTGATGATGCCATTGTCGCTTTCGATCAATTTATCGTTGATTACCCGAACGGGCAGTGGACACCCAACGCATTTTATTGGTTGGGGGAATTACACCATGCGACGGAAAATCTAGAAAAAGCACGGCAGTCATTCGTTCAGGTAGTCACGCTCTACCCGAATCACGCGAAAATACCAGACGCTTTATACAAACTCGGCAAGGTCTACCATCAGTTGGGCGATACACGGCGCGCGCGCGAGTACCTTGATCGAGTCATCAAAAATCATCCGGGAACGGTCGCGGATCTCGCGAGATCGTACGCAGCCGATTACCTCTAACCTCGTGTCCGGGACTGAGGGTCTGCGCGTCACCGAGATTTTTCTCTCAGTACAGGGGGAATCGAGGAGCGTCGGCTGGCCGACCGTCTTTATTCGGCTTACCGGATGTCCGTTGCGTTGNCAGTATTGCGACACCGCNTACGCGTTTCATGGTGGTTCAATTCTTGCGCTGGATGCCATTNTTAANCGCGTGGATGAACTTGGCGTGCGGCACGTAACCGTCACCGGTGGCGAACCGCTGGCGCAACCACGAGTACTTAGTCTGCTCGTTAGATTGTGTGATCAGGGTTACAAGGTGTCACTCGAAACCAGCGGTGCGATGGATATCGGTGCCGTCGACCCGAGGGTTAGTCGGGTGGTTGATTTTAAGAGCCCGGGGTCCGGAGAGGTCGGTCGAAATCTCTATTCGAACGTTGCGGCATTGCGCCAAAGTGACCAGGTGAAATTTGTAATTTGTGATCGAGGCGATTATTGCTGGGCAAAGGATATCTGTACCGAGCACGACCTTACCTCACGTGTTGGCGAGGTGCTGTTCTCTCCATCCGCGTCCGAGCAGAGTGCCAGACAGTTGGCGGAGTGGATCCTTGCGGATCGATTGGACGTACGGTTTCAGATACAACTCCATAAAGTTCTTTGGGGTGATGAGGCCGGTCGTTGACTATCTGCGTCGTACTTTTATCGGGAGGCCTTGATTCTGCGACGACGCTAGCGATCGCGAACGATCAGGGATTCGAGTGTTATGCACTGTCTTTTTTTTACGGTCAACGCCACTCCATCGAGTTAGAAGCCGCTCGGAAAATTGCTTCGTCCGCAAGTGTCAAAGAGCACCGTGTGATTAATATCGACCTGTCTGAATTTGGCGGGTCTGCATTGACCGACCATGAAATTNAAGTGCCGGAAGGNCCAACGACGGGCATTCCCGTGACTTATGTCCCGGCGCGAAACACNGTGTTTTTATCGTTAGGCCTTGCTTGGGCAGAGGTACTGGGCGCGTNCGATCTCTTTATTGGTGTCAACGCGGTTGATTATTCGGGCTACCCGGACTGCCGTGAGGAGTTCATCCGTGAGTTTGAAAAGCTAGCTAATCTCGCGACTCGAGCTGGGGTTGAAGGCAGTCGATTTACGGTTCACACNCCCCTCATCGAATTACCAAAGGCNGACATCATCCGAAAAGGATTGCAGCTCGGACTGGACTACAGGAANACGGTCTCATGCTATCAACCCAATGATGTTGGCGCGGCTTGTGGTCGGTGCGATAGCTGTCGTATCCGCAAGGAGGGATTCCAATCAGCAGGCGCAGTCGATCCCACGCCGTATTACTAAATTGCTCGGCGATCAAGATCGTTGTGAACCAACACCACGCATTGACTCGCAAAGATCGTCTTGGGCCCCAAGGCGATAGGCCGACCGCCGAGCCGGGCGAGATATTGCGTGCTCTTACGCGGCATCGATTTGTGATCGCTCATGACAAAGATTGCCGGCGAGTCGAGTGGGGTCGCACGTATATCTGACCCCTTCTTGTCGAGGTAGTAAAAGCCGGGAATTGCCGCCGCCTTGACGATGGATTCGAAACTGCGGTGAGTGACTTCGATGCCGCTGTCACAGATGACGGTTTCATCGCGACCGAGCTGGGTTCCTTGGGCAAGAGCGCCGCGTATTGAGTTAGCGATGGAACGCTCATCAAACCCTCCGAGAGAGCCGATGGAATTGCCTTGGTAGGTGAGTACCCTTGGTGGGCAAGGAGGACCTTCGAGAATGACGCGGATCGATGTATCAACACGGTGTTGATTGGCAAAGAAAAGAGCATTTGCGACAGATTGAGCGACGACTTCTAAGTGATTGGCAGCAGGCAGATCGTCTAGGGAAAAGCGCGGTGCCGTGGGTCCGTTTCGGACTCTCAAGATNAAGTTTCGTGCTGCCCAATCCAAAAGCAGTTCCGTGGTGGCGTGTTGGTGGGCCGTCTGGGGCTCGAACCCAGGACCAACGGGTTAAAAGCCCGGTGCTCTACCAACTGAGCTAACGACCCCTAGGCCACGAAACCGCGCATTCTATTCGTGGTGNGCGGACCGAACAAGCNCGCGTGACTCAATTGCGTTAAGTAAGCTGCCGTGACACCTGTATATCGCGGGAGAATGGGCAATAATCGATGACGTGGGGGAATGCAATGAAATTGACCAAACTTAGTCGGTCGATCGAAGGGAAGGTCGCGATCGTCACTGGCGCAGCGAGTGGAATGGGTCGGTCGACNGCGTGCTTGTTTGCTGAGCACGGCGCATTGGTAGCCCTAACCGATATCAACGAGGAGCCCCTAAACGATGTCGTTAAGGAAATCAGCGAGGCCGGTTATCCGGTGCGAGGATGGACCCTTGATGTTTCGGATCGGGATGCCATTGAACGAGTNGTACCNGAAATCGCCGTGCACTTTGGCGGTATCGACATTCTTATCAACAATGCCGGCATTGGCGCGGGCGCCCCGGTGGATGATGACGATTACGAAAGCGTCTGGCAGCGCGGGCAGGATGTACTGATTACGGCTCACGTGCGCATGATCCGTGCCGCGCTACCGTTCTTACGGGAAGCCCATGGCGGTCGGATCGTNAATATTGCATCAACGGAGGGCTTGGGCGCGACCAAGTACTCGAGTGCATATAGTGCCGCGAAAACGGGTGTCCTGGGGCTAACGCGATCGCTCGCAGTAGAGTTTGGAACCGAAGACATTACGGTGAATTGCATCTGTCCGGGCCCGATAAGAACCGGTCTAACCGACGGCATACCGGAAGAGCAAAAACAAGAATATGCGCGTCGGCGAGTNGCACTAAAGCGNTATGCGGACCCCGAGGAAGTCGCCCACATGACCTTAAGTTTGGTTCTACCGGCGGCTGGTTATGTCACCGGCGTGGCACTGCCTGTCGACGGTGGGCTAACCATCAGGAACGCGTGAACNTAACCTTGAATCAGCAACAGGTGCGAGTCCCCTGGCGGACGGTATTTGCGTACGGCGCCCCGACCGTCGGCGCAGGATACATGTACCTGCTCGTCGGTTTGTACGTTATGAAGTTCTCGACGGACGTGNTGTTGATCGCGCCGGCAGTGATGGGNGTCATCTTCAGTATTTCGCGAGTTTGGGACGCGATTTCNGATCCNCTNGTCGGTTACCTCAGTGATCGGACCGTNGGCTCCTTCGGTCGACGTCGTACATGGATGGCAGCNAGCGTCATCCCCATCGGGGCNGCATTCGTGATGGTTTTCTCGCCCCCAGCAGGGTTATCTGAAACGGCTCTGATTGGTTGGATGGCGGTGGCGGTGATTGGGTTTTACTCGGTCATGACGGTCTTTTTTGTTCCNCATCTATCCCTCGGCGCAGAACTGTCGGATGACTATCACGAACGNAGTCGGCTTTTTGGCATCCGCCACGCGTTTTATACCTTCGGTTCGATCCTATGTCTGGCGAGTTTTCAAGTCCTCCTGGTTGCGGAAACCCAGGGCGAGGCCGTGGTGCGACAAACCGCGCTTGAACTGGCGTTTGTTGCAACATTGGTCATGGCGCTTCTGATTGGCTTTGCAGTCNTCAGGCTACGGGAACGGAGNGAATTCCAAGGGAGAGTTAACGAGCGACCGTTTCGAGCATTTGCGGACGTGGTTCGTAATCCCCACGCACGATTATTGATCATCGTGACGTTCATCGAAAATGTTGGTTCGGCGGCAATTGGGGTGTTGACGCTATACGTCGCGCAATACGTGGTTGGCGCGGCATTGTGGGCCCCCCTGATTATTTTGTCTTACATGATCCCGTCGGCCTTTTCGGTACCAATCTGGATACCGCTGTCGCGCCGATACGGCAAAGTACGACTTTGGTTTTTTTCGATGTTGCTAACCGGCTTATCGTTTGGCGGTATGTTCGTCCTCCCTTTCCTAGACACGGTCGACGCCCGGCTGATTACGATGATCGTGCTGGCCGTCTTTGCGGGGCTGGCTGCAGGCTGCGGTGGCACGATAAGCGCCTCCGTCCAGGGCGACGTGATCGATTACGACGAGTACGTCACGGGAGAACGCAAAGAGGGGACCTACTTCGCGGCATGGAATTTCGTCTACAAGTGCGCGATGGGGGCGATGCTGATGTTGACCGGGTTCGTTCTGCAGGCAGCGGGGTTTGTACCGAATGAAGTGCAGTCGATGCAAACGCAAATTGCGATCGTCTCGTTATACAGCCTGTTTCCGCTAGTTTGCTACGCAGTTGGAGCTATGCTTTTTCGGCGTTTCAAANTAAACGAACAAGCTTACGCAGAGATTCGAAGCGTATTAAATGCGCGCCGCACGCCGGCTTGAGAATCGATTAGCGACCGACAAAGTTTCCTGCGCGACGTTCGGCGACCGCCCGGACGCCTTCGCGGTGATCTTCAGTCTGTTGCAGCCGATGTTGCTCTAGAAATTCGTGATCGGTTTGGTCTTTGACAGATTCTGCTAATCCGGCACGCATCGTGGCTCTCACGGACACCACCGCCAGCGGTGCATTCTCGGCAATCTCAGACGCTAACGCGATCGCTTCGGANCGAACGTTTTCTCGGTCAGTCAAGACGTCACCNAAGCCCCAATCGTAAGCTGTTTCTCCGTCGATACGCTTGCCGGTTAAGAACATGTTGTTTGCTTTTTGCTGTCCGATGAGTTTTGGCAGCGTGTGCGTGAGTCCAAAGCCGGGATGAAAGCCGAGTTTGACGAAATTTGCAGTAAATCGAGCNTCTNGGCAGACGACTCGAAAGTCCGGAACGAGTGCCAAACCAAATCCGCCGCCTACGGCGGCTCCCTGGATAGCGCCGACGACCGGCTTCTGACACGAGAATAGATCGACAGCCGCGGTGTAGAGCGGGTTTCCCTGGGTCNCATTTCGCTCGGTTCGTTCAGACCGGGTTCCGGATCCGGAAAAGTCGTTGCCGGCGCAGAAGTGTTTTCCTTCCGAGCAAAGGACGATGGCCCGGCACTCGGGGTCGTCGTCGAGATCACGGAATGCCTGGACGAGTGACTTAATTAGATCGACATCGAAGAAGTTGTTGGGAGGACGGCGTATTTCTGCNATTGCAACGTGACCGCTGCGCGTAATTTCGGCATCGCCGTACCGGCTCGACTCGGTCATGTCGGTTCCTCCGTCTGATTCGCGTCAAGGGCGTTATAGTGTGACGGATTGTAAGCAGAAGCAAAGGACGGCCGATGAAGTGGCGAATTGGTGATGTCACGATCACGCGGGTGGTTGAACTTACCTCATCAACNATCGGTAACTACATATTGCCGCAGGCGACGGAAGATCGTATCAAGGCGATCGACTGGATCGGACCGTTCGTGAACGACGATTGCCAGCTTGTCCTTTCGTTCCATAGTTTGGTCATTGAGACGGGCACTCGGACCCTCGTCGTTGATACCTGTATTGGGAATGACAAGGAGCGTACCTATCCAAGATGGCACCAAATGCAGTCATCGTTTTTGGAAGATCTCGCTGCCGCAGGATTTGATCGTGACGGCATCGATACAGTTTTGTGTACACACATGCATGTCGATCATGTTGGATGGAATACGCGTTTGGTAGACGGACGATGGGAAGCCACTTTTCGTAACGCGCGCTATCTCTATGCAGAAGATGAGTGGATGCATTGGCAAAACGAAAGCCAGGCCGAATACGGACCCGTGATTGATGATTCGGTGCGGCCCATTTTTGATGCCGGTTTAGCTGACCTAGTTTCAAGTCATCATGAAGTTACGAGTGAAGTGAGTTTAGAGGCGACGCCTGGCCATACGCCTGGGCACGTCAGTGTGCATATTACTTCCCGGGGCGAAGAAGCGGTCATTACCGGCGATATGATCCACCACCCATGTCAAATAGCCCATCCCGATTGGTCAACCACGGCGGATGTGGACCCGGAGCTAAGCGCGTTAACGCGTGCCCGCTTTCTTGAGTTATACGCGGGTCGTCCAGTCCTCGTGATAGGCACTCATTTTTCCGGTCCAACGGCGGGCACATTGGTGCAAGATGGCGATTCGTACCGACTCGATTACTAAGTTGGCCGATCGTTTCCGTGACCGGACCGGGTCGGACTAGGCCGCATGTTAGACTCCGAGGTCGCTCGCTGATCTAAGATAACTCTGGCGTCCCGGGATATTTTTACCGCCCTTTCGCAGGCCGATTTCCGTTGGCTGTGGTTCGGCAACTTGGGTTCTTCGTTTGCGATGAACATGCAACAGGTTGCGCGAGGGTGGTTCGTGTACGAACTGACTTCCTCCGCGGTCGACCTTGGATGGGTCACCATGTCCTTCATGATTCCTCAAGTGCTATTTTCTTTGTGGGGAGGGGTCCTTGCTGACCGAGTTTCAAAGAAGTCGATACTTGTAGCGGCCCAATCCTTGAACGCCATTGCCACACTAATCATGGCCTTAATCATCCTGATCGGGAACGTGGATTTCTGGGATTTTATTATGTTTGGCCTGTTTAACGGCATTGTGTTGGCTCTATCGTTTCCTGCTCGAAACGCATTTGTTCCGGATCTTGTGGACGAGCGATTAATTTTTACGGCCATGGCGCTTAACACGACGAGCATGAATTTTGCGCGAATCTTGGCGCCGGCATTTTCAGGCTTCTTGATCGCTTGGATCGCGGCGGGAGATACCTCGAGCACCTTTGGTGTCGGCATCGTTTACGTCGTCATCGGCGCGTTGTATCTCCTTTCGGCGGTCACGATGTTATTCGTCTCCAAGAGCGGTCGGGCGGGATCGCGCGAGACGCGCAAACACCCGTTGATTGAAATTCTGGATGGCCTTAAGTACGTCCGGACTCACCCGACTGTATACGCCCTGATCATTCTATCGATCGTGCCATTCATGTTTGGTATGCCACTTAACACGTTGTTGCCCGCGTTTAACGAAGACATTTTGCTCGGTGGTCCNGACGACCTGGGATTGCTTCTTTCGGCAATGGGCATTGGTGCAATTCTTGGATCGTTGATGTTGGCTGCCTCGGGCGACTTGAAGCACAAAGGCACTTGGCTTGTGGTGAGCTGTTTTGGCTGGGGTATTTCGACTGTTCTGTTCGGTATGGCACCTAATTTGTGGACAGCGGTCGGGGTACTTGGATTGGTGGGCTGGTTGTCGTCTTGGAATATGTCTCTGAATCGTGGCTTGTTGCAGGTTCAAGTCGCGCGGCATATGCGGGGACGCATCATGAGCATCGATATGATGTCACATGGGCTCATGCCGCTCGGCGTATTACCGGTGAGCATGATCGCAGACGCTTACGATATATCGACTTCGCTCATCGCAAGTGGCGCGGTTTTTGTTGCTTTGATAGGGCTTATCGTGCTCGTTTCAGCCCCGGTGCGAAGGCTCGATTCGATGATGGCCGATGTTCACCGCGCGAACCAGCACCGCGAGGCGTTGTCTGCGGCGCAACGACCCTAGCGGGGAGACTCGATAATGTCGTCGAGTACGGGGCGAATTTGATCGAGGAAAAGCGTTGGGTTTTCGCTCATCGGGAAATGACCGAGACCCGTTAGGGTCCGGTAGCGAGCACCGGGTATCATCGATGCCAGCTCTTCACCTGCATCAGGTGTGCCGCTCCAATCATATTCGCCATTGAGAATGTCGACGGAGCAAAGCTCGGTATTGATCGCGTGTGCCGTATTTCTTACGTCGTGGTCGATTGAGTAGTAGTAAAGATCACCCTTAAAGACGGCTGGCGCACCCTGGCTATAAACCCAACTCGTCTCGTGGCGCAAGGCATCAGGGCTCGTTGGTGCCATCATGCCGTACATTAAATGGCCTTTGTAATCGTTGCCGATTTTGGGGTGGTAAAACTCGTCCACAAAACCGCCTGGTGTATAGGCGGAAGCTTCGAGACCGACCACGGCTCGGAATTCGTTTGGATGGTGTAAAGCGAGATCGACGGCCAGGTGTCCGCCAATCGAACTTCCCATGTAGACGGGTCGATCAAGTTCAAGCGCGCGTGCAAGCGTGATGGGGACTTGCATCAGAAATTCTTTTTCGAGTCGATATTCCTTTTCCCACCATCTCAGATCTTCGGGCGGCACGGACTTACCGTGATAGGGGAGGTCGTAGGCAATTAATCGAAATTTCGACTGAAGATCGTCATCCTCCATGATATGGCGCCATTGTCGTCCATCTGCACCCGCGGTGTGCTGTAGCANCAGACCGATCTCTCCGGAACCCGCTTCCTCGAAATAAAGGCGATATTCCACGTCTTCGATCGTTAGGTACGTATAACGCCCGGTCGTTGAATCAAACCTCGGCATTGCGGACCTCCCGGAGGATTTCGATCAAACGCCGGATGGCNGGGTAGTAGGCGCAATAGTTGTCTCGGTCACCCGTGATTTCGAAACCGTGATGGATGGAAGCCGGGTACAGATCTTGATAAAACGGCTTCGGTACAGNTCGTAAAAGCTCATCCCANTCCTGTTGAGACGCCGAAATCGCCAGGTCCGTTGGGCCACCACCGTACCAGTCCTGAATCTCTCGGATCGTGCCACCTTCAATATCGATGCGTGTTTTCTCATCGCCGATGCTGATCCGCAGAGTCGAGTCCCACATTCGAGCATGAATGCCAAATTCGCCATCGCTGTTCGCTTTGGTTTTTACCCCGTTCCAATCGAACATCTTGTGACCCCCCTTTTCGTCACGTAGGGTAACTGATTTCGCGGTGGGGGCGACGCTGATGTCGTTGCGCATAGGTTTGGTTGCCGACACGCATGTGCCCGAAGCTTGTCAGACGCTTTGGCCACAGGTTTTTCGAGCGTTTGAAGGTGTCGATTACATCTTCCACGGTGGAGATGTCCACGACCTCGCCTTGTTGAGTGAATTCGAAAAAATTGCTCCGATTTATTGTGCTCGTGGTAATGGCGAAGATGGGTCTGGCGGGCGTCCGATTCAACCGGAGGACGATAGGGTCCAGTACGCTTGGACGNTGGAGATGGAAGACGTGGTCATTGGCCTGACCCATTATATTCCGGCCGATGAACGCCCGCCGGATCATACGGTGGCTCGTTGGTGCGAGCGCTATTTCCCCGAAAGAACGCCGGATGTCATCGTGTTTGGAGATACCCACACCGAGTTGATCCGCGACGTGGGNGGCATTCTTTGTGTCAACCCTGGGTCACCGACCTACCCACACAACTACGACACGCAATTCGGGACCTTGGGTTTTTTNGAGTTGGACGCTGGGACGGCNAGTGCATCGGTATGGTTAATTAACGAGACGGGTATCGAACCATACGANTGGGACAATCCTCCTAAGTGGAAACTTTNACCCTAACGAAACACCTTAATCTTTTGGNAAGCCGAGAATGCGCTCGCTGATAATGTTTCGCTGGATGTTGGGGGTGCCGCCGCCGATGACAACGTTGGGCCAGCTTAATGAAGATCTGGCCCAACGCGCGGTCTGNGTTTGGAANTGAACACCTTCCTGNCCCTGCAGTTCCACCGCAAAATCATCCATTTCGATTTCGAGACTTGCCCGAAGCAACTTGTTAACGGATGTTTCTGAGGACAGCGGTTGACCCCGCAGCTGCCGGGTCAAATAGCGTAATCCGTTGTATTTCATCGCCGCGATTTTCGTCTCGAATTCAGCGATCCGTCGGCGGACCAGGGGGTCTTCCGATGCGGGAGCGCCCTGTTTCCGAGTTCCGCGNACTAATTGTTTTAAGTCCTCGAGCTTACCGAACATTTGGGTTACCTCGCCGATGCTCGAGCGTTCGTTGGCTAGCGCCGANATGGTGACGGCCCAGCCCTTACCCTCGTCGCCCAAACGGTTCTCGATCGGAACTTCGACATCCGTGAAGAAAACCTCGGCGAAGTGTCGATCGCCGGCCATGTTTTCGATAGGCCGAACTTCAACCCCCTCGGTTTTCATTGGGACCAACAAGCAGGTAATACCATCGTGTTTAACCTCGGTATTAAAGTCTGTACGGGTTAAGAGGATCATCCAGTCGGCGTAAGGAGCACCCGTCGTCCANATTTTTTGTCCGTTTACCTTGTAATGATCCCCGATGCGCTCTGCTTTGGTTTGAATCGCTGCGAGGTCGCTGCCGTGATTGGGCTCAGAATATCCNGTGCACCAGGTGACTTTGCTGTCAAGTATGTCGGGGATGAANCGGGCTTTTTGCTCATCCGTGCCATACTGAATGATTCCCGGACCGACCCAGGCAAGACCCATAAAGGAGGTTCCCAACGGGGGCGCTCCCGCGAGTGCCATTTCTTCCTTTAGGATCGCCTGTCGAGCGACGTCGCCATCGCTACCGCCNACGGATTTTGGCCAAGAAAATCCTACCCAGCCCTTGGCACGCACTTTGTCGAGCCAATCGCGCATGAAGCTCCCGGAGCGTTCGTTTCGAGGGGGCAGGTTTTGAGAAAGGAATGCTCTGACCTCGGTCCGAAAAGCNTCTTCGTCAGGCGTGAAGTCAAAATCCATTACAAACCTCCGAGTGTGGCGACTCGGTCATAGTGAAAGTCGGAATCGCCGAACATTGCGCGCGCCCACTTGGCCCGTTTTAAGTAAAGCTGGACGTCGTATTCGGCGGTGTAACCAATGGCCCCGTGAAGGCCCACGCCATCAATGCCTATTTGCGCGAATGCGTCCGATGCAGTTGCCTTCGCTCTGGAAGCGGCTTGCGACAGTTCATCGGTCGCATCGTCGACGCACCAGGCNGCGTAGTACAGAAGGGATTTGAAGGATTCAATATCGACGAACATGTCGGCGAGTCGATGTTTAACGCCTTGATACTTGCCAATGGGATGACCGAACTGGATGCGTTCTTTGGCGTAATCGGAGGTGAGTCCGAGGACAGCTTCGGCTGCGCCGACCATTTCCGCCGTTATCGCAACGGCGCCACAACTGTTCAGGTAGTCCAAGTCGGCATCAGATAATGGGAGAAGGCGTTCAACGGTCGCCTGGACCTGATCAAACGATACTTGCGCGGCTGGCTTCGTCCTGTCCATCACATNTAATGCAACACATTCGACTGCGTTCACGTCTGTCATGGTCAAGGCGGGCCCGTTTTTTGTTTGAACACCGACCATCACGTGTGTTGCTAGAAGCGCATCGCTGACAAATGTTTTTGTACCGGTAATGCGATCGCTCGCATCAAGCGTAATGGCGTCCTTGTCGATCCAATTTGGTTCATCGTAGAGGCCAAAACCGAAAACGACCGATCCGCTCGCTATTTTTGGTAACCACTCTTTCTGTTGAGAAATGCTTCCGGATCGGAGAATCGCGGCGCAAGCCAAGGCGTTCGATGTCAGCGGCAGAGGACAAAGGCCGCGCCCTGTTTCTTCGAGTACGACCGTCAAATCGACCCACTTCAGACCACTACCACCGAATCGCTCAGGAACCGTAAGACCGACCCACCCGAGCTCAGCGATTTTCTTCCACAGAGCCCGGTTCGTATCCGGTTCAAACGTACGAACGACATCGATAGGACATTCGTCGGTGATAAATCGAACCACCTGGTCGCGGAGCAATTCTTGCTCTTCAGAAAAACCGAAGTTCACGACCGACCTCGGTGCCTGATCGGCAGCTGTCGCGACAACCCGTACGCGTTTTCCCGCTGCTTAAAGCAAGTGATTGCCATATATTGCCACCATCTCAACATTAGCAAGTGGCGACCTTCAGACGTCGAATCCTCGCATTGGGTTGATCGATGGCCAGCTGTCTTTGGTGGCTAGGATTGCCTCGCCGACCTCGTCGACTTCCCACGGTCCTTCGGCTTCATCCTTTTGGGCGATGGGCATCAAATTCCAAGCGAGCAAGGACACCCGATTTCCGGAAACGAGCCATGTCCGCCCNGTCACTTCCTTGGCCTCGTCAGAGCAAAGCCAAACAACAGCGGGGGAGACCCGATCGGGTGGAATCTGATCTTTTACAGCGTCCGGCATAATGTCGTCTGTTAATCGAGACAGCGCGGTAGGCGCTAGAATGTTGACGTTAATGCCGTACTTCATTCCTTCAAGGTAGAGACACCTTGCCATGCCGGCAATCCCGGCCTTAGCNGCACCGTAGTTGGTTTGGCCAAAGTTCCCCAATAGTCCTGAAGTAGAACTGGTAACCACGATGCGGCCGCCCTCGCCTTGCTCAAGCATTTGGTCGTAGGCGGCTTTAGTCGTTAAATAGGTGCCCTTCAGATGGACGTTGACGACGATGTCCCACATATCGTCATCCATGTTTTTGAAGCTCTTGTCTCGGAGAATGCCCGCGTTGGCGATCAAGATGTCGAGCTTGCCGAAATTATCAACGCCCGCTTTGACCATATTGCGAGCGTCTTCCTGAACGGCGACATTGCCGTAATCCGCAACTGCTTCGCCGCCTGCCTCCTTAATTTCCTGTACGACAGTGTCGGCCATGTTGGTGCCAGAGCCGCTACCGTCTCGTGCACCGCCTAGATCGTTGACGACGACCGCCGCACCCTCATTTGCTAGAAGGAGTGCGTGGGTGCGACCAAGACCTCCTCCTGCACCGGTGACCAGCGCAACCTTCCCATCCAACATACCCATGTCGTCCTCCGTTAGAATCGTTACTCGTTTCGCGGGTTCGGATAGTTTCTTAAACCCGCGGTTCAGTGAAAGGTAAGGTGGGAGGCGTTTTGGATCAACTATTTGATTTTACGGATAAGGTCGTTCTTGTGACGGGTGGAAGTCGCGGTTTGGGTCGCGCAATGGTTCTCGCGTTTGCAGAACGGGGGGCGGATGCCATCATTACCAGCCGTAAGCAGGACAATTGCGAACGCGTGGCGAAAGAGGTGGTCGCGATGGGTCGACGAGCGCTTGCGCATGGGTGTCATGTCGGCCACTGGGAAGAGATCGACGCGCTGGTCGACGTTGCCTACGAACGGTTTGGTAAAGTCGATGTGTTGGTCAATAACGCGGGCATGTCACCGCTTTATCCAAATCTGTCGACAGTTACCGAGGAACTCTTCGACAAAGTTGTCGGCGTCAATCTGAAAGGCCCCTATCGATTGTCTGCGTTGATCGGCGAGCGGATGGCTGCAGGTGACGGTGGAGCAATCATTAACGTAAGCAGCAACGCTGCAGTACAGCCAACACCCAATTCGGAACCTTATGGGGCATGCAAGGCGGGTATCAATTCGCTGACACTCTCGCTAGCCCACGCTTTTGGCCCCCGCGTTCGGGTTAACTGTATTCAACCGGGTCCGTTCTTAACGGATATATCGAAGGCTTGGGACATGGACGCATTCGATAAGCGTGCGAAGACGAATATCGCGCTGCAACGAGGCGGCGAGGCCGATGAGGTCGTCGGAGCAGCGCTCTATCTAGCGGGACCTACCGGTAGTTATACGACGGGCGCCGTGATTGCCATTGACGGCGGCAGTCGGGCTTAAATATAGGCTTTCGGTTGGAATCGCTATTGAATTGCCAGGACGACTTTATCAACCAAGTTGCAACCGGTTAGCTCTTCATAGGTCGCAAGCCATCCGGGATTTGCGATATTGATGTCGAACAAGNAGGGGTGTGCCATATCGATCGTTGCGAATCGAACCCCNNNTNGGTTAAGCCAACGAATGCAGGTTTCAACGAGCTCTNTTTCAGCGGAAGTTGCGTCCACGATGGTCGGGACGGAACCTGCGGCTAGATTGCTTCTGTGATCGGTATGGCTTTTCCCGTAGACGCCGATCAACTGAGATCCGGCAATAAGAAAACGTTTTTCAACCGTGGTCTCGACCCGNTCTTGCAGCATGGCGAACCCAGACTGCGTCAGGTGCTCAATGATGGCGCGACGGTTGCTGTTGGTCTTGGTAAGTGTAAATACGTCGCGACCAAAACTGCCNGCGGTAGGNTTCCCTATCCAAGCGCCGCCNCGTTCGACGGCGCTCAGAAGTGTTTGGGGATTAGCGCTGACGATTGTTTGTGGATGATGTTGCCCGAGGTCTCCGAGAACAAGGTGGGGCTTACCATGCAGGTAGATGAGGGCATCGACGTTGTTGACAAATTTTGNTTGATCCAGGGTTCGGAGAAGTTGCATGCGATCGAGGAATGTTGGTTGATCGCCGAAGCCTACGACCCAGATCCGATCAAATTGATCGAGGACGTGTCGAATTCCGTTCGGGTCGTTTCCGGTCAGCTGGCCGTCGAGTACTTCCAGACTCGCGTGGTCGATGTGCTCGATGGACCATCCCTGGTTAGCGAATTCGTTAGCTAATCGTTCCAGGTTGTCGTTGAGAGGCTTGCCGCCGAACGCGGTAATAAAACAGATCCTCATGAATTCCGACACGGCTGTTGGTAAGGAGCCCATTGTTACCAGCTCGACGCCAGGCGGTAAACATAAGTCGAGTCTGGCGACGGCTTTTGGTGCGTTATGATGGAACTATGTTGGCAGACTACACGCTCGAAAGTTCGTCGGTTCCAGTGCATACGACCACCGTCCTTGACGACGAAGAGAAGGAGGCGTTGCGTACCGAAATTCGGNTGCTGATTGAGCGTCAAAATGCAGTTCTCGTCGCGCACTACTACGTCGATGGGGACATTCAAGACCTTGCCGAAGAAACGGGTGGATGTGTCGCAGACTCGCTTGAAATGGCGCGGTTCGGCCGCGATCACTCGGCACCCACTTTGGTCGTTGCTGGCGTTCGCTTTATGGGTGAAACCGCCAAGATCCTTGCGCCTCAGAAACGCGTTCTGATGCCGACTCTGGCGGCTGAATGCTCGCTAGACATTGGGTGCCCGCCAGATGAGTTCGAGGCGTTCATCGCGGACCATCCGGACCGGACCGTGGTTGTGTACGCGAACACGTCGGCGCGGGTTAAAGCCCTCTCTGATTGGGTAGTTACGTCGAGTGTGGGATTGCGAATCGTTGAACACCTCGCCGCGAACGACGAAAAAATCCTGTGGGCGCCGGATCAGCACCTCGGCGGGTATATCCAAGCTGAGACGGGCGCTGATATGTTGCTCTGGCGGGGAGCCTGTGTTGTCCATGAAGAGTTCAAGGCGTCCGCGATGGCCGATATGCGACGGGTATACCCAGAGGCAGGTATCCTGGTCCATCCAGAATCTCCGGCCGCGGTNGTGGCCATGGCGGATTGTGTCGGTTCGACCAGCCAGATCCTGAAAGCAGCCGGCGACCTGCCTCACGAGACCTTCATTGTTGCCACCGATCGCGGCTTGTTTCATAAAATGCGACAAGCGAACCCGCAAAAACGCTTTATTGAGGCGCCCACGGCGGGCGATGGGGCGACCTGCCGCAGCTGTGCGCATTGCCCTTGGATGGCAATGAATGAGTTGCGCGAATTACGTGATGCGCTGCGAGATGGAAGTAACGAAATTCTCGTGGATNTGGAAACCGCCGAGCGTGCGATTCTGCCGCTACGACGAATGTTAGATTTCCCTACTCCATGAGCTGAGAATCCTACCCGATCAAGTTTTACGCGCGGCTTCTGCTTGCGTTCGAAGATCTAAAAGCCGCTGCTGAAGGCTCGCCGTAAGGCGCTGGCTCGGTTTGGTCACGAGGCTCAGCGCGTATTGCAGATGCTGAATTGCGTTCTGGTAGTCNCCATTCAATGCGAAGAATTCGGCCCTAGCTCGGTGCACATCCACAATGTCTCCTGCGAGCCCTGCGGTTTCTGCGAGGTCGTACCATACGTCGACGTCGTCTTCGTTGATCGTCGCTTGGCGCCAGAGCACGTCCTTGGCGTCGTCGTGACGTTGACTGGCGTTGAGTGCGCGAGCGTAAAGAATCGCGAAGGGCTGGTTGTCGGGATTGATGACCAGCCGATGCGAAAGCAATTCCACAGCTTCCGCAATCTTGCCGGCATTGATAAGAAGTTCGGCAAATGTTGCGCAAAGGAGAATGCTGCCGGGGTCTTCTTCATGCAGTCCCTTCAGCAATGACAGTGCGTTGTCATGCCTCCCGGCGCGGTCGTTCGCGAGTGCGAGCGCATAGTCGTTGACGACGGCGCTATCGACGGTGTTTTTTGCCTCTTCCAAGGCCTTAGCGCCGTTTTCGGCGAAATGCATTCGCACCCGCGCCCGCATGAACTGATATTCCAGTGAACTCGAAACCGGTTTTTCTTCGTAGTTCACTGACTGATTACGAGCATCCGTAATCCGTTTTTCGGTAACCGGGTGGGAGAGTAAGAATTCCGGAGGGCGTTCGGTGAAGCGATAAGCACGTTGCATACGGACCAACATTCGCGAACTCGCGTCGATGTCGTGTCCGGCGCGCCAAAGCGTCGTCAATCCAATGCGATCTGCCTCCTGCTCTCGCCCGCGGCTGTACCGGAGTCGCTGATTCTGAGCGATGGCCTGTGCACTGNTTATGGCNGCCATACCCGCTTCGGATGATCCAGCGGCCATGATGGCGGCGCCAGCAAGAAACCCAATGAGCGTTGGCAAAGTCATCCGTTGTTGGGCTTCTACACTTCGGGCGAAGTGCCGTTGACTAAGGTGCGCTAATTCGTGCGCGAGCACCCACGAATATTCGTGCACGTCCATCGCATGCAGGAACAATCCCAGATTGATGCCGATGATCCCGCCGGGCGCAGCGAACGCNTTGATTTGCTTGTCATCGATTAACACGGGATAGAGCAAAACTTGTTTCAGCTGGGAGTGCGTGGCGAGTTCGTAGAGTTGAAGTTTGGTGTAGTACTTAAGAATTGGATCCTCGATGGTGGGCAGNTGCGATCGGACTTGCTTTAAGAANTCCTGGCCTAACCGGCGCTCCGTTTCGGGTGAGATAACAGCGGAGGAGGTATCGCCGAGTTCAGGTAATTCGCTATGAGGAACCGCGAATATTGGGTTTGCTAGAGCGATTCCGCTGACCAGCGCGAGAAGCGTTTTCATGCCGCGAATCATACAACGAATGTCNTNAGACGACGGTAAACGGTGGACTGCTCAAGGTGCCNNGTGTGGGTGTGCGATACTCCATTGTTATGCCCGGTGACGAGCCCATACTCCTAGACGTTAAGGGTCTTAATTGCCCGATGCCGCTCCTGAAGGCGAAGAAAGCGTTGAATGAACTTTCGCCGGGTTCGCTTTTGCGCGTGTTGGCCACGGATCCGGGTTCGGTGAAGGACTTCCGNGTNTTTTCTGAACAAAGTGGCCACAAGCTCCTCGAATCGAATGACGATGNTGGAACCTATAGCTACCTGCTAGAGAAAAGAACTGGCCGATGAATTTCGTTGACACCATTAGCAGTTGGATTAATCGCCACTTTTCGAACGAAGAGGCGATTTACCTCGTGCTTCTGATCGTCTTCATCTTTGGTTTCTTGGCGGTATTTGGTAGCTATCTTGCGCCGGTCATCACNGGTCTTATCGTGGCTTTTCTGATCCAAGGAATCGTCGTCCGCNTGGTTCTTTGGGGATTNCCCGAAGTGNTCGCGATTGGCGTCGTGATGATATTGTTCCTGGGCGCTTTAGTTGCGTTGTTCGTCGGCGTGTTGCCGCTGGTTTGGCGGCAGATGAACCAGACCATCGACGCGATGCCTGGCGTCATCGATCGGATTGCCGAACTTNTTACGGACCTATCTGCGACCTACCCGGCACTTTTTTCTGAAGAAACGGTGAGCGCTTGGCTGTCGACGGCGAACNCGCAANTGACTGAATTGGGAGGCATGTTTCTACAAGCNCTGGTGGGACAGCTGCCAAATGCTTTTGGGCTTGTCATCTTCCTTTTGCTGGTGCCGATTTCAGTCTTCTTCTTTCTCAAGGACCGGAATCGATTGGTGGGATGGTTCGGTGGACTGTTGCCGGCAAACCGACCGTTATTGGACAGAGTCGGCGCCGAAATGACCGAACAGATAGGTAATTACGTGCGGGGAAAGGCGGTCGAAATTCTCATTGTNGGCGTTGTCATGTACGTTCTATTTGCTTGGCTTGGCCTTAACGAAGCGGCTCTCCTTGGGTTGCTTGTTGGACTCTCAGTCTTGGTTCCTTTCATTGGTGCGGCGCTTGTAACGTTACCCGTGGTCGCTGTTGGTCTATTGCAGTTCGGGTGGTCGGCTGATTTCTTATGGATTGTCATTGCCTACCTTGTGGTACAGGCGGTCGACGGGATGGTCCTTGTGCCGAAGTTATTTTCCGTCGCCGTGAATCTGCACCCCATCGCGATTATTGTCGCGGTGTTGGCGTTCGGCGGCCTTTGGGGTTTTTGGGGAGTATTTTTCGCGATCCCACTGGCGACCCTCGTCAAAGCGATTTATGTCGCGTGGCCTCGGCAATCTGACGCCGCTTTCGACGACCACCCCGTCTTGTGAAGCCTGGTAGGCGCCATTACCATACNACCGTGGTCTAAGAGGTAGATGGGCATGCTGAAAGGCAGTTTTGTTGCGCTCGTGACGCCCATGACCTCTTCGGGAGCGGTCGATTGGGATGCTCTCGANNGTCTTATCGATTGGCACCTGGAAAGCGGTACTCACGGCATTGTTCCGGTGGGTACCACGGGTGAGTCTGCGACANTGACNCCGACNGAACATAAACGCGTCATCGAGGTTACGGTACNACGCGTGAGTGGTCGGATCCCNGTCGTCGCGGGTACCGGAGCCAACTCGACTGCTGAAGCCATCGAGTTGACGGAAGCTGCGAAAAACTCGGGAGCTGACGCGTGTTTGTTGGTCACTCCTTATTACAACAAGCCGACCCAGGAAGGGCTCTATCGACACTATTGCGCGATTGCGGAAGTCGTCGACATCCCCATGATTTTGTATAACGTGCCGCCTCGTACGGCGTGCGACATGCAACCGGAAACGGTNGCGCGGCTCGCACCCATCGATCAGATCATCGGGATCAAAGAGGCGTGTGGCGACGCCGAGCGCGTCGCCGCGATTCGTGCATTGGTGGACGACGATTTCATTGTGTTGTCTGGAGAGGATGCGCAGACCTTGCAGATGATGGAGCTTGGTGCCGTGGGGGCCATTTCCGTGACGGCGAATGTCGTTCCTCATCTGATGTCGGCTTTTTGTGATTGCTACCTAAACGGTGATCTTGATGGTGCCGAAGCTCTAGACCGCCAGATGCAGCCGATCCACGAAATTTTGTTCGTCGAAACGAGTCCGACCCCGACCAAGTGGGCGCTGCAACAGATGGGAAGAATCGAAGACGGCATTCGACTACCGCTGATAGAGCTGTCCGAAACACATCACGCAGAAGTGCGACGGCGCTTGAGCGCAATAGGGGCCTTATGAGGGATANGCACGTGCGCGCATTCACCATATTGTCGATGACGCTGTTGAGTGCGTTTTTGATGGTTGGATGCAGCTTGTTTGGGAAGGATCGGGCCGTTTTTGGGGGTACGAAGGACGATTATCTTGACGCAAAGGAAGCCCCGGTAACGCTTGTTGTTCCAGACGATTTAGATCCATCGTCGGTTCGTGATTCTTGGCCGATTCCGGTCATCGAATTGCGACCGTTGCAGAAAGTCTTTCCGGATAAGGCGCCGATGCCGACTGCCATGTGGGGTCGTGACGACGATAGCTCGATTCGCATCAAGAAACTCGGTGATCGGCGTTGGATTGTTGTGGGAGAAACGCCTGACCAGGTCTGGCCGGTGGTCAAGCAATTTCTTGCTGATAACGGTATCGGTATTGCGGGACAGCGAGCGCAGGAAGGTCTTATTTTTTCTGAGGTGTTGAAGGTNGGGGATGAAGAATACGCCGACGTGGTGCGCAAAGCGCTTCGAAGTACAAAGCGTGACGCCGNTAGTTTTGGGATTACTGATCAGATTCTCTTTCGAGTCGAACAAGGAATTCGGCGCGGATCTGCTGAAGTCCACGTTCGTCAAGTGGATGAAGCCATAAACTTGGACAAGNTCGATTGGCCGGAGAGATCGTCGAACGTCGCGATCGAGGCCGATCTCGTCAACGAGCTCGGTGCCTATTTCGCTGCCGGTCTCGCTCAGCCGAGCGTATCGATTGTCGGACGTCAAATTTCGACGGGCATGAAGGCAGCCGTGGTGCGCGATGACAAAGGTTATCCGGTGCTGCACCTGAACGTGGATTTCGATCGTGCCTGGGCAACGGTCGGCCAGGCGTTAGAGCGTTCCGAAATGAACGTCACTGCATTACATCGAGACGAAGGTTACTTCGAGGTTGTCATCGATCCTGAAATCCTTACGGGTGCGACGGAAGGTTTGATCCGACGNCTGATCCCGGGTCGATCTGACGACTACGCAGACCACTCGGTCATTGTCCGTATTGATGCTGCGGAAAGCGGGCACGACGTCAATGTGCGATCACCCAAAGGTGACCCGGTCCCGGTCGAATTAAGCGAACAGATCCTAGTGATGTTGCGGGAGTTTGCTGCCTGAAACGGCGAACAGAAACGTCAGATCTTTTTGCTTCGGAGATGCTTGTCGAGACCATTCGGTTTGCCTCGCTCGGTAGCGGGAGCGGGGGTAATGGAACGGTAGTCCAAGGTGGCGGGACCACGGTGTTGGTGGATTGCGGCTTTAGCGTCAAACAGACGACGNGTCGGCTTAAGGCTCTGGGAATTGCCGTTGAGACGATTGATGCCTTGCTCGTGACACATGAGCACGGCGACCACGTTGGCGGGATTGTTCCGCTCAGTCACCGATTTGATCTACCCGTCTACGCCTCTCACGGAACCCACCGCGCGCTCGCAGGACGCGATCTAGATCAACGGCTGGCGAGATCCATTGTCCCAACCGAGCAACTCGTTGTTGGAGATCTGACCGTACTCCCGGTGCCCGTACCCCACGATGCGCGGGAGCCAACGCAATATGTCGTCAGTCATGCAGGGCTTGCCGTGGGAATTCTCACGGATTTGGGACACGTCACGCCGTTTGTTGTCGAAAGTTANCGGCAATGCAATGCGATCCTGGTGGAAAGCAATCACGACACGGAGATGTTACGAGACGGTGATTATCCCGCGCGGTTGAAGCGGCGTATTGCNGGNAAGTTTGGGCATTTATCTAATGCGCAAACCGCAGGGTTTTTGGAAGAAGTTGTCCATGACGCGTTAACGCACGTGGTGATTGGACACATCAGCGAGCAAAACAACGCCAAAGAGCCATTACAACGTACGTTTAGGGAGCTTGAGAGCCGCATTCCGAATTTTGCCTACGCGACGCAAACCCATGGCATCGGTTGGACGCAGCCGCTAGCGATCAATGCATGACACGGTCTTATCCTGCGGTGCTGAAAACCGACCGTTTATACTTGTGAGATAATTAAAGACTTGGAAAGTAAGGTCCGTTAAGGAGGAAAAGGAGTGATTGTCAATCATTATTCCCTTCGCTCGATGTGGCGAGTTGTGTTGGCATCGTGTTTAGTCGTTACCCTCGTCGGCGGAGTGCAGGCGGCAACGACCGACGCGTTTGGACACAAAACGGATGTCGAGGATCCCTACAGAGCGCGGTTGATGGATCAACTCACTAAACTTGATCTAAAACCCGATCAAGTAGAGGCCTTTCAAGAACACGTGAATGAATACTTTGCCGAGCGAAATGGTTCCCAGCGGCGCATCGGCCGGCAGGGCGGGGCGATCGATGTGCGGGTACGTCGCGACTTGCGTCGGGTGGAGAATCGAGCCGTTNNGGCGATGGCGTCCACGTTGACGCNNGAACAACTCGAAAAATATCGGCGGTTTGTCCAAATCGGCAACCAACAGTACATGGCAAACGCGGGGTTGCGCTGACACGGCCACGTCGAGNCAGTAACAGGCNTACCGAGAGNCATACCCTCGAGACAGNGCTGTAACAAGTTGNAAANTCATTGTTCTTTTGGGATCAGGCNCGGGGCCAGATTCAGGCCTNTTAGTTTGATTNGGNNTCGTTACATTTGGGAAGCAATGCAGGNAAAAGATGGACCGTCATTCCTAGCCGATAAATAAGCGCNAGCGTGCGGTTCGTGATACGGTTCTTGTACGTTTGAGGAATAACAGACCACTGGCCCTGGGAGACGGGCGGGTGGCTATTTTGCGGAGAGAGAAACGGATGAAGATGCTTTGGTTTGGTCGCGTGTTTGCAGTCCTCGGGATCTTTGCTTTGTGGACGCCAGTGATGGCGGATGACGACGACGATGATGATTCATCGACGGCGCGTATCGAGGAAGTCCTCGTCTACGGGCAACGAGTCGAGTCGACGGTATCGGATACTTCCATCGCGATTACGGCGATGGATCAGGATTTTCTTGAAGACATGGGCGTACAGGGTCCGAACGAGATGATTAACTTCATCCCGGCGACCACGCGTACTGCCTGGGACATCAAGATCCGTGGTGTAGGACGTAACTTCCGAGGCTTGGGTGGTGACCCAGGAGTCGGCACCTACTACAACGGTATTTACTCCCCCGACTTTGGTATTGCTGCCACGGAGAACGCGCTCTACGACGTGAAACGCGTTGAGGTCTTGCGCGGACCGCAAGGAACCTTGTACGGACGGAACTCCATTGGTGGGGTGGTTAATTACGTCACCAACGATCCGCAACACGAAGAAATGAGTGCTTCGGTACGGATGGTGTTTGGTCAGCACGGTGCCAACGAGTGGGCCGGTTGGGTGTCGGGTCCGCTAACGGATCCAGCGAAATCCCACATTGGCGATATCGCCTATCGGCTCGTGTTCACCGACCGCAACAAAGACGGTGCTATTCCAGGCGCTGCCGGTAGCCAGAACCTT
>PBAA01000026.1 GCA_002715785.1 Gammaproteobacteria bacterium | reverse complement strand
AGTGGTGTACGTCGCCGCTGGGACCGCCATTGGCCCCGCCGACCTTCTTAACGAATACCTCAGATTGCAGACTGAACGGACCAGAAATATAAAGACCCTCAACACCCCACTGCCGATCGCTGTCGATCGTGAGCGAGGATGAATCGAGTTTTCCGCCAGATTCAGCAATGTCGAGAGCGAATCCTTTTTGCTGGATCGGCCGATCGATATTTCGGTCGGTGAAGGCAATCCCTAAATGCAGCGTCTTCGAGCCCGTGTCTATTGGGGCTCCAAATAAGCGTCCAGTAAATGCGATCCGGTTATTACCATCGCTTTTCTTGGGGCCACCGGCCGGGTTAAACAAACCGACACTCCAACCAAGACCGCTACCATTGCTATCTAGACGGATTCCAAACTGCGGCTGGCTGTCGGTATCTGTTGCCTCAGTAAAGTAATTTCGTTCGATACTGGAAATCGATTTCGAACTCGTCAATTCCTCAAGACCGAAAGGTTCTTTGGTTCTGCCGACAAAAATGTCAAATGCGTGGAGTCCGGTATAACCAACACCAACGGCGTGGAGATGGGTGTTGCTTGCGCCCGCCTTAGCTTTGATATTGACGTCGAACGTGAATTTCCAATCGTCGTACGCCGTCCCGCCAAGTTCGAGTCGTGAACGCCGAAGATCGTTGCGGAGACGACGAGAACCATCGTTCGAACGATTGAGGACGCCGTCAAAACTATCGACGTCCCACATCATCCGCCCGCCCAATTTGAAAGAAAAAGCGCCTCCCGGTGACGTGATCTGGAAGCCGCTATTGGTCCAATTGCCGGGTTGATCCGCACTAGCTTGGAATGCGATAAGTAAAGAGGCGAGCGAATACAAAAAAAGGGTTTTCATCACATAGCACCTTCGGCTATTCGCGCGCACACGGCCAAGCAGGCGACAAAGCCTATTGTGATGGGGCTTTGTTACAGACATGTGACGTTGTTAAGTATTTGTCGCGCGAACGTCTTTCTTTCGGCCAGGTTGTTGTTCACTTTGTGGGTTAGACTCTCGCGGCGAGATTGGGGTTAGGAGGAATAATGGGTACGCAGAGACAACTACGGGCTGTCGACGGCTTTTCGTTTGGGGCATATGAAGCCTTGCCAGAAGGTGCACCCCGTGGCGGGGTGGTTGTGATCCAGGAAATTTTTGGGGTCAACGATCATATCCGTGACGTTACGGACGGCTTTGCAAGAGCAGGCTATGCGGCGATTGCGCCACAAATATTTGATCGTGCCGAACGGGACGTCGAGCTGGGTTATGAAGAAGCTGACATGGGTCGGGGGGTTGCGCTGGCGTTTCAGGGAACGGAACGCGCTGACACACTAAAAGATTTACAGGCGACCATTGAAGAAGCCGGTAAATACGGGAATGTTGGGGTTGTTGGGTATTGTTACGGTGGGCTTTTAACTTGGCTTTCTGCATGTGGTTTGACGGGTATTACGTGTGCGTCGGCGTACTACGGCGGAGGAATAGTGGGCGAATTAGAGCAAGTTGCCCAGTGCCCCGTCATCATGCATTTTGGCGAGCTCGATGCGCACATTTCCATGACCGACGTCGAGAAGATCAATAAAGCGTTGCCGGATGTTGACGTCAATGTTTACGCGGCCGATCACGGATTCAACTGCGATCACCGAGCCAGTTATGACGCGACGTCCGCAGAGCTTGCGCGCGAACGTACCTTGACGTTTTTCGAGGAACACGTGGGATGAATGTTGGCGCGCTGGGTGCATTGTGTTGCCTAGTGAGCTTGTGCGTTGTGGCTGGCTCTGAGAGCCGAAAGGACGCTGCAACCTTGGAACTGGATCGAGTGATTTGCAAGAATTTGCCGGTTTCCGGAAGCCATCGAAAACAGAGAATCTGTCGCACCAAGCTCGAGTGGGACGAATCACGAAAGCGATCCCGGGGCGACGCCAATTTCGAAAAGAAGGTAAAGCGGGTTACCCGCGGCTAAACGTTGTCGAGGAGCGACGGATTTTGTTGGAATGCGCATCGCCATTACAGCCGTTTTGATACGGTCGTGATGCCATGTATCTACACGCAAAATCGAGTGGTTTCGTGTGTTGACATCCTTATCTGCTTTGTTGATCCTTCACGGTCCGTGGATGGGGGCGTGGAAGGTCCTGAAGATCAATAAGCTGGGCCACAAGCTCTGGCTTGTTGAATCATTTTTCGCGGAACGCTAATCGCGGCGTATGTTTTTCGGACAGCGTAGGCTTGGTGAAAGCTTACGTTGTTTGGAGTTGAACTTTTTGTTTCCTGTAGGAAGTCGAATGAAAAACGTCCAAGTATCAAGATTGTCGATGTTGTTGGTCGGACTCTCGCTTACCGTGATGACGGTGAGCCCCGGCGCGACGGTTATCAACGACATCTTCAAAGTGGCCGAGCAAATTAATGCGCAGGCCAAAATATCTCAAGTCAAAATTGATGCCACCACCGAACAAACCCGAGAGCTCTATGCGGATTACAAGGTGGTGCTAAAAGAAATTGAGGGTCTGCAGGTATACAACCGTCAGCTTGAGCGACAGATTGCAGTGCAAGAACGAGAGATGAGGGAATTGGCGGCCTCGATTGATCGAGTCACTGAAGTCGAACGACAGGTGATGCCGCTCATGTTGCGCATGATCGAGGGAATTGATCAGTTTGTGGGCTTGGACATCCCTTTCCGTATTGACGAACGTCGAGAGCGTATCGAGCGATTACGGACGATTATGGATCGCGCGGACGTGGCGGTATCCGAGAAATTCAGTCAGGTCCTTGGCGCGTACCAGATTGAGAACGAATACGGTCGGACGCTTGAAGCATACAGCGACACGATCACACTCAACGGCTCAGACATCATCGTTGACTTATTGAAAGTCGGACGCGTGGCGCTTGTTTGGCAGTCTAAAGATCGGGAAATTACTGGCTGGTGGAATAGACAATCCAAACGATATGAAGAGATTGACGAGTCCGACTATGCGACCTCTGTGAGCCGGGGTATCAAAATGGCTCGTAAACAACTCACGGCCGGCTTGTTCGCTGTGCCCGTTATTGCACCGGAGTCTTGAGCATGAATGTACGAACTCGAATAAAACACGGCATGTTCATCGCACTCGCAGGGCTTGTTGCGATTAGTGTCCAGTCGGAAGAAGCAGCGACCGAGGAAAGTGCTGTCATACAAGTGGGGCTTGACGTTGTGCCTGCGGATACGCTGGGCGACCTCCTAAAAAACGTGGAGGAACGACGTGTCGTTGAAAGTCGCGAGCACGTGCAGCGGGAGAGGGATTTCCTCGCCCGGAAGACAAACCAGCAGGGGATGCTGGACGACGCCAACGCTGAAAAGCGGCGAGAAGAGCTTCGCAGTGAACGGCTCGAAACCCAATTTGAAGAGAACGAAATTCGTATCGGGAATATGACGGAGCAACTCGACAAGCGTCTTGGATCCCTGCGCGAACTATTTGGCGTTCTGCAACAAGTTGCGGGCGACACGCGCGGTGTCTTCGAGGGTTCGATCGTCAGTGCTGAATACCCAGGTCGCGGTGAACCGTTGGGTGAACTAGCCGTCAAGATGGGTAGTGCGACGCAGTTGGCTTCCATTGAAGAGATGTCGGAATTGTGGGAAGCGCTGCAACAAGAGATGAACCGAACGGGTGAAGTTTCCCGTTTCACCACCACCGTCAACCGGCTTGATGGTATTAAAGAACAACGGCAAGTCGTGCGCGTTGGTGCGTTTAATATTGTTGGTGAGGACGGCTACTTAAATTACGACATTGATGTTGGCGCTCTCGTGGAATTGGCCCGTCAACCTTCGAGTGAGTTTCAGAGCACGGCCGAAGGCCTTTTTAGCGCGGATCGTGGAGAAATGGTTCCACTGGCCGTCGATCCGACCAGAGGGTCGTTATTGAGCCTTGAGGTCGAGAAAGCGACGTTGGGTGAGCAAGTCGGATCCATTGGCAAGGGCTTTGTGAATGGTCAGGGTGGCATCATGGGAGCGATCATCATCTGGGTCGGGATCATCGGTGTGTTACTTGCACTATGGCGTCTCGTCGATCTTTCGTTGGTAGGACGCAAGGTGAACCAACAACGTGACAATGCCGATTCACCGACAGACGATAATCCGCTCGGAAGGGTCCTCAAAGTCCACGAAGATAATCGCGGGGTCGATGTCGAAACACTCGATCTCAAACTTGGCGAGGCAATCCTGCAGGAAACACCGTCGATAACCAAATTCATCAACATTATCCAGGTGATTTCGGTGGTTGCCCCTCTCATGGGTCTGCTCGGCACGGTTATTGGGATGATTCAAACGTTCCAGGCCATCACGCTCTTCGGTACGGGTGATCCGAAGATTATGGCGAGTGGTATTTCGATCGCGTTGATGACGACGGTGTTGGGTCTGTGTGTCGCGATACCTACGACACTGTTGCATGCAATTCTGGCGCAACGCAGTCGATCCGTAACGCATGTACTGGAAGAGCAGGCACAAGGCTTGATCGCGCAGCACGCTGAGGAATCCGGGCAGACGCTCGGCTAATCGCGCGTGGGAGATATTTATTACGCGATCGTTGGGTTCTTTGAACTCGGCGGGAACGTCGTTTATTACATCGCGGCGACGACATTTTTGATGTGGACGTTGTTGTTCGAGCGTATCTGGTATTTTTTCTTCGAGCACGAAGCGATCGTGGATGGCGTGGTCGGCCAATGGGTCGGTCGGGCTGAGCGCACTTCTTGGAGCGCTCGTGCAATTCGAACTTCGGTTATTTCCGAAACGAGGGCGCTGATACGCGGCAGTTTGCCGCTTATTCTCACCTGTATAACCCTCTGTCCGCTGCTGGGGTTGCTTGGCACGGTGACGGGCATGATTTCGGTGTTTGATGCCATGGCGAGCCAAGGTGGAAATGCCCGATCGATGGCTGCCGGCGTATCACAAGCGACCATACCCACGATGTGTGGAATGATTGCCTCGCTCACGGGCATCATGGGTTCTACGTTTGTTCGCCGCAAGATTGATCGAGAAACCGAACTCCTAGAGGACCACTTGACTCTGGAAGCCGCCGGGGGATCTAGCTGATGGCGCGCCGGATGAATCGATTTTCAGGGTCTTCGGATGATTCAGATATCAATTTGACGCCGATGTTGGATGTGGTGTTCATCATGCTCATATTCTTTATCGTTACCGCGACCTTTATTAAACAAGCGGGCATTGATGTGCTCCGACCCGACGCGTTAACCGATGCGGCTAAGCCGCTGGTGAGCGTTCTGGTGGCCATCGGTCCGAATGGGGATATCTGGATTGATAAAAATAAGGTTGATCCAGAGACGGTACGTGCGCACATCGAGCGTTTACATGCTGAAAATCCCAAAGGAGGGATCGTCATTCAGGCGGATCGCTTGGCGAAGTATGAACGATTGAAGGGTGTGCTTGATGCCGCCCGAGGTGCGGGCGTGACGGAAGTTGCGATTTCAACTGAGGACTAATAGAGGGTACCGCCGTGGTTAAACGATACTCTGCCAGTGTTTTTGTGGGAGCGATCGTCACCGTCGTCCTGCTTTACGTCATGCAGGCAGTGATCAGTACGGACGAAAGCGGGTTGAACGAGGCCAAAGGCGGAAAAATCCTCGACTTTGTTCGATTGCAAGAGGACGAGGAGCTTATCGTCAAACAACGTAAGCCCAAGCCCCCGCCCCCACCCGATGAACCGCCGCCAAATATGCCGAAGCCGACGTTCGATGCGACGACCTCTGCGGGTGTTGAAATAGGCATGGTGCAGGTCGACGTGAATATCGATCTTCAAGGAGCGGGAGGATTTTCGTCAGATGGTGAATATTTGCCGATCGTCAAGGTCGCGCCAATGTATCCTCGACGGGCGGCGGCCCGAGGGATTGAGGGATATGTGTTGCTCGAGTTCACTGTGACCAAAACCGGTGCTGTTCGCGATCCAAAGGTCCTTGATTCGAAACCGCCCGGTATCTTCGATCGTGCGGCAATGAATGCATCGCTCAAGTTCAAATATAAACCGAAGGTCGTCAATGGTGAGCCCATTGAAGTCGGCGGTGTTCGGAATCGAATTACGTTCGAGTTAACGGACGCCTAGGAGGAGCGGGTGAAAAAACTAATGGCCTCTCTTGTCGCGGTTCTTTTGCTCGACTTCGGCGGGCAAGCGGTACGCGAAGTTACGGGCTTTGAATCATTCTCAGCCATGGACTCGGTCGCGTTTGCGGCTGAAGAGCGAAAACGAAGAAAGGCGCGACGCGTTCCCAACATCTCTGAAATGACGTACCGGAAGTTCGCCCAGGTGCAGGAATTGATGGACCTCAAAGAGTACGACGCCGCGTTGGAAGTCCTGGTCGACATGGAGCAGCGCAGCCGTCGCTATAACGGCAACGAATTGGGCCAGGTCTATTCGATGTTTGCGGTCATCATGTGGTCGAAAGAGAACAACGCGGGGACCATTCACTATTACGAAAAAGTACTGGAGCAAGGGGACGACATCACCGAAGGGCTTGAGCACGGAACCATGTATTCACTAGCTCAGCTCTATTTTGTTGAGGGAGAACATCAGCGGTCCCTCGATATGATGGAAATTTGGCTTCAGAAAAAAGAAGAATTTGGTGACGACCCGGGTCCAAATCCGAGGTACTTCATGGGACAGGTGTATTACGCCATGAAGGACTACCCAGGCGCGACGGAGCAGATTGAGCTTGCGATCTCAATGGCCGAAGCGCGCGACATGTTGCCTATCAAGGAAAACTGGTGGCAGCTGCTTCGTTTCCTCTATTTTGAACAGGATAAATGGGACCGCGTGCTCGACGTTCTGCATGTGCTGGTTCGGGACTATCCGAAACGCGACTATTGGGTTCAATTAGCTGGGATATACGGACAAGAAGGCTTTGAGCGCGAGCAAGTCTTGGCTATGGAGGTCGCTCACGCTGGTGGATTTCTGGATCGTGAACGTGACGTTCTCAATTACGGTGGCCTCTTGATGCAAGAAGAGGTTCCTTTCCGAGCGGCGAAGTGGATTCAGGAAGGATTTGACGATGAGTTGGTTGAATCGACGGCGAAGAACTTGCAGAGCCTCGGACAGGCATACCAGCTTGCGCAAGATGTTGACGATGCCATTCCCGTTCTGGAAGACGCTGGCAAGTTGTCAGATGACGGTGAGATTTTCTCAAGGTTGTCGCAGCTTTACTTGGAGAAGGATCAGTACAAAAAGTGTACGGATGCCGCCGATAGTGCGCTCGAAAAAGGGGTTGATCGCGAATACAACGCAGAAATCGTTTTGGGCATGTGCTTATTTAATCGAGATCGACTGACGCAGGCACGAAGCACTTTTGTGACTGCCCGTCGGCACGCTCGAGCCGATAAGAATGAATCCGTCGAACGGATCTGCAATCAGTGGATCACGTACATTGACCGAGATCGCATTCGACGGGACCAATTGGCAAAAGCAGAGGCTGAATTTGCAGGTTGATTCGTTGCGCCCAACCCGCGTAGGTTAATCACTCATAATCACAAGACGGGCTCGGTGTGTTTACCGGTATTGTTCAAGGCGTGTGCAATGTTGTCTCCAGCGAGACCGGCGCCGGAATAACGCGTATCGCCGTTGATCTTGGTGGCCTTGTTGCAGGTCTCGAGCTTGGTGCGTCGATCGCGGTGAATGGCGCGTGCGTAACGACGACCGAAATCGATGGGTCGTTGGTTGGTTTCGATCTCATTAAGGAAACTGTCGAACTGTCGAACTTGGGCGAGCTCGCGCCAGGCACGACCGTTAATGTTGAGCGTTCGTTCCGGGTCGGCGACGAAGTCGGCGGCCACATTCTTTCGGGCCATATTGCTGGAGTAGCCGTCGTAAGTGATATAGCTTCTGATGGTGGTCATCGGTTAGTCACCGTAGTCGTGCCGCGGGAGTGGATGGCCTATCTCCTGCTTAAGGGCTTCGTTGCCCTTAATGGGGTCAGCCTAACCATCGCCGAGGTGGATCGTTCGGCAGCGGCGATTGTCGTCAGCCTCATACCGGAGACCCTGGCTAGGACAACCTTTAACCGACTCGAAGTAGGGGATCGGATCAATCTCGAAGTGGATTCCCAGACCCAGGCGATCGTCGATACAGTTCGTGCGGCCCTTCAAGATGAAAGTTTGCTCGAGGCAATCCGCTAGGCCCATTTTTTCCTCGCGTCCAAGGAGCGGACGCGGTCGCGTAGGGCGACGAGCCTGGCACCTTGTATTAACCCCGCTTTTGCTGCTGGGTTGTGGACCAGCCACTGATTCAACTGAAGCCACCGCCATGGGTACGGTGGGACTGGATCGGATTGTCGGCGTGTGGGACGGCACGCTGTCGCAGGTGAACCTTCGAATCGTTGTCCACGTCGAAAACGGAGACGATGGACTTTTGGTGAGGTTCGACAGTCCCGACCAGAATGCCTATGGCATCCCCGCTGATACCGTTTCTTTTGATGGTGAACAGCTGTCCTTCAACGTCGATTCCATCAATGCCGGATACGTTGGAACTTTGAGTCGTGACGGTTCATTGGTTAGGGGGCGATGGTCCCAATCGGCGGACCTGGAACTTAATCTTGGGCGAGTCGATAAAGACTCAGCTCGTGCTCGTGCACAGAATCCGAAACCACCGTTTCCTTACGATATCGAAGACGTGAGCTTTGATGGAGGAGCTCCTGATGTCACCCTGGCTGGCACGCTGACGTTACCGAAAACGGGGGATTACCCCGTCGTCGTGTTGGTTACTGGATCCGGTGCTCAAGATAGGGACGAGACCATTGTGGGTCACAAACCCTTCTGGGTGTTGGCCGATTATCTGACACGCCACGGCGTCGGCGTGCTTCGATACGACGATCGTGGCTTTGCTCAATCGACAGGGAACATCTCCACGGCCACTACCGCAGATTTTGCCGATGATGCCCTCGCTGCAATTACGTATTTACGGAGTAGACCGGATGTCATTGCTCATCGAATCGGCGTGATCGGGCACAGTGAAGGCGGCAACGTGGTCTCGATATTGGCGGGGCGAGAGGCTCCTTTCTCCTGCGGCGTGTTGATGGCGGGGCCAGCCGTCTCGGGAGAACAAATTCATCAACGCCAAGTGAGGATGATCATTGAACGTCAGCCATTCCCGATCGCGGACGACCTTGTTAAAAAGATCGCAGCGATGAATGAATCGCTTTATACCGCAGCCCGTATGAACGCGAGTTTTGAAGAACGACGCGCGATTGCGAGAGACATTTATCAGTCAGAGTTGGCAGAGTTTGATGAGGTCGAACGAAAATTGCTAAACCTCAACGACGAGGTCCAGGTCGATGCGATCGTGACGGATTGGTTTCGTTACTTCTTGGATTACGATCCGCGGGGCGATCTTGAATTGTCTAAAGTCCCACTTCTTGCAGTGTACGGTACGTTGGATCTTCAAGTTCCACCGGATCAAAGCGTTCCTGTGCTAGAAAAAATCAACGCGAATCACGGAAAGATAGAGGTTCAAACGTTTCCCGANCTGAATCATCTGTTTCAACACGCGACGACCGGNTTGCCGTCNGAATACGGGGTGATCGATGANACGTTAGCTCCCGAAGTNATGNTNGNTATTAANGAATGGGTGCTANCCAANTGTTGAAGCGTGNGTNGCTAATTNTTCAACNTCTANTTGTTATNAAGTANNAATATANATAAAACAAAGTANTANACGAAATNATCATAATAAATANNTTACTANNTNTTCGNGNTGAAGTGACGGCCNTTTNGGGGTTTGGCATAATCCNCGGTGTGCGACCCGCGTTTATAGAACAACTCNAGAACGCTTGGANGCAATCGAATTCCTTTCTGTGNGTNGGCCTNGACCCGACNNTNGATCGTTTTCCNAAATCCNTGNNTCGNGACGANACGGGNGCTGGTTCGATTCTGCTCNGANATTGTTGACGCNACNCAANCGTNNGTNTGNGCNTTNAAGCCGCAATTCGCTCANTTTGCNGCNNTNGGNNTAGAGGANGNGCTCGNANAAGTNATCGATTACATCCANNAAACCTATCCGCATATTCCNGTCATTCTCGANGCCAAACGAGGAGACGTNGGATCNACTGCCGNGCGNTATGCAGAGGANGNATTTGTTCGCTATGGNGCTGACGCNGTCACGGTGAATCCNTANTTGGGNTGGGACAGTATCGCCCCCTTTGCCGANTACGNGGATCGNGGCGTAATTNTNNTATGCCACACGAGNAATCCCGATGGNGGATGGTTGCAAGAATANCCNGTCGACGACCCCGTCTATTTGCGNGTAGCGCGACTTNCCGCNGAAAAAGANACCGGTAATTTNATGCTNGTTTTGGGNGCCACGTTNCCTNANTTNATCGGCAAGGTTCGACNNGAGGTNCCNTCCATGCCNTTCCTCGTTCCNGGGGTAGGGNCCCAAGGTGGTGATCTAGACGNGGTGCTTGATCTGGGCNGAAGTGNTGACGGAACNGGTCTCGTNATTAACGCGTCTCGNAGNGTCATCNATGCGTCCGACGACNNTGACTNTNNTGNTGCGGCNGNGTCNGCNGCANNNGTNCTCGCGANNAAAATGGAAATNGTCGCGNAAAACTNANGCNNTTNGCGNAGNGNTCGNNAAATNANTTNGNGACGTTGATTCATCNNGANTCGNNCCGTTGCGGTNNCNCGAAGGGTTGAATACGCTTCGGCTCTTTCTACTTCGGANGCAATCATGCCGACCAGCCCGTTTGTTTGGNACGATCCCTTACTCCTAGAAGAGCAGCTNACCGAAGACGAACGAATGATTCGNGATACCGCNCATCANTTCNCACAGGAACGCCTGATGAGCCGNGTCCTCGAGGCGAATCGCCANGAACACTTNGANCGNGAGATCATGAACGAAATGGGCGAAATTGGNATGCTNGGGNCNACNTTACCNACCAAGTANGGTTGTGCGGANGTCGGNTACGTGTCNTACGGCATCATGGCNCGCGAGGTCGAGCGNGTCGATTCAGGNTANCGGTCNGCCATGAGCGTNCAATCNTCGCTGGTGATGCATCCCATNNATGCTTATGGCGACGANTCGCANCGTGAACGGTATCTACCGAAGCTNGCGACNGGNGAATGGGTTGGNTGTTTTGGTNTGACCGAACCCGACCACGGCTCNGATCCNGGAAGCATGGTNACNAAAGCNGAGAAAGTNGANGGNGGNTANTTGCTCAANGGCGCCAANATGTGGATTACNAATTCACCTATTTCCGACNTCGCGGTGGTATGGGCAAAACTNGACGGTGTGATCCGGGGATTTATCGTCGAACGTGANATGGATGGCTTCAGTACTCCCGAGATTCAAGGAAANATGAGTTTGCGNGCGTCCGTAACNGGNCAGATNGTTNTGGAAGACGTACTTGTNCCAGANGANAACCTGCTCCCCNANGCCGAAGGACTCGGNGGACCNTTCGGNTGNCTTAATCGAGCGCGTTATGGAATTGCNTGGGGNTCAATGGGNGCAGCNGAATTTTGTTGGCACGCNGCNCGAACNTATACGCTTGAANGGNAACAATTTGGNCGNCCNCTCGCNGCNAACCAACTGATCCAAAAAAAGNTGGTCGATATGCAAACCGAGATCGCNTTGGGACTNCAAGGGTGTATCCGGATCGGTCGTTTAATGGATGAGGATCGTTTNCCAGTTGAAGATATCTCGATGATGAAGCGAAATAATTGCGGGAAGGCGCTCGATATCGCGCGGATGTCACGGGATATGCACGGAGGTAACGGCATATCCGATGAATTCCACGTCATTCGACACATGATGAATCTCGAGACCGTTAATACGTACGAAGGTACCCATGACGTCCACGCGCTGATTCTCGGTCGGGCGCAAACGGGTATCCAAGCGTTTAGTTGAAACGTTTTTCTTTTACATGGATCTGAACGTCAGCGACCGCCTTACCTTAGATCAAGTCGTATCAGAACCTTTTCGGCCGAATTGCCAACGATGCCCTCGATTGGTTGCCCACCTCGATAACGTCCGTGCGGAGATGCCTGAATACCATTGCGCTCCCGTCGCGACATGGGGTAATCGGCGCTCGCGCGTTCTCATTGTAGGCCTGGCCCCCGGGCTTCACGGCGCCAATCGCACTGGGCGTCCTTTTATGGGTGATGCGTCGGGACGATTGCTTTTCAGTGTGCTCGCGGCGACTGGTTTTGCAGATCAAACGGATGCATCGATTCGTTTGCGCGGTTGTAGGATCACCAATGCAGTACGTTGTTTACCGCCGCAAAATCGACCCACAAGTGTCGANCTCTCCCGTTGTCGTCCGTACTTGGCACATGACCTCGACACATTAGGGTCTCGGGCCAGTAGGACCAATCGCTGCATTGTCGTGCTCGGTGCACTCGCGTTCGCGAGCGTGTCACGACTCCTCGACGTTCGAGAACCGTTCAAGCATGGCGCCGCGGTGGATGTCGCCGACCACTATCGCTTATTCGCGAGCTACCACCCTAGCCGTCTCAACTTGAATACGGGACGGATCACGGCGGAGATGTTGAAAAGGATATTTGTNGAAGNCCGTGATTACATCGACGATATTCCCGTAGCCGACGATGCATTGGCTAGGGGTTAGCGCTTATAGTCCCGCGCATGGCGGAGCAATCAGACTTTGACTCTAAAACGTTCTTACGATCGCTAACGCGTCGTCCNGGCGTTTACCGCATGCTCGATAGTGAGGGCAANGTCCTTTATGTAGGCAAAGCTCGCAATTTGCGGAGTCGAGTCACGAGTTACTTCCGTGCTTCTGGTCTCGCCACTAAGACGATCGCTCTGATGAACAAGGTCCATGATATTCAGGTCACGGCGACGGCTAGCGAAACCGAAGCGCTGCTTCTCGAACAAAGTTTGATCAAAGCGGATCGGCCGGTATACAACGTCCTGTTCAGGGACGATAAATCGTATCCATACATATGCTTGACGGAACATCCGTTCCCGCGGCTCAGTTTGCATCGCGGGACAAAGCAACGAGTAGGTAAATACTTCGGGCCTTACCCAAGTGCCGGCGCAGTGCGCGAGAGTATTCACGTCCTCCAAAGGCTATTCCAGTTGCGATCTTGTGAAGACGGCTTCTACAAAAACCGATCGAGGCCCTGCCTTCAGCACCAAATTGGTAGATGCAGTGCACCATGTGTGGGATTTGTGGAACCAGAAGATTACGCGGCGGACGTNAGTCTCGCCCAGATGTTTTTAGACGGTCGTAGCAGAGCGGTGCTTCAAGAGCTTAAACAACGGATGGAGTCGANCTCAAAGGCACGTGAATTTGAACGAGCGGCAAGATACCGCGATCAGATAGCGCANCTGCGGCGTATTCAAGAAAATCAATATGTCCATGGCGAATCGGGGGAGGTGGATGTTTTCGCCCTTGCCCAGGAGTCTTCGTATACATGTGTACAAGGTTTATTCATTCGAGGTGGGCGCCTGATAGGTCAACGCACGTGGTACCCGAAAAATGAACTCGACACTCCACCGGAAGGGCTTTTGAGTTCGTTCGTGTCGCAATATTACCTCGCGAGCGAAGGACGAGTGATCCCCAAACTTGTCTTAACGTCGATTCCATTGGATGAGGAAGAATTGGTCGAGGNGGCTCTGGCGGNGCGGTNGGGTCGAAAAGTTTCGATTTCATCAAAAGTTCGGACACAGCGGGCTCGNTGGCTTCAAATGGCCCGCGATAATGCGGCACTTTCGCTGACATCGTATATGGCAGAACGACGCAACGTTTTTTCGCGTTTTGTGGATCTTCAAGACCTTCTCGAACTGGAGGACATGCCGAAGCGCCTGGAGTGTTTCGANATCAGCCATACGTCCGGTGAGGCGACGGTAGCATCTTGCGTGGTCTTCGATACAAATGGTCCTTTGAAATCCGATTACCGACGTTTCAATATCGAGGGTGTGACCGAGGGCGATGATTATGCCGCGATGGAGCAAGCTCTTCGTCGTCGATATCGCCGTTTGAAGGAGGGCGAAGCGGTCCTGCCAGACCTTTTGGTTATCGATGGCGGCGAGGGACAGCTGGGAAAAGCTGCGGGCGTATTAAGTGAGTTGCAAGTGGATGATGTCGGACTGATCGGTATCGCGAAAGGACCAGCACGCAAGGCTGGGTTAGAGAAAATTCTACTTTATGGACAGGGCGAGTTATCGGTGCCGGCAACCAGCGGTTCGATGCATCTATTGCAACATATTCGCGACGAAGCCCACCGTTTTGCAATCACCGGACACCGTGGCCGCCGCGCAAAGAACCGCCGTCGATCCGCGTTGGACGGGATAGCTGGCATCGGACCCAAGCGAAAACGTGAATTGATGGCATATTTTGGTTCGCTTGCTACGATTAAGGGAGCGAGTTCAGAAGAAATCGCAAAAGTTCCGGGGATAAGCCAGAAACTCGCTGACGACATATACGGAGTACTTCATGCCGCGTGATTCGTTCCCAGTGACAGTACCAAATTCGTTGACGTTAGTACGTATCGCGCTCATCCCAGTGTTCGTTTTGACCTACATTTTGTTGACCGATGACATGTTGTGGGTCTCGGCGGTTTTGTTTGCGGGTGCCGCCTTCACCGATTGGTTAGACGGGTTTCTAGCGCGGCAACTAGGACAAGGCACAGCGTTCGGAGCGTTCCTAGATCCTGTTGCCGATAAGCTCATTGTGGTGACGGCATTGGTGTTGTTGATTGAGAGTCATTCGAATCTCGTGATGACGCTGCCGGGCCTTATCATCGTTGGTCGAGAAATAATCATTTCTGCACTCCGTGAATGGATGGCGGAGATGAATCGTCGCGGCTTGGTCGATGTGTCTTGGCTTGGGAGGATCAAGACCGGGGTGCAGATGGTTGCCATTGTCGTGCTGATAGCTAACCCGCCGTCACTGTCGATTCCTTGGGTGATCGTCGGAATGTTGCTGCTGTACNTCGCGGCATTAATGACCCTGTGGTCCATGTTTTTGTATTTAAAAGCGGCGTGGCCGACGTTGCGAGATGGGTTGTATGAACAAGAGTCGTCGTCCGTTGTGGTAGAGGAGGACGACTCAGCTTGATGATTACGAGCATGATAAGATCGCCCGCTGCTTTGTGCTGTGCACTGGTTGTTTCAAGTGTACTGTGAACGGCTAAAAGGCTGGGTGGCAGAGTGGTTATGCAGCGGACTGCAACTCCGTGTACGCCGGTTCGATTCCGACTCCAGCCTCCAAATATAAAGAAAGCGTCACCCCAGCTGTTCGACACCGTGGTTCGGCACACCTAACGGTGGCAGTTTGAATGATGAAGATCCGCAAGGAGGATNAATGTCCGGCAGATGGTGTAACAAAGTAAGTAAGTTTGCGGTTCGTCTNGCTGCCTTGGCGAGTCTGACGGTGTTCGCTAACGAAGGTCCCACGGAGATTACGAGTGTTGAAGGCATCACCGAATATCGCTTGAATAATGGTCTTCAGGTGATCCTGTTTCCGGANCCAAGCAAACCCACCATCACCGTCAATATGACCTACCTCGTTGGTTCGAGGCACGAGGCGTACGGTGAAACCGGGATGGCCCATTTGCTCGAGCACTTAGTATTCAAAGGGACACCTCGTCACCCGAACATCCCACAGGAGCTGACCGAACGCGGTGCCTCGCCTAACGGAACCACGTCANTGGATCGGACGAATTATTTCGAAACCTTGCCAGCGACTGANGCAAACCTCGAATGGGCGCTGGATCTCGAATCCGATCGAATGATCAACAGCTTCATTTCAGCCGAAGATCTTGAGTCCGAAATGACCGTGGTACGTAACGAGATGGAATCGGGCGAGAACAACCCGTTTAGGATTCTGTATCAGCGCACCATGTCCATGGCTTATCTCTGGCACAACTACGGTAAATCGACGATTGGAGCACGTAGTGACGTTGAAGGTGTGCCCATCGATCGTTTGAAAGACTTCTATCGCAAGTATTATCAACCGGATAACGCGGTCTTGGTCTTGGCAGGAAAGTTCGAGCCGAAGTTTGCTCTCGAAAAAATTGTTGAGAAATTTGGAGTGATTCCAACGCCGGATCGTTCCGGGGTAAATCAAATTTATCCCACCTATACCCGAGATCCGATTCAGGATGGGGAACGTTCCGTCACGCTGCGTCGTGTAGGGGATGTCCAATATGCCATGGTCATTCACCACATACCGTCTGGTGCACATGAGGACCTGGCGGCGCTGGATATTCTGAGTCATGTGCTTGATAACGTAACCTCTGGTCGATTACACGAGGCGTTGGTCGAGTCGGAAAAAGCAGTATCCGTCGCGTCGTATGCGTATCAATACCGCGAATCCGGACCCATGCTGACGTACGCGCAAGTTCGCAAAGATGGATCGCTCGACGAGGTCTGGGAAACGATGCAAGACGTTATTTACGGGACTGCNACCGAAGACCTGGTGACCGATTCCGAAGTCGAACGTGCACGGGCGTTTTTCTTGAAAAACATTGAACTTGGGTTTAATTCCTCCCAGAACATCGCGTTACAACTGAGTAACTGGGTCGCAATGGGCGACTGGCGGCTGTTTTTCTTACACCGGGACCGACTAGCTGAAGTTACGACGGAAGATGTTCGACGGGTTGCAGCAACGTACCTAAAACCCCAAAACAGTACTGTCGGGTTCTTTTTGCCGACAGATAACCCGGATCGGGTTGCGATTCCCGAAGTTCCGGATACCGCCGCGATGTTGGCCGGTTACAAAGGAAGAGATGCAGTCAAAAGCGGCGAGTCGTTCGATACATCCTTAGCGAACATTGATACTCGCACCCAATGGGCCACATTCGATAATGGATTCAAATTGGCCATGCTGCCCAAGGAAACGAGAGGTGCGAACGTTGTTGTTTCATTGGCATTGCTGTTCGGGTCTGAGCCAACGCTACGAAATAACGTCACGCGTGGGGAGATGGTCGGAGGCATGCTGATGCGCGGGACCGAACGTCTCGATCGTGAACAGCTGATCGATGAACTGAATCGGTTGAGAGCGCGCGGTGGGGTCAGCGGCGGCGTCTACTCAGCTGGTGGAAGCCTNCAGACAATCCGTGAAAATCTGCCCGCGGTCATCGAACTTATCGGCGAAATCTTGAAAACCCCGGNGTTCGATGCTGGTCAATTTACGGAGTTNAAACAACAGGCGCTTGCGGGCTATGAGCAGAGTCGTTCGGACCCTCGGGCGTTGGGTTCCCTGGCGTTAACAAGGGCTCTCAATCCACTGGAGAANGGCCATCCCCTCTATACGAGCTCGNTTGACGAAGCCATCGTGAATACCTCAGCGGTGGAGATAGCGGATCTGGCGGCGTTTCATGAAGCTTTTTACGGTGCGAGNAATGGNCGCATAGCGATCGTTGGTGANTTTGATCCGACAGAAATTGAACCGATCGTTGGGTCTGTGTTCGGGAACTGGGATTCTCCGAAAGCGTTTCAACGAATTGCTAATCCTTTTCAAGACGTAGACCAGACGAAGATCGTCATTACCACGGTGGATAAACCCAATGCCTATTTTGCGGCCGGATTGAGGCTACCGATTAGAGATGATCACGAAGATTATCCAGCGCTAGTACTCGCAAACTTTATGCTTGGGGGCGGTTTTTTGAACTCGCGTTTGGCAACCCGCCTACGACAAAACGAAGGCTTGAGTTACGGCGTGGCTTCTCAATTTTCTGCACATCCAATCGACCACTCCGGTTTGTTTAGGGCCTACGCTATCTATGCCCCGGAAAATGCGGACCAACTTGAAACGGCATTTATCGAGGAGATCGAGCGGGTGATCGATGAGGGTTTCTCGGATGATGAAGTTTCAGACGCCAAGTCGGGTTTTGTTCAGTACCGAAATAACATGCGCTCGAACGACGCGGTGTTAGCGTCGATGCTCTCCCAGAACCTATACCTAGACCGGACCATGNCATGGNCCGACGATGTAGAGAAAAAAATCGTCGAATTGACCGCTCAAGAAATACAAAAGGCTGTACAAAGGCACATCGTTCCTGAGCGGATCTCCATCGTTATCGCGGGCGATTTCGAGGAGTAATTCAGCCGATCCCCAGTCGCTGGAACTGTTCGTCGGGTGCGTTGACCGCCCGTAGNCCTTGGTTCAATAGTTCCACCATATCTTTCTCATCCTGCCCGCCAAGTCGATTTTCGGCCTCGTCAGGGTCGATGTTGATGTCATAAAGATGGTGCTCGCCAACCCTCGGATGTACCCAATATGGCAATAGATCGCCGGGTTGAAACATTTGTCGGATCACCGGGATGTTAGCGCCTGGCATGAAATCCAATACGGCACGATCATCAGGCATCGGCCACGGCGGATCGATTCGTTTGATAGGCATCGTCGACCAGCGATTGGACCAAAGTGACAACGGGAAGCCGTCGTCCACGGGCGCTCGTGCGTATTTTCTGTGGCCGTCATACACCTGTACCCAGTTACCGAAAATACCGCCTAACGCCCATTCCCGGACGCTGGCTTGTTCGCCTGATATAAGTGGTAGCAATGAAACCCCGTGGGTTTCATGTTGCATCGTGACATCGAATAGATCGCAGAGTGTGGCATTGATATCCACGTTGGTGGAAAGCGCATCAATTTCGGTCGCGTCGATTCCCGGGTACGCGATGTAGAGAGGCGTATGGCCAAGTGGCTCATACTGGGGTACACCGGGTTTACCCCAGATGTCCTTTTCGCCGAGATAATGTCCGTGATCAGTACACAAGATGACCATGGTGTCGTCCCACAGATCGTTTTGATCGATCGTGTCGAGGACTTTTCCGAACCAATGATCAATCATCGATAGCTTGGAGCCGTAATTGCACCGAATGTGCTGTCCTTCACGCGCTGTGATGACACCACGTTCCACATTGCGGACACCGTAAGGCGGCCAGATCAGTTGTTCTCCCCTCCATGTTTCGTCGTAACAGTTGNCCCATGGNGCCGGTGTATCGAAGGGTTCGTGTGGATCGAATTCGTCGACGTAGACTAGAAATTGATCGTGATGATTGGCGTTGTCGTTTAACCAATTTGCNGTTGCATTCATGGTTTTTGGACCGGGAAAATCCAGCTCAGAGCGGAACCAAGTTCGTGATTCGTCGTAGTGGGCGGGCCGTTTTGAGGCGGGTAGTGCCGGGGCCCCCATCCAAGATGGATCCGGTCGAGACTTCCAGGGATCACCTTCATGGCCCCGTAAATATTCCCATGCATAAAAATCCGTGTGGTAATTCTCTCCACCGGTCTCGAAAAGATGAGGATGATCCGTAAAGAGCATTGTGTTGACGTTCTTTTCGCGTAGATGTGCCGTGATCGGTGCTTCCCAAAGTTCAATGGATCCCCACGGCTTCCAGAGAAAGTCGAGGGCCCCGCAGAGGATGTCGTGCCGTGCGGGCATGCAGGGTAACGAACCCGTAAAGTGGCGATTAAAGCGGACGGCACGCTGGGCGAAGCGATTAATGTTAGGAGTCTCGAATTCGGTTCCGCCGTAATTACCGATCATGTGGCGATTCAAACTGTCCAGCAAAATGACGATGGCGTTCTTGGCTTTCTTCATGTGGGTTCTCTTATGACCTTTGAGGACGTTTTTCTACCAATGGTCGCGACGGTTTAACTAAGTAAAGAGCGACGAAACACTTTCTCCGGTATGGATTGCTTGGATCGCGTCGGCGAATAGATGGGCAACGGACACGACTTCAATCTTTTCGCTCGNCGTATCTGTGGGCAGCGGAATCGTATCGGTAACGACCAAACGCTCGATAGGCGAATCCTCGATACGACGGATGGCGTTGCCAGAGAGTACGGGGTGCACGGCTGCGGCCTCGACCCGGGTAGCTCCCTGTGAACCAATGAATCGTGCGGCTTCAATCATGGTGCCACCACTCGCAATCTCGTCGTCAATGATGAGCCCGTTCTTGCCATCGACGTCTCCGATCAGGGCGACAGCTTGTGGGTTCTCCGAATCATCCACTCGCCTTTTATCAACGACGGCGATTGGGAGGTTCAATCGATTGGCGTAGTCGCCTAGATCTTTCGCTTCGCTGACATCACCGGCGACTAATACACTGTTCTCCATGNCCGTTGTTTCACGAAGACGATCGCATACNACGGGCGTCGCGTTGAGTTGGTCGACGGGAATTCGAAAGAAGCCGCCGACCTGAGGCGAGTGTAGATTCATGGTTAAAACCCGATCAGCGCCAGCGGTTTCGAGAAGGTCTGCTATCAACCTCGCAGTGATCGATATGCGCGGGCGGTCTTTCTTGTCCGAGCGTGCGTAGGGAAAGTAGGGCAGTACTGCCGTTACCCTACGGGCCGATGCATGTTTTAACGCATCGATGATGATCANCAATTCGACGAGAAAATCGGAGACCGGCGGAGACGACGTCTGGATCACAAAGACATCCGATTCACGAACGTTCTCTAGGCTTTGGAATAGGATGTTCTCGTTACCAAAACGGATGATCTCCGTTTCGCATAGGGGTACCCCGAGATGGTTGCTGATATCTTTTGCAAGGGCAGGGTGCGAGGTCCCGGCGATGATCTTGATATCATTTGNCATGTCATANCGATCTCTGGTGCCAGGGCACCATTATCTTCACATTGCAGCTCCAGGTAAAAGGCGAAACAGTTTTCGGTCTAGACATAGACGCGGAGACACGATGCGGGCACTACCGCACGGACCGCGATGTCGTTGCCATCCGGTTTTATTGTTGTAGGCATTGGTATGCGTGTCACGATTGTCACATTGCGCTCGCGGATCATCCCGCGGAAGTTTGGCCGCGGCAGCTATGGGGGGAACGTGCGATATTGTGTGGGGCTTGTGGTGAACAACTTTCTGTACNCCAATATTTAAAGGGTGTTCCCGCATGCCCTTCATGTGCAGTTCACTTTAACCCGGGGTGCCAACTGCACCATCACCTTTACTTCGAGACCGGACAATGAGTACCCGTCTTGCCATTGATATTGGTGGTACGTTCACCGATGTCGTTTTGCAATGCGAAACAGAACGGTTTACGACGAAGGTACTCACAACCCACGTTGACCCAAGCGATGGCGCGTTAGCCGCCGTCGCGACGGTACTGGATGANTCCAGTATCAAGTCTAGTTCGATTGAATTGGTTGTACACGGGACGACGCTTGCCACGAATGCACTAATCCAGCGTCGTGGGGCTAAAACTGCGTTACTGACGACGGCTGGTCACCGAGACGTGATCGAAATGGCGTTTGAAAATCGTTTCGACCAATACGATCTCAATATTGACNGAGCGCGGCCGTTGGTACCGCGCGCGTTGCGTTTACCTATCGCCGAGAGAATCGATGCGGCAGGTGAGGTGGTGACCGCGTTGGATGCGGCAAGTGTAGATGCGGCACTCGACATCCTTGAAACCGCGCAANTCGAGAGCGTCGCGATTGGGTTCTTGCACTCTTACGTGAACCCTAAACACGAAGAGTTGGTCGCGGCTAGGTTGCACGAACGTTTGATGGATGTTGCCGTAAGCCGGTCCTCTGCGGTCTGCCCGGAAATCCGTGAATACGAAAGGTTTTCGACAACGTGTGCCAATGCCTACGTGCTTCCACTGATGTCGCGTTATTTGGTTCAACTTGAAAGTCAGTTGGTCGGATTGGGGATTAGTTGTCCGATGCTTATGATGACGTCGGGCGGTGGCTTGACGACTTTCGAGACTGCCGCACGTTTTCCCATTCGTTTGGTGGAGTCGGGTCCAGCTGGAGGAGCCATTCTCGCTGCGCAAATCGCTGCAGAACTCAATCTCGACAAAGTTCTGTCGTTCGATATGGGCGGCACGACGGCGAAGATTTGTTTGATCGACTCAGCGGTACCGCAATTTTCGCGGGCGTTCGAGGTCGATCGACGATATCGGTTTAAGAAGGGCAGCGGGTTACCCGTTCGGATTCCCGTGATTGAGATGGTGGAAATAGGCGCAGGAGGAGGTTCGATTGCCTCGGTCGACAACTTAAGTCGTGTGCGAGTTGGCCCGGAGAGTACGGGCTCGGAGCCAGGACCTGCTTGTTATGGAAAGGAAGGTCGAGAAGCGACCGTGACGGACGCCGACGTGGTGATGGGCCGCATAGATGAGGAGCGGTTCGCTTCCGGAAACATAACCCTTGATGTCGATGCGGCAGCTCGCGCGGTGAAAGAGGCCGTCGGTGACGTCCTTGACTTTGATCTCCACCACGCCGCGTTCGCTATTTCCGAAATCGTTGACGAAAACATGGCGACGGCAGCACGCAGTCATGCCAGTGAGTGGGGTAAAGCTTTAGCCGGAAGAACGCTGATCGCGTTTGGTGGTGCGGCTCCAATACACGCGGCCCGACTGGCGTCAAAACTCGGCATTGAGCGGGTGCTCATCCCTGCGGATGCGAGCGTGGGCTCGGCGATTGGTTTTCTGATTGCACCGGTATCTTATGAGGTCGTNCGAAGCCGCTACCTGACGTTGTCGGCGTTTGACGGAGAACTCATTCAGGCTGTTATTGCGGAAATGCGTGAAGAAGCTACTGCCATCGTAAGCTCGGCTTCTATAGGACAGAGCGTCACCGAGATCACGAAGGCATACATGCGCTATATCGGTCAGGGTTACGAGGTCGCCGTTGAATTTGATCCCCGCTATACGAGAAATCAAATGATCGAAGCATTTGAAGAATCGTACGCGGATTTATATGGGCGAATCATTCCTGGTCTCGATATTGAGGTATTAAGTTGGACGTTAACTTTGACGGCNGAACGAAAAGGCTCGATTCCCATCGACGAAACGTCGACTAGCGCGTCACACGATGGAGACTATCCTANGCGCCTGATGAATGACGATGGACAGTTGGTTCCAACTAAAGTGATCTCGCGTGACCAACTGTCGACAGACGAGCCACTCCAAGGACCCATGCTCGTCATCGAAGATCAGACGACCACGGTCGTTCCGTCTCGCTTCGCGTTTCACCTTGATGCACGCGGGCATGTAGTGATGGAAAGCGTAGAGAGATGAANGCGCTTGACACGATCGGGCTTCAGCTGGTCTGGGATCGGCTATTGGCCATCGTTGAGGAACAAGCACAGACGCTTATGCGTACAGCTTTTTCGACCGTTGTGCGTGAAGCGGGAGACCTGTCTGCTGGGGTTTTCGACCCTGAAGGTTCAATGCTCGCNCAAGCGATCACGGGAACACCGGGNCACGTTAACGCGATGGCGCGAGCTGTTCGTCATTTCCTCAGGCGCTACCCCTTGCAGAGCATGCATGAAGGAGACGTATTCCTCACTAATGATCCGTGGTTGGCGACAGGACATCTCAACGACTTCACGGTAGTAACCCCTGTTTATTATGGTGGCGAGCCGGTCGCACTTTTCGCTTCAACGAGCCACATTGCTGATGTAGGTGGTCGCGGATTCGGCCCGGATGCCAGTGAGGTTTTCGAGGAAGGGATCAATATCCCGATTATGGCTCTGTTCAATGCCGGCGCTCGAAACGAAACCTTAATGGAAATCATCTCCGCCAATGTTCGAGACCCTGTCGTCGCCGAAGGTGATCTCTATTCACTGACCGCGTGTAACGAGGCGGGCGCTAGGGATCTGTGTTCGACGTTGGAAGAGCATCAATTAGGCTCGTTGCGCGAAGTAGCGAATCACGTCCTAACGACCTCGCGCGGTGCGATGGAGCGCGAAATTAACAAACTACCCCCAGGGATTTATGAAAATTCGATGAACGTCGACGGATATGACGTGCCGGTTCATATAGCGTGTGCGATGCGCATCGACCAAGATCGTATTTCGATCGACTTTGCGGGTTCTTCACCGACTTCTACGTACGGCATTAATGTGCCCGCCAATTATACGGAGGCATACGCTTCTTTCGGCGTACGTTGTCTCATCGGCAGTAGCATCCCGAACAACGCAGGTTCGCTCGGAACCATTGGCGTCAAGGCCCCGGAAGGCAGCATCCTCAACGCGATGCCGCCATGCGCCGTCTCGGCAAGGCACGCGCTCGGACAAATGCTGCCCGACGTGATCATGGGGTGTCTTGAGCAGATCATCCCTGAGTCCGTTGTTGCGGAGGGGTCTTCGTGTATATGGAATCCAGTGTTGATGAATACCCCGCGAACGGCTGGTGAACTTGTGGGCACGCCGTTTGTGATCAATCCAATATACAACGGAGGAACCGGCGCCCGCTTTATGAAGGATGGTCTTTCGACTACCGCGTTTCCCTCCGGCGTCCGTACTACGCCGACTGAAATTAATGAAGTGACCTCGCCATTGATCTTTGATCGAAGAGAGTTCCTTCAGGATTCAGGCGGTCGCGGTCGGCGTCGGGGTGGCTTGGGACAGGTTGTCGAGATTCGACATGGTGCAGGCGACGCTTTTATTGTTTCTAAGATGTTTGATCGTATTGAGCATCCTGCGCGAGGGAGGGCTGGGGGTGGAAATGGTCGTGCCGGCAAGGTCTATATAAAAAATGGTGGCTCGTTAAGAGGCAAAGGAAAAGACGTTGTACCGGCCGGAGCTACGCTCGTTCTTGAAACTCCCGGCGGAGCCGGTTANGGCGATCCATTAGAACGTGAAGAAATCGATATCCGCCGCGACTTGGAGGATGGTTTCGTTTCTGAAAGTAGTTAATCTGATCGGCCTTTAAGTCCCGTCCAATCGTNGAGGAGCTGAGTTGAATTTTGCTAATCGGGTTGGCTCGGAAGACGTNGAAAGTCGGGGTTCNACGCGGGAGCCAGACAAATTGGACACATAGATTTTTGACAATCCTAGGCAACAAAAGTTAGGTTTGGCCCCATGAAATCTATTACAACCTTTCTTAGTGTTCTCGTTCTTTGTTCGTACTCATTTGGCGCGCCAGATGAAGAAGAAGATCGTCTTTATGAGAAGTTCTATGACAGTGGTCGATTGCAGATCAGAGGCATGTATATCGCTGGGGAAATGGACGGTGTTTGGGAAGACTTCTACGAGAATGGACGGTTGCGCACTCGAGGAACCTATTTAGCCGGAAAANAAACNGGGCCNTGGGAGTCGTTCTATCCAAATGGTCAAGTGCAAGGAAAAGGAACGCTGCAAGCGGGCAAGCAACAGGGTGTCGAAGAAAGATACTACGAGAGTGGCCAGTTGCTTTCGCGAGGGACTTTTCAGGACGGTCGTTTCGACGGTCTTTGGGAGACGTACTACAGCAATGGCAAGTTGATCAGCCGTACAGCGTATAGGGATGGGAAACAAAGCGGCACAGCGGAGTACTTCGATCTTGTTCCGATGTCATTTTCAAGTGCTGACAGCGATATCTACGTGGTGACCGCTGAATCACTCAATGTCCGTTCTAGTCCTGGCGGTGCCGTTGTACGCACGTTGGCTCGGGGCGAGAGCGTGACGGTGGCTTCGACAAAGGGCGACTGGTCGCAGTTGAGCGACGGAAACTGGGTCGCCTCAGGTTTTATCACTAAGGTACAGTAGCGCCGGCATATACGCCGATCCCTCTACATTTGGTCGAAACATTGGTCCTCGCTATTCAGTGGTTATTGGGGAGCCAAAAATCAAACGATTTTGGTCTAGATCTTCNATNACGAAGTCCCTAAGTCCGTAATTTGGNCCATCGGTAATACCCCGNACGATTTTCGCACCCCGCTTATCAAATTCTGCGAAGAGTGGGTCCACATCCTCAACGTAGAGATACACGTCGGACTCAATGCGTTCTCTATCGTCTGGGTAAAGATCTCGACGTCTAATTTGGATGTGAAGATTAATGTCATCCCTGGTCATGATCGCGTAGACCCCAGAGGTCTCGTGACCCTCAGGTCTGAAAATGCCGTTAGGGTTCTGGAAACCTAGTCTTTCGCGGTAATAGTNGACCGAGTTGGCGACATTGTTAGCTCCTAGAACCGGGGCGACTGACCAAGCCATTCGTCGTCTCTATAGTATTGACGTCGATCTAGCCTACGACATTGGCGNGCCCTTGGCAGGGCGAATCTTTCTCTGTTATGTACAACGGTGTAACGCGATGATCGTGATCCACGATAGGCACGATGAGGTTGGTTCAACCCAGCGCGACGATCGTTCCTAGCCTCAAGCACGCTTGCTATAGTTCCGATCGCCCCGAATGACCTTGCATAACAACAGTTGACGTACATGGAAATGATTGCAGACCAAGAAAAGTACTTGAGTCTATCTACTCGAAAGCGGGACGGTAGTTTCGTTAANACACCCGTTTGGTTCGCGCGGGAACAGGAGTCTAGTCATTATTATATTTTCTCTTTGAAGACGGGGAAAAAAGCAGGGAAAGTGAAACGGATAAGAAATTTCCCTGACGTCAAAGTCGCCGCGTGTAGTGTCTCTGGTCAACTGACAGGCGACTGGATAGATGCTCGTGCGGAACTAATCGATGAGTCCCAACAGGTCGAATTTGCATATTCACTCTTGAGGAAGAAATACGGACTTGGTCTTCGAATCGGCGATTTCTTTTCCCGGCTGGTTGGTAACTATCAGCGAAGACAAATAATTAANGTGGATATAACGAGCCAGATATTTGAGGAGTCACGATGAAGAACGATGCTTGATCGCGATTCATATTTTCTGACGAGGACTCGAATTGGGTTCAAGNTAGTGATGTCTATGTTTCAGTATTTTTGCCATGGATTCTTCGTAGAACTGGCTCTTTTCTGCACTACAACTGGGACACCTAAAATCGTCGGGAACATCGGCCCAAAGAGTGCCTGGCTTCACGTTGCTTTTGTCTTCACCGTACTCCTCTCGGTAGATGTAATCGCAAATAGTACATTCCCATTTATGCATTAGTTCCATCCGTCATTGATGTCTTTGCGACTGGCAATTTCTCTACGAAAGTTTATCGAACCGGCACAAAAAATCGTCTCGGGTATCGATTGTTGGTCTTTCCAGAATTTGTAACCTTCCGATGATACGTAAACCAAGCAGCCTTCGAAGAANGTTGCGATGACGGTTGTTTCGTTGATCTCGTGCGCTGGGATCGTAAATAAATTCCTGTCGAGTACGATTAAATCGGCTTGTTTTCCCACCTCGATGGAACCAACTTGGTCATCCAAAAAATTCACATAGGCACCGTTGATCGTGTAATTTTCGATGGCTTCAGCAAGGGTGATTTCTTCATCCACACCCAACGGCTCATGGGTTAAACCGTTTGGGTCGAGTCGCGTTACCGCCGTTTCAATACCGTCGAGGGGATTGACCGAAGTCACGTACCAGTCGCTTCCAAAGGCCACCTTGGCACCTGTTCGTTGGATCGTGCCAATCGGGTATAACCACTTGCTACGTTCTGCTCCTAAACGTGGCCATGTCAGATCGGTGATATAGCTATCCTGAATGGCCCATAAGGGTTGAAAATTGGCGACAACGTTCAAGTCGGCAAATCGGGGGACATCAACGGGGTCAAACAGTTGTATGTGGGATAAATGATGCCGACTATCTCTGCTGCCGTTAGCCTTCTGAGCCCGCTCAAGTGCATCTAGCGAGACGCGGATTGCTCGATCACCAATGGCATGAAAATGGATCTGGAAGTTGGCAGCATCCAACGCAATAACTGCCGTATTGAGCTCATCGGGTGGATTTTGTAAATCNCCCCGATACTCGTCATTNCGATCCGAATACGGCTCAATTAGCGCGGCGGTTTGGGCTTCGANGACGCCGTCTTGCCATATTTTTATCGATGTTGCCTTGACATGACCGTCATCGGGTTGTTGTTCCCGAGCGTTTAAGAACCTAGGAAGTTGTTGTGATAATGGTACGGCGTTTTCCCAAAACAACGCTGTAACGACATGTAGGTTTAGCTCGTTTCTGTTATCGAGGTAGTTGTACGCATCAAGCCCATAGTATCCGTCGCCAGGGTCTAGTTTTAGCAGAGCGTCCTGAATACCAGTAATTCCAAAACTGTGGAATAAGTCACGAGAGTATTTAAGCCCGTCGACTAAATCGTCTGAAGTTAACGGCGGCTCGTGGCTTGCGACCAACATGATCGCGCTATCTTCCTGAAGGCTNCCCGACGGTTCGTTCGAATTAGGGTATCGATCGATCCTGCCATTTTCCGGATCACGGGTTGTCGCGTCGATGCTCGCCAACTCTAGAGCTTTGGANTTCACCCAAAGGGAATGTCCGTCGGATGATTTGAGCGAAACCGGGCGGTCAGGAACTATATCGTCCAATAACTTTTTGTCGGGCAAACCGGTTGGAACGAAATTATCTAACGTCCACCCGCCCCCCACTATCCACGCGTCATCTGGATTGGCTAACGCACACTCTCTAATTTTGTCTAAAAGGTTCGCTACCCCGCGTATGTCAAAGAGAACGCATTGTTGATAAAGAACCCCGCTCTCGACGGGGTGAACGTGTATGTCGTGAAAACCGGGTAGCACCATTTGTCCACGGAGGTTTACCGTTTGGGTTTCAGTATCAATCAAGTTTCGAGCGCCTTGGTCATCACCGACGTAAGTGATTTTTTGGTCCTTGATCGCGATTGCGCTAGCCCAAGGCTGGTCGGGGTTGACCGTGTATACAGAGCCATTGAGCAAAACTAAGTCGGCGTTGTCGGCTCTCGATTTTTTTTCGTCGATAGGAATTTCTGTTGAACAGGATGACAAAAGCAGACAAAGACACAGCGGGAAAAGGCGGTTCATCGGGCCGATCCGTTTNTTGATAGCGATTTAGCCTAATGATCTTTCGAACGGTGAACAAATCTGNATAGACCAGGTTTGCATCGGNACGGCGAATTAACGTAAGTGTGTTTTGAACGAACATGCGTCCAAACAATCCAAGAAGCGATAAAGTGNCTGCTGNTTTGTCTATNGTTTCGATACGAAAGGACAGAAAACGCTGAGAACTTTAGGGATTGCATTGGAGGCTATGCCCCTAGCTAACGGAAGAAACGAAGGCCTCTACATTTTGAGAAAGTCGGGAATTGAACTAGCGCGAAAGTGCGTCCTAGCTAGGGGGAGGATCCAAGATTTGAGGCGTATTGGATGTCTTTGATAGCAGACGCGGTTTTAGTCATTCACTTTGGCATTGTGATTTTTATTAGTGGCGGCCTGCTTTTTGTTCCAGTGGGGTACAAACTTGGTTGGGGTTGGCTCGCTAACAGGCGATTGAGGATTATTCATTCGGTTGCGATGGCTTTTGTCACACTGGAAACGGTATTGGGGTTCACNTGTCCACTTACGNTAATTGAAAATTATCTGGGTCGAATGAATGCGTCTGAATCATTTGTTGGCTACTGGATTAAGCGTGTTTTTTATTACGACTTCCCCGTNGAATATTTCGCAGNGTTGTACCTGATGTGTCTCGCTTGGACGATNTNAATGTGGAAACTATTCCCACCACGNAACANTAGACCATGAAANGNCCAGGCNAGNGGCGAAGTTTTCAGATTGCGAGACCCTTGCTCCTCGTGCTTAGTGCCTTTCTTCTCGGTCCGCACTCGATTGGTGAGTCGCTAGGTGATGGTCCCTATGAGACGTTTTACGCCAATGGTCAGTTAAAAGAGAGGGGGGCGTATAAAGACGGGAGAAGAGATGGTCTCTGGGAGCAGTTTTACGATGCCGGGCAGTTGAAGTCGGAGGGAAACTTCGACAATGGGAATGGTCTAGTGAAATGGTTCGACAAAGACGGACAGTGGTTATCGACGGAGAAATGGACAGAGGGAGAAAATGGGGAACGACAGCTGGATGAGTTCGACGAAAACGAACAACTGATACAACGAACATATTTGAAGGGTGGTCAGCCACTCAGAACGGAGTGGTTTGACGAAGACGGCAATTTGAGTGAGACAGAGTTCTATTAGATTGAGGAATTGTTGCAGTAAAAAAANCACTCACAGGGATGAAAGTAGTTGTTCTGACTCGCGTGCTTGCTGGCCCCTGCTGTAGTAATCAGCTGAGTATGGTGAGTGCTGAGGTGCACTTTCTTGACTTGAAGCCGTCTTGTCTGACCAGCTGAGAACTCAGGGTTTTACCTCATGAGCTTGTTATAAATTTCTTCATCACCTCGAACGCTCGTGGATCATCCCGATGTACGCCGTGACCGCATTGGGCGAAAACCTCAAGTTGTCGGACGGCGTCAGGAATGTGAGAGGCCATCTCTTTTACCATTGCAATTGGCGTGATTGGGTCAATATCNCCCGCCGTCACGAGCGTAGGACATCCTATGGCCGCAAGTTTTTCCCGATAGTCGAAAGACCAGTTCTCGCCGCCAGGTTTTGAAAAGTGTTCGATGACTGCTTGTGTCCATATGGATCTTTGTTCTGCNTCTCTGTCACGTTCCGTACGGTTATATAAGGGCAGACACTCACGCATATAGGTCGCGGTGTTATCGGTATTGGGACTATTCCAGAAAGCCTCTGCGGCGATGCGCGCGCTGTCCCCACCGAACTGTCCGAACGCCTCAAATATGCGTTGTGGCACCATACGGGCGACGGTACTGGCCAATATCAATTTGTGCAGCCGGTCGGGGTGCCGAATAGCGTAGTTCTGGGCTACAAACCCGCCAAATGAAAGTCCCAATACAATGGGTGTTTCGATACCCAACGTATCAATTAGCCCGCGCAGATCGTCGGCCCATTGGTCAAGGTGCCAGTTATCCGATTTGTCTGGATCNCTTCGGCCNTGTCCGCGATGATCGTAGTAAACGAGCTGAGCGACTTCCGCCAACGGGTCGAAATCGGGCTTCATCGTCGAATGATCAGCGCCAGGACCACCGTGCAAAGCAAAAACGACGGGACGCTCGACCATCTTCGCACCATCCGCGACGAGACCGGATCCCACAACATCCACGTACAAATGGCAGTTATTCACTTTAATTCGCATAGTTAATTCCTCTCGTCANAACGTTGCAGTCACCTAGTTCATCGTCAACGGCATAAAAGTGTCTAGTTNTTGTCTACTCTGAAGCCTTTTAAAGCCTGAACAAATCTCAAGAGNCTTCAGGGGGTANGTGGGAGGTCACCCCAGGTACCTCCATATATCTCAAGCCCTCACAATTTGAGTAGGTTTTGGTTGTGAACCGGGCTCAATAAGTATGACAATTTTAGCCGGAGGCGTAGATTTAGAGACTATAAGGCTCAGAGACACTTATTGGTGAAAAAAGCGTTACTTAGATTGGGCCTTTGGCGCATAAATTACCTGATAAGAATTTACGGCAAACTCAACGGTTCACCGTTAGAAAAAATTGTGCGGTCACGCGTCAATTTAGAGATCAAGATTTGGAACCGTCTAAGCGATGAATCGGATCAGTTAGAACCGCTTTGTAAAGAAGAAAGCCGGGGATCATCTCTACATCAACGTTGATCCGTCCGGACCTCTATGGCCCCAATTGGCAATCAACCTCAAGTCCAATGACAGGTTTCGGCGAGAGGCGTAGGGAACGGCTCGGAACTAGGCGGATTACTCGATGGGTTCGTTCGTACCCGAGATGCCTTGCTTCCCCATCTCTTTTTTGACCATCTTTTCAATCATGCGCTCTTTGTATCTTGATCCAAAAACCCCAAAGGCATGAAAGAACAAACCGATACCCCAGAGTACGGCTACAGTGCTCGATAAAAGGAAAATATTCACAACTACGTATACTGCCAAATGAGAGTAGAACCCAAACAGCTTTTCTACTTTTGCTCTGACTCTTTCGTAAACCTTATCCCTTTCCAAAGTACTTCCCCGTCTAAATTTACGTAATCGGTCGTGACGCCTTTCTCTTGTCCTTCAGATAGTGGCTTCGTCTATTCGACTTTTTGTCCCATAGATGACCACCAAACAT
>PBAA01000025.1 GCA_002715785.1 Gammaproteobacteria bacterium | reverse complement strand
CAACGGTATACCTTTCGTCAAGAATCTGACTCACGCGAGGTCGCCGATTTAATATACGCCGAGAACTTGGTCTAACGACGGGTTGTCCTACAACGGCCCGTGTTGGCGACACAAATTGAGCTGTCGAAAGGTAAACGGCAAAACCCTCCTCAAACCAGATAGGCAGGTTCAATGAGCTATACCTTCGCAACAGGTAATGAGTGTATTCATGAAATGCGACTTGAAACCGCCGTCGAGCTCCTTCGTCTGGACCAAACACAAGGAAGTGCTCCTGAAACGAAGGTTTCATAAAGCCCGCTATTCGGTTGTTACCGAACGTCTCTCGAAAGTCGTCTTTGTTATTGAAAGCGAGGACGCGTAGGGGTCTGACTTGTTCTCGATCAGTGTTCAAGAGTTGTAGCGCCATGCGATGAAAGTCTTCCAGCGCTTTTGCCAGTTCTATTCCATTGTTCGGTTCTAAATCCGTGACCAGATCAAAATGGGGTGTCGTTATTCGGCACCATTGATGGTCGGCGATGCTAGCTGAGGCGAAGCAGGGCAAGCATGCGGTGAGTGCACAACAGTAGCATCGCCTCATCGCGGTCCGTAAACTCATTCGAATGAAACGGATTGCACGCTCTCTGCTCGTGCTCGCGCCAACCTTGGGAATGGGTGCACCAACGTCTGTACCGTGGTTACCCTTAAATTGCCACGCGGAAAAAACCGTAGGCTTGCACGATTATTTCGAAACCGAAAAAAAACAGATCGAAACGTACGAACCCTCAATCTTCTTCGCTTCCCGCTTCACGTTGCACGAAAATCGGACGTTCTCCACGTTCTTGGAACAAGAAAACGTCGCGCTTTTCGTAACCATGACGGACGAACAGTCCGGAAACGTGAGCGAGTTTCAATGCGACACGGTGCGCGGAACCGGAGATACTTTTGGATACAGCTGCCGTAACTCGCCGCCATCGGACATCCTTATGTTAAATCCGGAATCATTACGCTTCACACGCGGTGCAGTTGGTGGATGGACTTTTTACTCAACGGGCGAAGACCACAACGGCACATCGCTTTTCGTCGAATACGGACAATGTCAACACGCCGAAGACGAACCGATAGAAAACGGCGAGCTTTAGTCGCCTTCGACAGCCGCCTCTTTCGCGTCTTCCAATACGGCCGTTACCTCTTCGTCGACATCGACCAATGTGCTCTTATCGATCACCTTTTCAGCCGTAACATTAATCACCTCAATTGCTGCGAGGCTTTCTTCGACTGTCAGCTTATGTACTTTGACGACATCACCACCAAACGCCATGGCAGCCAAAAAGCTCGCAGTCAGTAGTATAAAAATCTTCATCTTGTAGATTTCCAAATAAGTTGGGTCATCGGACCATCTAGCGCTTGATTCTATCAAAAGTTCCTCAGGAAGATCCGTTACGTCGCATAGACGCGCATAGATTATGCGATGAAGAACAGCCGCTCCAGCACGATGTCCGCGCATCGACGACTTTCTGTTGTAGGGGGTTCAGCCTTCACGGTCATCCGAGGACCTTCGTGGGAGAGATGTATTTGGCCGCTTTCGCGTAATTGCAATAAACCTCGTNCCAGTTTGTTGGATCGTTTGGGCTGTTTGAGTGGTAACTCAATGACGCCCACGCTCGCACCAGCCGATAACGCCTCGTACAACATAGAAACGCTGTCAGCCGTCACCCAAACCTGAGTCGCCGCAGATAATCTTTTTTCGAGAAAATCGGACGCCGAATCCTGCCANCTCGTGAACACGCCTTCGCTGAGGTTNTTCAACAGACTATNCATAGAGGAAGGCGTCCGGCGAGAGTCACAGATGGTCCAATCAAGTTCTGGGTTGGCCCGCNTCACCTGTTCAAGCTGTTGAAACACCTCATCATCACTCCATTCAAAGTGACGATTAACGCCTCCGAGCAAAACCAATCCAACATTTGCATCTCTCTCGGCTCGNCGCGCAGGACCGATTACGCCCAACGTTTTCACAACATTGTCAGCTCGCCGACTCCTATCGTGATGTGGCGTAAATACCAAATCAAAGAGTCGGACGGGGAGGGAGGGGCTCATCAGCAAAACCGTCCGCCCACCACAAAATAACCGNGTTATCAGCATAGGCCAGTGCGTTGAATGGCCCGCTCCGATGATGAGATCAGGTTCACAGTGAACGCACGTCCGCTTTTGAAGTTTCGCCTTAACCTCCGCACCCCAAGTGTTTGGCACTCGAATGTCAAAGTCTCGAACTTCCACAGACATTCTGTCCGACAACGCTTGNGTTAGTCCAAGCGTTTGCTTCTCATGCCCGAGCTTTCCGTCAACGAAACGCCATACACGAAGCGTCCGTGGAGAAGAATTCGAGGTGCCGGTTAACTGCTCAGCCATCCGCTCGTCNNGCCATATCTACAGNGAAATCNANCCACNATCGCGTATCGAGAAATCGCGGGTCGTGCGACGGAAATGTCCGCCCAATGAATACAATGATCTGTGCCGTTTACTTGCCCGAAGATATCGTCTGATCCATACCCAGCGCGGGATTATCCTCTGACGGTCGGCCGACAATTACTGCAGGGACTCCAGCAACGGTCACGTGTGGAGGCACATGATCGAGAACAACACTTCCTGCACCGACTTTCGCACCCGCGCCGACCTCGATGTTTCCGATCACTTTGCATCCAGCTCCCAGCAAGACCCCGTGTCGAATCTTAGGATGTCGATCACCAGCGTGTTTACCCGTCCCCCCCAAGGTCACAGAATGCAGAATAGAAACGTCGTCTTCGATCACAGCGGTTTCACCGACGACAATCCCCGTGGCGTGATCCAACATCAGACCACGCCCAATCTCAGCAGCCGGATGTATATCAACTCCCAAACCTACACTGATCTGACTTTGAAAAAACTGAGCCAACGTGTGTCTTCCATGGGTCCATAGCCAATGGGCAATTCGATAGGCCTGTAACGCGTGAAAACCCTTGAAGTACAGGAACGGTGTCGATAAGTCTTCGCATGCAGGATCACGTTGGTAGTTCGCAATTACATCGATTTCAGCGGAAGCAAGGATTCCGGGGTCATCGTTCATCGCTTCTTCAATCACATCGCGAATAAGCATAGTAGGGAGCATCGGGTTATCGAGCTTGCTCGCTAATCGAAAACTGAGCGCGGATCGGAAACTGTTGTGATTCAGCACCGTCGCATGAAAATAGCTCCCAAGAATGGGCTCCTCAGTTGCCTTGCCTTCAGCTTCAGACCGCATCACTTCCCATACGTCTTCAACCATGGCGACGTCGTCCTTCGTCTTCTCGACTGAACCGGTCATCTCGAGAACCCTCCAAAACCGNATACCGTGTGACTCGCACGCAACCGTGCGCCGCAAAAGACATCAGCCTTGCGAAGCGTGAAGTGTCGTGAACTTTGTTTCAAGACCCTTTGCATGAGTTCGGGTGCGTATAATCCTGTTGGCGGAGCATATTGATGAATACAAAATCCTTCAATCGCGTGGGTCTTGTTGGTAGACAAGGGAATCCGAACGTAATCGATTCGCTGCAAAGCGTTCGGAAACTGCTGGAGGAAATCGGGGTGGAATGCGTCGTCGAAAGCGACACCGCCTTAATGCTCGAGATGGTCGATCTAGTCACCGAGAATCGCGCCGATCTCGGTCGTGACTGCGACCTAATCGTCGTGGTTGGAGGCGACGGCAGTATCTTAGGTGTCGCCCGCGACCTTGCACACACAGGAGTTCCGATCCTCGGCGTTAATCGTGGAGGCTTGGGGTTTCTTGCGGACATCGCTCCAAATCAAATAGAACGCCAAGGGCGCGAAGTGTTGTTGGGCGAATACCGCGTTGAAAAACATTTTTTACTCGACATGAATGTTCACAGCAACGGAAAAGTCGAAGGCTCCAGTCCAGCCCTCAATGACNTTGTNGTTAATGCCGGCACCATGTCTCGAATGATGGANTTCAGTCTCTTTGTGGATGATGAATTCGTCTACCGACAACGTTCAGACGGTCTCATTATTGCCACACCGACCGGTTCGACCGCCTATTCATTGTCAGCAGGTGGGCCCATTATGCACCCAGGACTGGATGCAATCGTCGTTGTGCCAATGTTTCCNCACACTCTCACCTCAAGGCCCTTAGTCGTCCGCGGCGACTCGAAAATACGGGTCGAATTGGGAGATGCAGCAGATGCACCCATGGTCAGCGCGGACTCACAAGTCGATTTCGCNCTAAAAGCGGGTGACCACGTCGAAATCGANAAGCACCCTTANCCNCTTAACCTGGCTTANCCAATCGGNCATAGTTTCTTTGACGCGTGTCGCAGCAAACTCGACTGGGCAAGCCGTCTTGGGGGTGGGTCTTAAGTTAGATCTTCGGGACGATCAATATCCCTGAAAATCCCTTGATCGCAAACCTCAACATCCACGACATGATCGATATGGTGATCAATTAACGCGTATGCACCTCGATCGCCTTTGAGATCCATAAGGGACCCGAACAAGCGTCGGTTAAATCCCACCGGATTGCCGGCTCGACCGCCGGAATAAGGTCTCGCAATTGTCGCCCCCCCGTCCATCTCACGCGCAATTTGAGAGACTGTATCAGGCGAAACATAGGGCATGTCCGCGAGACCAACAATGGCCCAAGGTGCACTTCCTAATGCCCTTACACCCGCTGCGATGCTTCTAGACATGCCTACTTTTGCGTCGCTGGCCACGACCCACTCGCAAGAACTATCTACCAGATCGTAAACACCCTCGTCGCCGGGCTTCACTACAACAAGCACCCTCGGACACGCACGTTTGTATAGAGCCACCACATAACTCAGCAACGGCACCTCATTAAATAAAAGCGTTCGTTTGTCGGATCCGAATCTTGTTGATGAACCTGCAGCAAGAAGAAGAGCCGCACCGGATGACTCAAATCCATCCGTCAACCGACGACGATTCCCGAGGGAGCTAACCGGGACTCCGACTCACGACTGACAGATCCCGCAAGAATTGATGGGTCGGTTTCTTCCGCTTCCAATTGTTTTCGAATCACCGTTATTTCGGCCAAAATCGAGAGCGCTATTTCGGGTGGCGTTTTACTGCCGATCGGTAGTCCCACGGGGGCGCGCAAGCGTTCTAATTCGTTGGCAGTTATATCAAGCGCTCGAAGTCGATCCCTGCGACTAGCCGACGTCCTCGATGAACCCATTGCCCCCACGTAAAACGCCTCAGTTTTTAGTGCCTCCATCAAGCCCATATCGTCAATCCGAGGATCGTGGGTCAACGCAATGATTGCCGTATGACAGTCGTTTGCGGATTCTCTGATCACGTCATCAGGCATATCACAAATCTTCTCGACCCCCTCGACCGGAAAACCATCCAAAACATCTTGTCGCGGATCACAAATCACAACGCGATAGTCGAGTGCCTGCGCCATTTCGGCCACGTACTGCGAAACCATACCCGCTCCTATAAGAAACATTTGGTATCGCGGGCCGTAGGTTTGCACAAGCGTATGGTCGTCTTCGTCGTAACGAAGTTCCTCGAACCGATCCACATTGACCGTTTCGATCGAACGATCGCTAAGGTTTACCGTGCGCTGACAAAGATTACGCGATCGCAGACGCTGCGTAATCTTCTCAAAGTGAGGCAGCATTGACGTTTCCAACGCCTCCACGATGATGTCCAGATGACCACCGCAGGGCAGTCCAAGCTTCTCAGCTTGCTCCTCGTCATCGCCGTAGCGAAAGAACTGGGCACGTTCGTTGGCTAGCAGTCCTAGCGTCAGCTTCTCTAATAAGTCATCCTCAACGCATCCTCCTGAAAGTGAGCCAACGATTTCGCCCCCAGCGTCGCACGTAAGCAACGAACCCACGGGGCGAGGAGACGATCCATAGGTCGCCACCACGGTAGCCAGCCAGCATGACTTTCCTTCCGACAAACTCGCCGTAACACGAGTGAGGACGTTTTCATCAACTGCCTGCATTCAATGGCATTCTCTTTCGACGAAAAACAAGTTTATCACCGATAATCATGTACGAGCTGAGGTCTGGCACGTAGCAGAAGCTCCGCCGCAGATTTATGGTTAATGCCTATGCAACGCGTCAAAGACCAACTATGTGGGTCTATACGTCTCCAACGCGACGGAATCGTTGAATGACCGCCGATCAAAACATAGTACGACTAGAGGACTATCGCCCCTATCCGTTCGAGTTGGAGTCGACCGATCTGACGTTTGATATTTGTGCTGATCATACCGACGTCGAATCGACAATTAGCTTCCATCGCAAGGACGATGAACAAAACGAGTTGGAGCTCGACGGCGTTGATCTTGAGCTTTTGAGCGTTGCCATCGATGACCGTCCATTAACCAGTAATGAATACTCCGTCGATGCGACCAAGTTATCGATCGTCGACCTGCCAGAGCGGTTCAAGGTAACGATTCGAACGAGAATCTATCCTCAGGCTAATACTGCCCTTGAAGGGTTGTATAGATCCGGCGATCTGTACTGCACTCAATGTGAGGCTGAAGGTTTCCGCAAGATCACGTACTACCCTGATAGACCCGACGTCCAATCCAAGTTTACGACCACGCTCATCGCCGATTCGGGTCGATTTGGCGTCATGCTTGCCAATGGAAATCTTATCCGCGACGAAGTAACAATCGAAAACCGGCGAAGGGTTACGTGGGTAGATCCTTTCAACAAACCCAGCTATTTGTTTGCGCTTGTGGCTGGGAATTTAGCCGTACTTAAGGACACGTTCACGACGATGTCGGGGCGCAACGTCGAACTGCGGATTTACTCTGAATCACACAATATAGACGCCTGTACGCACGCTATGGAATCGCTTAAACGCGCGATGGCGTGGGACGAGGTCGCCTTTGGCCGAGAGTACGACCTTGATACCTTCATGATCGTCGCGGTTGAAGATTTCAATATGGGTGCGATGGAAAATAAGGGCCTCAATATCTTCAACACAAGCTGTGTTCTGGCTTCTCCAAACACGGCCACGGATGCCGCGTATTTACGCGTCGAAGGCGTAGTCGCTCACGAGTATTTTCACAACTGGTCGGGCAATAGAGTCACATGCCGAGACTGGTTTCAACTGAGTTTGAAAGAAGGTTTTACGGTATTTCGAGACTCAGAATTTAGTGCGGCCATGAATTCCCGTAACGTAAAGCGAATCGAAGAGGTGAACGCTCTCCGCACCACCCAATTTGCTGAAGACGCGAGTCCTTTAGCGCATCCAGTACGTCCAAACTCGTATATCGAAATTTCAAACTTTTACACGACAACGATCTATGAGAAGGGTGCGGAAGTCGTCCGCATGCTATCGACGATGTTGGGACAAGATAAGTTCCGCACAGCAACCGATCTCTATTTCGACCGTCACGACGGAAGCGCCGCGACAACAGAAGATTTCGTGGTCGCTATGGAGGAAGTGTCAGGCCTCAATTTGCAACGATTTCGGAACTGGTACTCACAAGCCGGAACACCAGTCATCAAAGTCGAAGAGAGCCGTATCAGCGACACCATCACGCTACATTTGAAACAGTTTTGCGGTCCAAGCCCCAACCAACCATCCAAGTCCGCCTTCCATATTCCGATCTCGATTGGACTAATTTCAATTGACGGTAGAGACGTTCTTGGTCAAGCCGGAACTGCAAGCAAGTTCGACGTTAAGGTTCAGTCCGATTTGAACTTCGAAAATCCAAATGGTGATGGGACGCTTGCATTTCATTTCGACTGCGAGGAAGCAACCATTGCGATCGCGGGTGTTCCACCAAAATCAGTCGTGAGTTTCTTACGTGGATTCTCTGCCCCCGTGAAGGTGAACTTCCCTAGGTCCGATACCGACTTGCTGCACCTCGCTTCGCTAGACACGGATGGCTTTGCACGCTGGGACGCAGCGCAAAAAGTCCTCGGATCCATGATCGCTACCCCAACATCTGACCTCCAATCTGCCAAAGCATTGCTTGAGAAACTGACGCATTCGGCAATGTCCGCTCCTGATGACGGTGAAACTAAAGCGTTACTAGCCTCCGCCATGACGTTACCCAGCGCACCTTATGTCCTCGACCAAAACCCAGGGCGTGACATCATCGAATTAGACCGGAGTCGTGATGGTTTACTCTCTCAGTTGGGCATTGCACTCGAAGACAGTTGGGAAAAGATCGTCAGTCACAATGTCAGCGATAATCCATATCAGGCTGACGGTAAATCTATAGCTCGGCGTTCACTTAGTCATCTCGCCATGGATTATTTGGGTGCGAGCATCCAGCAACGAGAACCCCGAACGGCATGGAACTTGTATTACGATCTGTATCAGCGTTGCGACAACGTAACGGACCGCTTGTTCGCTTTCTCGCGCCTGCTACGACTCGACGCTTCGTTCGCAGAGCAAAAATCAGTGATCATCCAAGACTTTCATGATCGATTTAATGAAAGCGCGTTAGTAACTGACAAATGGTTCTCGATTCAAGCCGGTTGCACAGTGTCCGGGACCTTGCCGCGAATTATCGAACTCGCAACGCACCCTGAATTTGACTTACGCAATCCAAATAGGGCCCGCGCGTTGCTTGTAACCTTTGCGACGGTAAACCACCGAGAATTTCACCGAATGGATGGAAAAAGTTATAGCTTCCTAGCAGACAAAATCCTAAAACTTGATTCCCTTAATCCGCAACTCGCGGCACGAGTTTGCACACCACTGACACGTTGGCAACGATACGACCTTGGCCGACAGGAACGAATGAGAGATACCCTCGAACGCATTCGGCGCGACTGCCAATCAAAAGATCTGCACGAGGTAACTCAAAAAAGCCTGGGTGCCTGAGAGAGCCACGGTACAAACTTCTAACAACAGGGCTGTACCGATAGCACTCGTCAATACAGGCGTGCGTGGAGCGAACCAGCCAACGTTAGCTGGTTAATTTTGAAATCACCAAAATCATACGTTAGGCGGATGCGATACATCAGCCGCTCGATTCGCCGCGTTGACAACGAGCTTGTCCATCAAATCGCTGAAGGACAATCCAGCGGCTCGAGCCGCGTCCGGATATAGACTGGTTGGCGTCATTCCGGGCATCGTATTGACCTCGAGCAAAACGACTTCGTTTGTCGAGGAAACCAGAAAATCCGAGCGAGAGAGATCTCGCAATCCCAAACACTCGTGTGCCTTAGACGCGTAGTTCGTTATGTCGTCAAGGACATGCTGCGGCAGGTCTGCTGGAATTTTATGAATACTCCTTCCGAGTTCGTAACGATTGCGAAAGTCATACCACTCACCATCCGCTAATTCGATTTCGGTGACGGGAAATACAACCTTTTCCTCTCCCTCAAGATCAAGAACTCCGGCCGTAACCTCTTTTCCCTCAAAATAAGGTTCGACCAACATCGTGTCCCCGTACCTTCGAGCACGCTTGATGGGTTCGGACATGTCCCCTCCGTCGGGAAGCCGTGTCACACCAAGCGCAGAGCCCTGGCGGAGCGGTTTGATTACGACACTTGGCCCAAAGCGCTCTGAAATCGCAGCCGATGCTTCGTCCACGTCATCGACGGAAACCAACAAGTCTTCGAGCACAGGTAATCTGGACTTGCGAAATAACGTCTTCGCCACATATTTGTCCATGGCCAGGGCCGATCCGCGAACGTCACTACCAACATATGGAATCCCTAAAATTTCCAGGTAGCCCTGTACCGTACCGTCCTCGCCCGGCGGGCCATGTAAAACGGGGAATACGACGTCCGGACCGAACGCCGTTATGTTCTTAGTAAGACTGTCGTCAAGTTCGATGAGTTCAACTACGTGCCGTTCATCAAGACTCAATAAAACCTCATGTGCCGAAGATCGGGAGATCGCCGATTCGGCGGAATCTCCTCCCGCGACCACCGCTACTTTCAAGCTCATGAAAAGTTCATCAAGTCTGCCCCGTCAAAAGCTCGCGTCAGATCATCCGCCGGCTCAAGCCCGAATACGCGAGAAAAAAACGCATACTCAGCTTCGATCACTTTCTCGATATTAGTCCCGTTCCGAAATCCATGCCCTTCACCTTCGAATTTCATATACATCACTGCTATACCCTTATCACGCAGGGCTTCCACCATTGCCTCGGCCTGATTGGGTGGCACGACACGATCTTCAGCGCCCTGAAAAAACGCGACGGGGCAATTAAATCGTTCGGCCTCATGAAGAGGGGACCGTTCTTCAAAAGCATCGCCAATCAATGACTCTAGGTATCGAGATTCAAATTTGTGGGTGTCCCGCGCAAGCGCTTTCAGGTCGCCAATGCCGTAATGACTGGCACCAACCTTAAAGACTGGCGATGTTACTAGCGCGCGCAGCGTTGTATACCCGCCAGCACTACCGCCACGAATGGCGACCCGCAAAGGATCAATACGATCCGTAGAAATCAGGTAATTGACCGCAGCAACGCAATCGGCAACGTCGCCTATACCCCATCGATCATCTAGCCTCTGCCGATAAGCTCGACCGTATCCCGTCGACCCACCGTAATCGACGTCCACTACCGCCCAGCCGCGACTGGTGTAGTACTGAATTCGAAAATTCAGATCTCGGCCCGCATGGCCGGTGGGCCCGCCATGGCTTAACACCAACAGCGGCGGCTTCTGTATTACCGGACCAGCGGCTGAAGGATGCCGGGGAGGGTAAAAGTACGCGAACGTCTCTAATCCGTCGGCGTTGTCGTAGACAATTTGCTCAGGGACAGAAAAGTAATCTGGATCAATATCGAGGGTTCCTTGAGTCGCAATTTTAGTCACCTCCGCATTCGACAAGTCCATTCGAACCACCGTTTGTAGGTCATCCGGTTTACCGGCGACAAACGCGATACCCATCGCTGTTCGATTCAAACATGCGTATGAGCTAAACCGGTTCTCAAGCGGTGTAACCATTCCATTATCTATGTCAACAAATACAAGCGCGGCCACGCCGTTGTCTATCCTGTTTGCGACCACGAGGCGTTCTGAAATGGGAATATAGGTTCGCATCCCGAAGGCCCATTGAGCAGCACCGTACTCCGCCGTATCTGCGTTAACACAATAAATACCCGATGAGTCATAGCTGTATAAGTTCCAGTAGCCATTAGCGTCGGAGACAAAAATTAAGCGCTCGGGAGTGATCCATTCGGGTTGAAATACCGATTCAGCGACGCCGCCAGCAACCAGGGTTTCCGCCACGATGTTTCCTGTCGTATTCAAAGTCGCGACAAAAAGTTGGTTGCCATCCCACGGCATATTGGGGTGATCCCACACAAGGAAAGCGAGCCGCTCAGCATCATTCGAAAGACGAGGTGACGAATAAAAATCGTGACCGGCGTGAAGTACATTAGCCTCGGCCGTTACGCAATCTATCGCCACAAGCTCATTTACCGCTTCCGAACCAGCTTCATGTGTTTCACGGACGGCAATAAGCATGTTGCGTCCACTGTCCCACGTTAGATCTGCGTACCGGACGTTGTCGTCACCCGCAGTGAGTTGAGTGACTTCTGTCGACCCCTCCAATAAAGAGCACCCATAGACGTTCTGATCTATCGCATTAACAAAAAAGACCCCGTCGTCCGCAACACAATATGCTCCGCCGCCATATTCGTGAACGCGAGAACGCACACTATATGGTGAGGGCGTAAGGTCTTGACGGGTATTTCGTGTCTCGACGACGAGAACACTCCGCCCGTTTTCAAAGGGGCGTTGCTCAATCCAAAGGAGGCCATATTCGGATTCACGCAGCTCAGAGAAATTAACTAATCCCGATGCGGTTAACGTCGCCGTGATCGGAGATCGCCACGTGCCGTAATTTTGTTCAATTTCCGAGTGGTCCATTGAGTCGCGCCTCAGCGTATAAGCGAACTGCGAGTATCCACACGAACCCAACGTTCGTGGTCACGCCATCGACCATTGATAAATAAGTAATCTTTCGACTCGCCTTCTAAGGTGAATTCGCAACGCCGAACGAGATTCTTGGATGCATGGTTATTTGGCTGGATGTTCGCCTCGATTCGGTGCAAACCCAGTTCTTCGAACGCGAACCAAACGGCCAACCTGAGCCCCTCCGTCATGTACCCAAATCCTTGATGTTTCACGGAAGAGTAATAGCCGAGGGATGCGCTCAAAAAGGAACCTCGAACGATATTATTGATATTGATAACACCCACGATCTCTTCGGAACCACCAAGACATACCACCAAGCCTTCATGGTCGTCTTGATGACAACGGCGCAGGTACACCTTGAAGGTCTGAAGCGTCAGAGGTGGCGAGATCCAAGGCTGATGGAGTTCGGCACTTACATTTGTAAGTGCGATGACTTCACGCCTATCAGACGATCGGATGCCACGGATATAGACGCGCTTATCACTGGTGCTCATTTCAAAACGGTCCGGCCTCATTCGCTCACACCGGAACCTCAATATCGAAAAGTCGACAGGCATTCTCGACGGAAGCACGACGGATCACGCTCTCAGGACAACGTCTACATCTCGCCAATTCGGCAGTAACGAATTTAAGATAAGCGGGCTCGTTACGGCGCGTATCGATTAATTTCGTCATGGTTGGAGGAAGAAGATAGGGCGCATCGGTTTCGACCAACAATCGATCAATAGGGATCCTATCGACAATTCGACGGAGTTCCTCGCCGCGCCGCTCATCGCAAATCCATCCGGTAACCCCTATATAAAAATCTTCCTCTATAAATCCGTCGAGCTCATCGGAATTCCCAGTAAAACAGTGCACCACGCATTTGGTTGGGGCGTACCGACGAAGCACCGCGAGCACCTCGCCATCCGTGTCGCGATCATGGACAAAAACGGGCAGCTCAACTCGAGCCGCAAGATCGAGTTGCGCCTCAAATACCTGTCGCTGGGCATCACGTCCTGAATAATTACGATAATAATCAAGACCCATTTCACCTACCGCCACGACATGTGGAGATGAGGTCAAGCCTTCGAGGCTATCCAACCATTCTGGCTTAACGTCATCCGCATCATGGGGATGCACACCGACGGTTGCAGACAAGTATGTCGCGTGTTCTGCCGCCAAACCGATTGCGAGCAGGCTTTCCCGGATGTTGGTACCAGTCACCACAACGTGCTGCACGCCCTCACGCTTCGCCCTGTTCAACACATCACCCATATCGTCGGTAAAGACCGAATTCGTTAGATTGGCCCCGATGTCAATCACGGAGCGAGGGGACTAATCGTTCGTGTGCCTCGAGGACGGGTAATGGCTTGCCAAGTAACTGCGAATAGACGTGACAGCCTGCCAACACGTTCTTGACGTAACTTCTCGTCTCGTGAAGCGGAATTTGCTCGATCCACGCAACCGTCTCGATTCCAGAAAATCGCCGCAGCCACTCATCGACTCGTGTCGGACCCGCGTTGTATGCAGCTACTGCGACCGCCCGGTTCGCCTCATATCGAGTCATCAACTCCGCGAGGTAATGCGCGCCCAAGCGAATATTGACCAACGGATCCATCAAGGCGTCCAAGTCAGGGGGCTTCTCTCTAATTTTATCCGCCGTTGCCTGTGCCGTTTTTGGCATCAATTGCATCACGCCTCTTGCACCTTTCGGTGATATCGCTGAGGGATCAAATACGCTCTCCTGGCGTGAAATTGCGAAGAGAACCGGCAGCGGAATCGACGTTTCGAACGCGTGTCGCCGGAACGTGTCAATGAATGGAATCGGAAACCGGACATCCAAGAGATCGTGCAATTCCGCGCGATTCGCTGTAACAACCGCTTGGTCAAACCAACCCATTTCGACTAGAAATAGAACGAGGGTGGGGCGAAGTTTTCCCTCCAGTCCGTCGAAGAGATATAGGTATTCTCGTCTTGCGTTCGATAAATCACCAACTGCATAGAGCTCGCTCATTCGACGGACCCCCGGTAACGACCTCAGAGCCAGGCCGTTCGCGGAGTCCGGTGACAGTTGCGTCTGGTTCAACGCTGGCTCCGAATTCATTAGAAGCGCAGCCAGAAAGCCATAATAGGTTCGTTGACTAGCAAGTTCGTTCAGAACATCTTCGCCTCCAAGATCTCCCAAATCGATTAGGGCTTTGCCGTACCAGTATCTCCATTTGGGCGTTTCCCGGTAGGACGACGGCATGGCACGAATCCACTTCACCAGGTCTGCATAGTTCCTCGTTCGGGTAGTTTGGTCAGCTAATACCTCAAGAACCTCAGCAGAATACCTGGGCAATGCAGGGGCAACGTCGTTTCCATATCTTGACAGCTCAACCAAGAGATTCTCTTCGATATGCTGGACTTGGTAACCAGCAAACGTGTATTTCGTTCGGTAACGCTGCCACATTGCCATGGCTTTGCTAGGTTCCCGTCGGGCGTATCGTAAAAGGCCATGCAATATTGCTTGGCGGCCATACGGGTCATCGCTGAATTTATTGATATTTCGGATCGTAGAAGGTCTGACATGAACGTCATAGAAGGCACGGGCCACCCTCGACACTGAACTTGAAAAAAAACGCAATAAGTACTTCGCAAGAGTGACAGAATTCGCTTCTAGCGCGAGCTGGAGTCTTTCCCATGCGATTTCATCTGTAATCCCACCACTGCTAATCCAAGCTTCAAATAGCGGATCACAAGGCTTGGGTTGCGATGCACCCACTTTCCAGAGCGTCGAAACTTGGGACAAAGCCTCCTCGCGCTGACCGTCTCGATAGAGCGCTCTGAGGTAGTAACACTGAGCCTCCACATCTCCCGACGGTTCGTAATATTCAAGATAGCGGGACCAGCGACCTCGTCTCGCCTGAGTACCGAGCCAAAGACGAAAAAAACGCTGTTCAATTGGTGTTTCTTTCCATTGTTCGCGAAGTTTCGTTGCAGTCGAAGTATCGAGGGAAGAAATACGCCTCCTGGCCTCGTAAAAATCAAGATATGGCTTTAGAACATAGTCCCCCAGCTCTTCTCGAAGACGCCTAAATTCTCGAAGACGGCCTGTTTCGATCGCGAAGACTGCCCGCTTGTACGCCCGTCGATCTTCATAAATATCTCCCGAAACCGAGAAACAACCCACACAAAGGGAAAGTACTAGCCAAAGCCAGATTTGCGGTACCACTAAAACGATCAGTCGTGACGGGCGTCGTCACCGACGCGAACGGCAAGAACATCGCAGTTCGCGCCATGCAATACGCCGTTCGCTGTCGAGCCTAACAGTAGGGCAATACCGTGACGTCCGTGACTACCAACAACGATAACGTCTACTGCCTCCTCGTTTGCGATTCGGTGTATTTCACTCTCTGGTCGGCCGAAAACCAAATGTCGTCGTTGTTCTGGAATCCCTATTTTCGATGAAAACTCGGCCAGACGAGATTTCGCCTGTTCGTGAATCTGATCCTGAACCGACGATAGATCCATGGGAATGTCACCGCCATACGCAAGGCTCAGCGGTTCGATAACATGAATGATATGCAGCTCAGCTTCCGATTGAGCAGCGAGCGCCGTTGCACGGTCGGCAACACCCTCGCAATCTTCAGTAAGATCAACGGCGAGAAGGATTCGGGAATATGCGCACATGTCACTTTCGCAGTCGCGATGCCGCGACCATACCCCACACATTTATATGACTCAATATCCAGCCGAATGGTTATTTGATGCCGACAACGGCGGTGCTTAAGTGGTCTGGCTCGTCATAGTCGCGATACTGCTCGTCGCCATCGGTCCGGTGCTTTACGTCATACCATCTAAACGGGACAAGCAACTGACGGCTCTTAGGACACGGGCCCGTGCGTCTGGGTTAACAATACACATCAACCACCTACCTAATCTCAACGCAAAAGGACGTGACAAAGTCTCAGCCGGCGGGAAAAAACGCCAGGCTAAGATCAAATGTACGGCCTACACATTAGCTTTTTCTAGACCACTACCAGATGCACCGGTTTGGCACCTTGCCCGATCTGAGAAGGATAATATTTTGATCGCAGGTTGGGGTCGTATCGGCATTATCCACGGCATATCGATTGCGGATCGTGATTATTGGAATACAGTCGGCGGTATCGTTGCGACGCTTCCCGGCGCGTGCATTGCTGTGAGAGCCACACCCGACGATCTGAGTTGGCAAGGACTTGAGCATCTTGATGGAGAATCCATTGAGCGGGTCGTTGCAGACATCAAGGATGGACTCAGAAAAATTATTGAGTTGCATACTCAAATCGATATTGAGCGCCAACTTTCGCGTTCGGATACGTAATTTTCAATGTGAGTTAATTTGACATCCGAGGAGACGGGCACGTATATATGGCGCGCTTTTAGGGCCGTCGAAGAAAAAATGACCCCAACGCACTACAACCCGACCGAGTAGAAGCTACATGCCTCGCTCCCTTGTTATCGTCGAATCTCCCGGAAAAATCCGAACAATCAACCAGTATTTGGGCAAGGAATTCGTGGTCAAATCGAGTGTCGGCCATATCCGAGACTTGCCGACGCGGGGAAGGGGTAGCGACCCTAAACAAAGGGCAAAGCAAGCAGCAAAAACTCGTAAGCTGTCACCTGCCAAAAAACAGGCGCATCGGAAGAAACAAGCGCGATCCCAACTAATCCGCCGCATGGGCGTTAATCCAGACAAGGGTTGGGAAGCGGACTACGAAATTCTTCCTGGAAAAGAAAAAGTGGTCCAGGAACTAAAAGCACTTGCGGAAAAATCGGACATCATCTATCTAGCGACCGATCTAGATCGCGAGGGTGAGGCGATTGCTTGGCACCTTCGCGAAGTCATCGGGGGCGACCCCAAACGCTTTCGGCGGGTCGTGTTTAACGAAATTACCCGAAATGCGATTCAAGCGGCGTTTGAACATCCCGGCGAAATCGATGAAGCACGTGTTGAGGCTCAGCAAGCGCGACGATTCCTTGATCGCGTCGTCGGATTTGAGGTGTCGCCACTCTTGTGGTCGAAAGTTGCTCGCGGCCTCTCTGCGGGGCGCGTCCAGTCGGTAGCCGTACGACTCATCGTTGAACGAGAACGCGAAATCAGAGCCTTTGTTCCGGAGGAGTACTGGGAAGTATTCGCCGATCTCAAACCTTCCGGAGGCGACGCACACAACCGGTTCCAAGTCGTTCGAGAAACGAACGTCCCATTTCGACCGGACAATGATAGTGATGCCGAGAAAGCGATTGAGACCTTGGGCAGGCATCCATTTACGGTCACGAACAAAGAGACCCGAGCAACCACTAGCCGGCCCAATGCGCCGTTCATCACGTCGTCATTACAGCAAGCGGCATCAACACGCTTAAGCTATAGCGTCCGTAAAACGATGGCCATGGCGCAACGACTGTATGAAGGCGGTTACGTCACCTATATGCGAACGGACTCGACCAATGTCTCGGCAGACGCGATCAAAGGCGCGCGCGATCATATCGTGGCGTCGTACGGAGCGCGGTATCTACCGGATCAACCGAACGCCTTTGCAAGCAAAGCGGGAGCCCAAGAAGCTCACGAAGCAATTCGCCCGACAAACGTTGGTGTCACTCGGAATGATCTCGAAAAGCAAGAGCCTGACGCGCTGCGACTGTACGAACTTATATGGGCACAGTTCGTGGCCAGCCAAATGACTCCGGCAGAGTACCTAAGCACAACTTATACGGTGCAAGCCGGGCCATTTGAATTGCGGGCTAGAGGGCGCATCCTACAATTCGACGGCTTCACTCGCGTGCTGCCAACAGCATCCAGGAAGGAAGACGAAGTCGAACTACCCGACCTTAAAGTCGGCGACGTGCTTGACTGCTCTGATACGGAAGCTGTGCAGCACTTTACCAAACCGACACCGCGATTCGGCGAAGCCAGCCTAGTAAAAGAACTAGAGAAACTCGGCATCGGTCGGCCTTCGACCTATGCGGCGATCATCTCCACCATTCAGGATCGTGGCTATGCGACCCTGAAAAGCCGCCGATTCTACGCAGAAAAGATCGGGGAACTCGTTACCGATCGTTTAATCGAGAGTTTTGAAGAACTTCTCGACTATTCCTTCACCGCGAGCATGGAAGGACAACTCGACCAAATTGCCGAAGGCTCGTCCGAATGGAAGAACGTCCTTGATACGTTTTATAAAGACTTCTCAGAGCAGATTGAGACCGCCTCCAATCCAGACGGGGGCATGCGTCCCAATGCACCAACCGAAACGAATATCGAATGTCACAAGTGCGGGCGACCGATGCAAGTGCGGACAGCAAGTACCGGTGTGTTTTTAGGATGTTCCGGATATTCGCTCAAACCGAAAGAACGATGTACTTACACACTTAATCTAACGCCCGGCGAAGAAATAGTAGACGTCGATGATGATGAAGAAGGTGAGAGCAAAATTCTTCGCATGAAAAGCCGATGTGGAGAGTGCACAACGGTGATGGACAGTTACCTGATCGACGAGAAGCGCCGATTGCACCTATGCGGCAACAACCCCGATTGTTCAGGCTTCATCGTCGAGGCGGGGGAATTTCGAATCAAGGGCTACGAGGGACCCACTCTCGATTGCGATAAGTGCGGCGCCGAGATGCAACTGAAAAGTGGTCGATTCGGGAAGTATTTCGGCTGTACCAATGAGAAGTGCAGCAATACCCGCAAGTTATTAAGAAATGGTGAGGCAGCTCCGCCCAAAGCCGACCCCATCTCAATGCCGGAGCTAAAATGTCGCAACGTTGACGACCACTACGTCCTGCGGGATGGCGCGGCGGGGATTTTCCTTGCTGCCAGCGCGTTTCCTAAACACCGGGAAACGCGTGCTCCGTTGATTTCAGAAATCCAAGCCCACGGTAACGAGCTTGACCCGAAATACCGATTCCTGTTGTCGGCTCCCGATACAGATCCCGACGGTAACGCGACCGTGGTCAAATATTCGCGCAAGAATAAGGAACAGTTCATCGCATCCGAAAAAGATGGTAAGGCGACCGGATGGATGGCTCATTTTCGCAACGGTCAATGGCAGCAGCAAGATAAGAAGCCTACGAAGAAACGCGCCAAAACAGCGGCGTAGATTGGTTTATATCGTTTCGCTTATCTGTTCAAGAATCCGATAAAGTGGAATCGCCGGATCCATAATTATCGCCGTATCACACCAACACTAACGCCTTCAACGGTGCAGGACTGTCTGGTCAGGTCAACCTCGATCGGCTGATAGTCGTCATTCTCCGGCATCAACCACACAGTGCGTTTTGACTTTGTACGCCGTAGCCGTTTTACCGTCACTTCGTCGTCGATTCGAGCGACTACAATCTGACCATCGTGAGCTTCGGGAGTCTTATGAACGGCTAATAAGTCGTCATTCAAGATGCCCGCGTTAATCATGCTGTCACCGCGGACCCTCAATAAAAAATCCGCTCGAGGACGAAATAATGACGCGGGAACTTCGCAAGTATCCTCAATATTTTCTTCAGCGAGAATCGGATTACCTGCCGCAACGCGTCCAACAATCGGTAATCCGTCGCTTTCGGGAAGCCGAATACCTCTTGAGGTACCTGGGATCATCTCAATCGCGCCTTTGCGAGCAAGAGCCTTCAAGTGTTCCTCAGCGGCATTTGGCGACTTAAATCCGAGCTCACTTGCAATGTCGGCACGTGTGGGCGGATAACCGGTATCTGAAATGTGGGATCGGATAACGTCCAAAACTTGGACTTGTCGGCTGGTTAGCTTTTCCATATGAGTCCTCTGCGTCTCCTAGGTAGACAAGGTTCGTCTACTCAGTTACCTGTCCAAATATACAGTGCCTGTGATTATATACAGTATTATTCATCTTTGTAACGACGTTTTGGAATGTTGGGTTATGTAAGAAAACGAAGATTTAGACGATCGACTTGGTCTAAATTGTTACTTGACGCACTTTGAACAAATTAACCGCCTACGGGGATCAAGATGATTGATACGTGGATTGATCGGATCGCCATAATGGAGGGCACCTTGTGGCAGGTCCTCGGGATCGTATTGCTGACGTTTGTTGTAGACGCCGTGTTGCGTTTTACCTTCAACCGTATCGCACGGAGTCTCGAAAACACGCACAACGTGTGGGACGACGCGCTGTTGGAGTCCGCCCGTAAACCTGTACGTTGGGGCATTGTGCTGCTTGGTATTCTCTGGGCCGCAGAAGTCGTAGGCGGCGACGCACCATCCGACATCTTCCAGCTTGTCGATCCAATCAGGAAAGTCGGCGTGGTTGTGTTACTCGCGTGGTTCGCGACTCGCGTGGTCAGCAACATTCAAAACAGCATGCAGGATGCCCGATATCAAGACCATCCATGGGATGCTTCAATCGCGAACGGTATCGGTAGATTACTCAGGGTTTCCATCATCATCGTAACCGCTCTCGTCGTACTTCAAAGCTTGGGGATCAGCGTCAGCGGCGTACTGGCATTTGGCGGGATAGGAGGATTAGCCGTTGGCTTCGCGGCGCAGGATCTCCTCGCAAATTACTTTGGGTTCTTGATGATCCTCTTTAAACAACCGTTCAAAGAGGGCGACTGGATTAGTTCGCCTGATCGAGAAATCGAGGGCACCGTTGAAGAAATCATGGTGCTCACTACAAGAATTAGGACATTTGATAAACGACCATTACACATCCCAAATTCCGTTTTCACTAATCTGATCGTGGAAAATCCTAGCCAAATGGATAACCGGCGGATCAAGGAAACAATCGGCGTACGTTACGACGACATTAACGTCTTACCGAGCATCCTTGAAGATATCCGCCAATTGCTCCGTAACCATGACGCCATCGATACAAATCAAACATTGATGGTGAATCTACTCTCCTTTGGTTCCTCCTCTGTTGATTTTTGGATTTACACGTTCACAAAAACCAAGGGCTGGACGGAGTTTCACGAGATTAAAGAATCCATCCTGTTCGAGATCGCAGGTATCATCGAGCGACACGGGGCTGAAATCGCCTTCCCAACACGAACACTTCACGTCGAGGCGACTGAGCCGAATATAGAGCCGCGAGAACAACAGAGTCTTTCGTGACTCAAGTACCCACGGACTACGAGCTCTTGTTCGACGCCCGTACGATAGAACACGCGATCGATAAAGTAGCTGTTCGAATGACTCTGGAACTTGCGGAAGCGATGCCTGTTTTCGTCTGCGTTATGAACGGTGGTCTGCCGTTCATGTGGGATCTAACAAAAAGGTTGCACTTCCCGTTAGCAATGGATTTTTTGTATGCGACACGATACGACGGAATGGAGGGGCAAGAAGTTCGAGTTCACACCCGACCTCATACAAATTTGCGTGATCGTAACGTGGTGGTGGTCGACGACGTAATCGATCAAGGCGTCACGCTGAGTGCTGTTGTCAATGAACTTCAGGATGATGCAGCTGCTGTATGGACGGCCGTGTTAGTTGACAAGCCCACGTCGCGCGAGACTGTTGATTGTCAGATCTTTGAACCCGACTTCGTCGCCTTGACCGCACCCGCTCGGTTTCTAATCGGAAGGGGGATGGATTTTGACGGTTTATATCGAAATCTCCCCTCGATATACGCCCGCGCAGTTTGACCAAGAACTTCGAGACAGTGCATGGATCAAAGCGAGCATAGCGACGTACCAACGTTAATCGGGGTTCTCGGCGGAACAATTACTACCGAAGACACCAACCGCGTTGAAACCACAGAGTCGTCACCAACCCTCTTTGGTAACGCATCGGCGCCGTTACGGACCTTGGAGATCGGAGACTCTGACGTCGTCTTCATGGCGAGACACGGACTTCCACATACCATTGCTCCTCACGAAATCAATTACCGCGCAAATCTTTGGACATTTTACGAAGCCTCCGCTTCAGCCATCATCGGGATGTATACCGTTGGCGCCATCGCCGACAATTTCATTATCGGTGACATCGTCATACCGAATCAGATCATCGACTACACCTGGGGCCGCGAAGGCTCTTTCAATAGCGTGTTGGGCCTGAACCACTTCGACCTCAGTGAGCCCTTTGACCCGGTCGTTCGGAATCAGCTCATCTCATCGGCGCTAGAATCTGGATACTCGATTCACACCTCGGGAACCTACGGCTGTACTCAAGGACCTCGGCTTGAAACAGCCGCAGAGATCGAACGATTGAGAAGGGACGGTTGCGATCTCGTTGGAATGACCGCGATGCCCGAAGTAGCGCTGGCGAGGGAATTGAATATCCCCTTTGGCGGTCTCTGTTTAGTCGTAAATGCCGCGGCAGGTCGAGGCGATGGACCAATCCAACATCATGGAATCAGCCTGGCTATTGAGAGGAACTCGCCGAACCTCCTCGACATCGTCGGGCGCGCTGCCCATTCGCTCAAGGAGATCCTTCGCTAGTTCTGGAACCTCAGCCGGCACGACTTTAACCAACATGCCCAGGGCAGGGTGGTCAAGATAATGAATTTCGCTACTGCGCATGCGTCTGCTCTCTCGCAGCTCGATAAAACTATGTTTCTCTCCGTCTGGCGATTCCGGATCGCTCATCCATAACTTGACGTCAAAGTGCAAATAACGTCCGCGGGTCACGGATAACGTACCTTCGACTTCGTAAATACCACTGTCCGCCCGCTCTCCTAGCTGGAGCAATAACGGGACCGCCGTACTCCGATCGGGAACGGGCTGAAGCCACATGCCGTGATCGATAATTCGGTACCCACCCCTTCGCAAACGAGTCACCGTCGCATCGAGACTAAGTTCGCCGGTGTGCCAGATATAACTTGTAGAGGCTAACCACGAATCCAGTTGACTTAGGTGGGTCTGATGACCCGCCCGATCAATGGTTGGCGGCCGCGCGTCAAGCAGTCCCGTTGTATTAAACCCGGCCGATTCAACATGCGTGCCAAGTGAGTTGTCTGGCGTGATCGAAGTACCCCATCCACCCGGCAGAGCAAGATTCTTGATTGAGGGGTATCGCCACAAAGCACCCTTATTACCCGATCGAGGCTGATCATTAGCCATCCACCATCCCGCTGCCTCCTCCACTACATAATCAAAGAGAGCGGAACTAGGTTCGATCCAGTTGGGTTGAAGAGGCAATAACGGTCGTGAATAGGTCCGCAAATCGCTACTGGTAATTTGCTCGACAGCGAAGTCGCCCTCCGTATCGGACGGATGTACCTGCGGGTTCGAGAAAATCGCGGTCTCAATGCAATACCAGTTATCCGCGAAAGGATCGATATCGTTCGCGACCGCCGAAGCCGCAAACTGCACGACGATCAATATCAGAAACAGCTTTCTCACGCAGTCTTATCCGAGTACCGATCTTCCCCGTTTATAGCTTCGAGGAATTTTTCAACGAACGTGAATCGAGCTGCCTCTGTTTCAAGAGCACGATTTATCCTCAACCGATTTCCATCAATCAGTTCATACGTTTCTGGCGATTCCTGCACTAGCTTTATGAGCCTATGAGGATCGACCGCAGTGTCGTTTGCGAATTCAACAAGACCCTTGGCGGGCCCTAAATCGATACGTTTGATACCGAGTGCCGCGGCCGAGAGTTTTATTTGAGTCGAAAGAAACAGATTTAAGAGCGCCAACGGTATGCTACCAAAACGATCCACCATCTCTATTTTCAATTCTTTCAGCTCGCTTTCGGAAACTGCACCCGCAATGCGTTTATAGAGAATCAAGCGCATATCAACATCGCGAACATACTCTTCCGGTATGAGAGCAAGCGAATGTAAATTGACCTCGCGGGAGTCTGACAGAGGCACATCCAAGTGAGGGATATTCCCTTCTCGAATAGCGGAAACAGCGCGTTCCAGCATCTCCATATACATCGTGTAACCGACGGTCTCAATTTGTCCTGATTGGTCGTCACCTAATAACTCACCCGCGCCTCTAATTTCCAGATCGTAGGTCGATAACGTAAATCCAATTCCCAGTTCTCCAGACGCTTCGATCGCATCGAGCCTTTTTCTCGCTTCACGTGACACAGCCTTCGGATGCGGTGTTAATAGGTACGCGTACGCTTGCCGGGTCGACCGCCCCACACGTCCTCGGAGTTGATGCAATTGAGCAAGGCCAAATTTATCCGCGCGATCAATCACAATCGTGTTGGCGTTAGGTACGTCAATGCCGTTTTCGATGATCGTACTGCATACAAGAAGATTGCTTCTGCGGTGGTAAAAGTCTGCCATGGCTTTTTCAAGACGCCGCTTCGGCATTTGTCCATGACCAACCGCGATACGAGCCACGGGATATAACTCAGACAGTTCTTCGGCGGTTTGTTCAATCGTTCTGACGTCGTTGTGTATATAAAAAACTTGTCCACCACGCGACAGTTCCCGATCGACGGCCTCTCGTATGATCTGCCGGTTCTTTCGTATGACGAAGGTCTTGATAGCCAGTCGCTTTGCCGGTGGTGTTGCGATGATGGATAGTTCACGCATCCCGCTGATAGCCATATTCAAAGTGCGCGGGATCGGTGTCGCCGTGAGCGCCAGCACGTCTGCCGACTCACGGATACTTTTCAGGCGTTCTTTCTGTCTAACCCCAAATCTGTGCTCCTCGTCGATAATGATCAACCCAAGATCTTTAAAGTGAAAATCCGAAGTTAACAAACGATGAGTCCCAATAATGATATCGACGGTACCGTTCGATAATTCCCCCTTAAGACGCTCTACCTCCATATCCTGGCGCATTCGTGAAACGACCTCGATTTGCTGCGGCCATTGAGAAAATCGATCACTAAACGTCTCGTAGTGTTGCTGGGCCAACAGTGTCGTTGGAACCAATACTGCAACTTGTTTGCCGGCCTGAGACGCGATGTACGCAGCCCTCATGGCGACTTCGGTCTTGCCGAAACCAACGTCTCCACAAATAAGGCGGTCGGCGGAGCGAACTCGTGTTAAGTCTCCAACCATTGCGTCAATAGCGTTTCGCTGATCGAGCGTCAGTTCAAAAGGAAACTCATCACAAAACCTTTCGTAGTCCGCATCCGGTCGCGGAAAAGCGAAGCCTTCGGCAATTTCGCGTCGCGCATACACGTCTAAAAGCTCCGCCGCGACATCGCGTACTTTCTCTGCAGCTCGACGCTTTTCCTTAGACCATTTGTCCGCCCCAAGCTTATGAAGCGGAGCCGACTCGTGGTCAGCCCCGGCATATCGAGAAATTAAATCTAGCGACATAATAGGTACGTATAGCCTCGCGCCCTCGGCGTATTCCAACGTCAAGAACTCGGCCGGATGCCGATCGATAACCAGTGTCTCCAAGCCTTTATACCTACCGATCCCGTGCTCAACATGAACCACGGGGGCATCGAGATTTAGTTCCGTCAAGTTTCTTATAATCCATTCGGGATCAACGGACCGCCGCGGATTCTTGTTCGGACGTTCGAGTTCCCGTCCGAATATTTGAGCGTCACTAATCACGACGACATCTTCAAACGCAAAACCGCGATCAATCGGAGCAATCACAAGTCCAGGAGAAACTCCTACTTTCAACCAACGAGAGAAATCTTGGGTTTCGACCGCAACAACCGTGCTGCGACGCAGAAACTCATCCAGATGCGCGAGACGCCCCGGTGATTCGGCGGTAAACAATACGCGGCTCGCGGTGGTCTCTAGGTATTGACGCAGAGCTGTTCCCGGGTCGCTGCGCCTTAATTCCGCCCGGACAGGGGGTGTTGAACGTGAGTCTAGTTCAACCACGTTCTGATCTCTCTCACGACTTGGATCTAGTTGAATTACGCCGTGCTGTCTAAGCAGTTTTGACACAACCGGCCATTTTTGAAAGAGCCTTTCGGGAGGGAGTACAGGTCGTTCGATGTCATGCCGAAGACTTTCGTATCGGGCGACTAATTCTTTCCAGAAGTGACTCGCCGACGCTTCGACCTTATCAGCAACTACGAATACACAATCTTGCGGTAAGTAATCAAATAACGTTTCAGTATTCTCAAAAAATAGAGGTAAGTAATACTCCAATCCTTGCGCCGCCATCCCCTCGCTTACCTCTTGGTAAATCGGACAGCGGCGGACATCAACATCGAAGGTCTCGTGCCAGCTCTCCCGAAAGCGAGCGATAGCATCCTGGTCGAGCGGAAACTCTTTGGCTGGCAGCAGTCTTATGGTCTCGAGTCTCGCGATCGTTCGCTGTGAATCAGGATCAAAACTACGGATCCCGTCAATCACATCGTCATCGAGATCGATGCGAATAGGGAGATCACTACCCATAGGATAGATGTCCATAATCGACCCGCGAACTGCAAATTCGCCACGTTCCATCACCAATTCGACATGACGGTATCCCGTTTGTATCAGTCGTTGGCGTTCGAGCTGAATATCAAAGTACTGTCCCGGTTCGAAAAGAAACGATCGCGAGCGAACGAATTGACTTGGTGGCATGCACTGCAAAAGACTACGAATCGAAACGACTAGAGCACCGTTGTTTGCATGAAGTAGTTCAAAGGACGTTGCCAGTCGTTCCGATATCAGGTCATCGTGGGGAGAGAAAGAATCGTACGGTAGCGTTTCCCATTCGGGAATCGTAAGAACGTTTAATTTTGACGAACCAAAGAACTGAAGCTCATTAGCCACACTTTCAACTTCTTCCGATCCAGAGGCTACAAAAATGAAAAATTTATCCGAGTCGGAAATTAGCTGCGCTAATGAACACGAGTCCGCGCTGCCAGAAAATCCCTGCCAGTTATGAACCATGCGAGGAGCCGGAACTTCTAGCTGTTTAATTAGAGTTTTTAATTCCATCGGCAGAGCTTTAGCTGATATCTCATTTCTTCGCGAGACCTTCGATTCTTGTGGTAGCAAGCCAAAAGAAAGGATAAAGTCCGCGTTTTGAAGAGGAAATTCTATCCTTCCTTGGCGGTTGCATACTCCGTGCAGCTCGTATTCCAATGAAAGCAACCAACATTCTGGATCCCAACTACTTCCATAAAGTAGTCGACTGTCAGTGGGCGTGTCCTGCCCATACCCCGGTGCCCGAATACATCCGGCTCATCGCCCAGCAACGCTATACCGAAGCTTACATGATCAATTGGGATTCGAACGTCTTCCCAGGAATACTCGGAAGGACGTGCGACCGACCCTGCGAACCCGCATGTCGACGTGTTAGGACAGAGGAAAAACCTGTCGCAATATGTCGCCTAAAACGAGTTGCGGCAGATCACAAAGGTGACATCACTGCGTTCCTTCCAAGGGTGCCGGTAGAGAAAAACGGCAAAAAGATTGCGCTGCTCGGAGCAGGCCCCGCGTCACTGGCGGTAGCTAGAGACCTGCTACCATTTGGGTACGAGATCGACATGTTTGATCGGGATGCGGCTGGCGGTGGAATGATGCGTAGCCAGATTCCCGCTTTCAGGCTGCCAGCCGACGTTTTAGACGAAGAAGTGGATCTCATTCTTAACATGGGAGTTAACACCTACTTCGATTATGAGATATCGAGCATGCAAGCCATGCTCGATATGAACTATGACGCTTATTTTGTCGGTACGGGCGCGCCCCGAGGGCGCGATTTAGACATACCTGGTCGAACCGAGGTCGACGAGCACATCTCTATCGGCATTGATTGGTTATCGAGCGTCGCGTTCGGTCATACGACAAGTATTTCCGGAAAAGTTATCGTCATGGGAGGCGGTAACACCGCGATGGACTGTTGCCGAACATCAACTCGATTGGGCGCGGAATCGGTAACCGTCGTTGTCCGCAGTGCATTCGATGTCATGAAAGCCAGCGATTGGGAAAAAGAGGATGCGATGAACGAAGGCATCCCGATCATTAACAATAGGCCTCCGAAAGAGTTTATCCACGAAAACGGCAAATTAAAGGGCGTCTTGTTTGAATGCGTTACACCTGTGGAAGAGAACGGCCGTCTGAAATACGTCCCCAGTGACGAACCTGACGTCTTTATAGAGGCCGACCATATCCTCATGGCGATTGGGCAAGAGAACCACTGCCCCTGGATTGAGCGCGACATCGGCATTGAATTCGACAAGTGGGATTGCCCGATCCTCGACGAAGATACACTTCAGTCGACCAATCCTGAAATATTTTTCGGGGGTGACTCGGCCTTGGGTCCCGAGAACATCATCTGGGCATCCGCTCACGCACACAAAGCCGCGATCTCCATGCACCTGTTTTGTCAGGGAAAAAACGTTAAGGAGGAGCGCCCACCGGAGGGCGTTAACCTGCTCAGCCAAAAAATGGGGATCCACGAATGGAGTTACGATGCCGAACATGACCCTTCGGTCCGTCACATTGTTCCTCACGCCGATAAAGAAGTCTCTTTGAAGAACATCAAGGTGGAAGTCGAGTTAGGTTTCGACGAAAAACTCGGATTCGACGAGGCACAACGTTGCCTAAATTGCGATGTGCAAACCGTGTTCACCGACCGGCTTTGCATCGAGTGCGATGCGTGTGTGGATATATGCCCAATGGACTGCATTAGCTTCACCGACAATGCCGAGGAAAGTTCGATGCGACCAGTACTCATGGCCCCCGCGACAAATCTCGAGCAAGATCTGTACGTGTCGGGACATCTCGAAACGGGCCGTGTCATGGTCAAAGATGAAGACGTCTGTCTCCACTGCGGACTCTGTGCAGAGCGCTGCCCCACCAATGCCTGGGACATGCAGAAGTCCGTGATACATATCCCACAAATGGGTTCGTATGCGGAATGACCACGTATAACGATTTTGTTAT
>PBAA01000024.1 GCA_002715785.1 Gammaproteobacteria bacterium | reverse complement strand
GGCTAGTTCTCATCGTTTACGGCGTGGACTACCAGGGTATCTAATCCTGTTTGCTCCCCACGCTTTCGCACCTCAGCGTCAGTGTTAGTCCAGGAGGCCGCCTTCGCCACTGGTGTTCCTTCCTATATCTACGCATTTCACCGCTACACAGGAAATTCCACCTCCCTCTACTACACTCTAGCCCGTCAGTTTGAGATGCAATTCCTAGGTTGAGCCCAGGGCTTTCACATCCCACTTAACGAACCGCCTACGTGCGCTTTACGCCCAGTAATTCCGATTAACGTTCGGTCCCTCCGTATTACCGCGGCTGCTGGCACGGAGTTAGCCGGACCTTCTTCTGTGGATAACGTCAAAGAGCGGGGGTATTAACCCCTCACTTTTCTTCGCCACTGAAAGTGCTTTACAACCCTAAGGCCTTCTTCACACACGCGGCATGGCTGCGTCAGGCTTTCGCCCATTGCGCAATATTCTTTACTGCTGCCTCCCGTAGGAGTCTGGACCGTGTCTCAGTTCCAGTGTGGCTGATCGTCCTCTCAGACCAGCTATGGATCGTCGCCTTGGTAGGCCATTACCCCACCAACAAGCTAATCCAACGCAGGCTCCTCTAATAGCGCGAGGTTCGAAAATCCCCCGCTTTCACCCCTAGGTCGTATGCGGTATTAGCCCGAGTTTCCTCGGGTTGTCCCCCACTACTAGGTAGATTCCTACGCGTTACTCACCCGTCCGCCACTTTACTCGGTCCCGAAGGACCTTTCTCGTTCGACTTGCATGTATGAGACCTGCCGCCAACGTTCAATCTGAGCCATGATCAAACTCTTCACTTTAAATGGTCTAGCCCGTTCCCGACCCCCTAAGGGATCCGAACGGACAAAGGGTTTGCCAAGGACTCAACTTCATTTGCGAGCGCCCACACGAATGGCTTATTCAACTGTTAAAGAACGGGCCAACGAAGTTCCACACCTCGGTTAGTGAGGTTGCTGGATCATGCCGCAGGCCGAAGGGTGCGTATTATACGCACGCCCCCAAGCGTCGCAATGCCCAAAGACAGTTAATTTGGGTGGTTGTCCTAGTGTTAACGTGTTGTTTCGATTTCGTCATTCGTGAAAAAACAGATGCCACGATTTCTTACCTCTTCGTAACAAATGGTATTGACCAAACAATGCCTGCTCACGACGAAGGACTTGACTCGGAAGTTCCACCAATTTGCCGTTCATTTGAACACCCTTACCGTCAATTAGTCTGCGGCCGGCTCCTCGAGACTTAGCAAGGTCGGCACGCACAAGAGCCGACAGCAATTCCTCTTCGTTTGTAACCGAGGTCGAATCCATTCCATCGAGTCGTAACTGATTCAAATCCTCTTGTTTAAGGTCTGCTACGTCACCAGCAAATAGAGCATCAGTAATTCGTTCCGCAGAGGATAGGGCTTCATGCCCGTGGGCTAGCAGTGTGACTTCGCGCGCAAGAAGCCGTTGAGCTGCTCGCTCACCTGGTCGATCGCGTGCCTGAGACGCTGCCTCCGCAAGATCGTTTGAGTCAAGGAATGTGAAGTAACCAAGAAACGACGCAACGTCCTCATCTGAGGTATTTAGCCAGAACTGATAAAAACGATATGGAGACGTCATATCGGAATCCAACCAAATTGTTCCCTCGGCGGTTTTACCAAACTTGAGTCCGTCAGAGCGCGTGATCAGCGGCACAGTCAGGACAAAGGCTTGTTGGCCATCCAATCGTCGGATTAAATCGATGCCACTGACCATATTCCCCCACTGGTCACTACCTCCGACCTGAATCGTGCACTGGTGACGTCGAAACAGCTCGAGAAAATCGTATGCTTGCAGAAGCATGTAACTGAATTCCGTGTACGAAATACCCTCGCCTTCGCGCCCTAACCTGTTTTTCACAGAATCCCGTTGCATCATCGCATTCACCGAAAAGTGTTTGCCGATGTCTCGAAGGAAGCCCAATGCATCTAATGAGCTTGTCCACTCTAGATTGTCCACCACCTGAGCCGCATACGAACCATCTAAATCCATGAAGCGGGAAACCTGTTTTGAAAGTCGTTCCACCCAGCTGTGGACAACATCCGCGTCGTTTAGGCTGCGCTCGTCTGCACGTCCCGACGGGTCGCCGATGAGACCCGTGGCCCCGCCCACCAACGCTATCGGAGAGTGTCCCGCCAGTTGGAAACGGCGCAACGTTAATAACGGAACAAGACTGCCTATATGGAGACTCGGCGCTGTTGGGTCAAAACCACAGTACAAACTCCGACCCGACTGCCCTAAGTGAGACTCTAATCCTTCTCGATCGGATATCTGGGCCAGGAGGTGACGCAGCTCTAGATCAGGTATAGGAGAGGGCATACGAATCCGAATGAGGGCAAGTCGGAAGCCTAGATTGCGAAGTCGAGGGCTTTCCAACCGAACCAAAACACATATACTAGCGCAACTTCTTGAACACCCCTACGGATAGGTCTGTCAACGTCCGATTTGAATTCGAAGTGGAGGGGGTACTCCTTACGTAGCCTCCCTCGCACGCACCGTACGATGGTCATCGCGTTGACGATCGTCCTCGCGTTTTTCGCGATGTCCGGCCTCAATGGCACTAGCGTTCTCGAACGCCCCAGACAAGATCCTGCTGAGTCCGACTTGGCTGCCCACAGCAACTATCCTTCTACCCACTCAGAACCCACCGACCGAACTGTTCCCACTGAAATTGATGGTACGCCCGACAACCAGCACAACCCCTCACCCAACGTGCTAACCGTCATCGTTGAGCCAAGAGACAACCTCGCCACGATTTTTAAGCGAGAAGGTATCTCCGCAAAGGAGCTGCAAAGTATTCTGGAAAGTGGTCCGTTGGCCCAACGCCTGAAGCATATTTATCCAGGCCAAACGCTGATGTTAGAACGAGGAGAAGATGGCGCACTGATGCGTTTGGCATATTCCCCCACGCCGATGGAATCGCTGGTTTTTGTTCGCCGAGGCAGCTCTTTTGACGTNAAACAAATCGCTCGCCGACCCGAAATCCAACTTAAGGTAATGCATGGTCTTATCGACCATTCCCTATTCGTCGCAAGCCAACGCATCGGGCTCGATGATGAAACGACCATGCGCTTAGCGCAGATTTTTCAGTGGGACATCGATTTTGTACTTGATATTCGCCAAGGNGACNCATTCGACATTGTTGTCGAAGAACTCTACNTAAAAGGTGATTTCGTCGGTTACGGNAACATTCTTGCTGCCAGGTTCGTGAATCAAAGCAATAGTTACTTGGCCATCCGATATGTAGATCGAGAGGGGACAACGGGGTATTTCACCCCCAACGGCGAAAGTATGAAGAAAGCGTTTTTAAGAGCTCCACTAGAATTCACACGCATAAGCTCCAACTTTAATATGAAACGTGTCCATCCATTGTGGAATCGCACGATGCCGCATCGCGGTATCGACTACGTCGCACCAGTCGGGACACCTGTTCTGGCGGCCGGAGCTGGTCAAGTCAGGACCACCAGTTATACCAAGGCTAATGGAAACTACGTTGTTATAGGCCATGGCTCTGAATTCGAAACCAAGTACCTCCATCTTTCGAAATTTAGCCCTGGTACTACCCGAGGCAAAAGAGTCACTCAAGGCGATGTCATCGGATTCGTCGGATCNACCGGTTGGGCAACCGGCCCCCATTTACACTACGAATTTCTTGTCAACGGAAAGCACAGGAACCCGCGTACCGTATCGCTACCCAANTCGGACCCGATCAATAAACGGGAAATCGAGCGCTTTCAATCCCATGTGCAACCGACCCTTGCGCTACTCTCTAGCAGTAAATCACCCAACGTCAGAACCGTAGCCACCGACTAAGACAACATGCCTCGATTATTNATCGGCTGTATTTCTGGAACCAGCNTAGACGGCCTCGATATTGCTTTAGTTGATGTCGAAACTAAACCAACCATTACTGCTTCGACAACCGTATTGTTTCCAGAAATCCTTGAACGCGATTTACGTCAGCTTTTGCGGCCTGGTCCTAATGAAATTTTCCAGCTNGGCCTCACAAACGCCCGATTAGGAGAGTTCATTGGCACGGCTATCCTCGGTTTCTTGAAGGACAATNACCTCGACGCAGGCGATATCACGGCGATCGGCAGCCACGGCCAAACGGTGCGTCATCATCCGAACGCAGATCCCGGGTTTTCTTTACAGATCGGAAGCGGCAGCCACATCGCCGAAATTACCGGGATCGACACCATCTCTGACTTCCGCAGNCGGGATCTGGCGTCGGGTGGCGAGGGCGCGCCGCTTGTACCGAGCTTTCATCGAATGCTGTTTCACCCTTATGAGCACGATCAAGTCATTCTCAACATCGGCGGTATTGCGAACATAACGATCCTCTATTCGAACGATCAACAGCCGTATTTTGGCTTTGATACCGGACCAGGCAACGCGCTGCTGGACGCTTGGATCCAGGACTCGAAACATACTCGCTACGACCCCAACGGTGATTGGTCGGCCTCAGGTCGCGTATCAATGAAGTTCCTCGAGAAACTACTCGACGATTCGTATTTTTCTCTAGAACCCCCAAAAAGTACGGGAAAAGAAAACTTCAACTTGGATTACATCAAACGAAACTTGGATGATCTCCCGAAAATGAAACCAGCCGACGTCCAATCAACCTTATGTGAATTCACCGCAATCACCGCAGCAAAAGCAATCGAGCGCTGGGGCCCAGATTCAGCCCGCGTGGTCGTTTGTGGTGGCGGTCGTTTGAATTCGGATTTGATGCAAAGACTACATACACACCTCGACGCTCAGCAGGTCATCCGCTCCGAAGAAATCAATGTCGATGGCGACAGTCTCGAAGCTGGCGCATTCGCCTGGTTGGCCCGCTGCTTTATAGATCGGATGCCGGGCAATGTCCCTTCAGTAACCGGGGCGAGCGGGGAACGAGTACTCGGATGCCTCTACCCATCGGGAGCTAGTGCCTAGAGTGCGAANGAGTTGCCGCATCCACACGTAGACGAAGCATTGGGATTCGCGACGACGAATTGGGATCCCTGCAAGTCTTCCTTGAAGTCTACTTCCGCTCCCACTAGATACTGATAGCTCATTGGATCAACAAGCATCGTGACTCCGCTTCGTAGAACAACCGTATCGTCCTGTGCAACGTCGTCATCAAAAGTAAACCCATAAGAAAAACCGCTGCAGCCACCTCCCGTGACGAACACTCGGAGCTTGAGCTCTTCGTTTCCTTCGTCCTGGATAAGTTCTGATACTTTGTCAGCAGCGCGAGCTGACATCTGAATGTTTGTGTCTGGCATAACGCCCACTATTCTACACTGCGTCCATAAAGACATCTCAACCAGCCATCGCTTGGCGGCGGCTGATGCCCCCAATTTTTATCGCTCAGAATTACCTTTCAGCATTTTCCGAGGGCTTTGAAAAACATACACGCTTATACTCTTTGCGACCGCTTCTGAATTCGAACCCACTAACGCGAATGCCGAAAAAGACTGTTCGTATAACTCCATCGCGGTTATTTTCTCTGAAAAATTTCCGTCGCAGCCTTTCACACGAAAACGCCCTCCCGCAACTTACCCTCCTAGCAATCCTCGTCGGNGTTATAACGGCATTCGTCATGATTCTGTTCCGATCGTTCATTGAAGTTGGGGCAGATTCATTGTTTGGTATAAATAGCGAGAACTTCGAGATGCTAGACATCGTTGTTCGATTCCTCTCGCCCATCATAGGCGCGACTCTGATTGGGGTGCTCCTTTTTCGATTACCCTCNNATAAACGTGAGNCTGGGGTTGCCCACGTCATGAGNAAATTGAGCGAGTATCAGACTCGGCTCCCGGTAATCAACGCATTAGTCCAATTTTTTGCTGGGGGCATAGCATTAGTGGCCGGACTGTCAGGGGGACGTGAAGGGCCGGCTATNCACCTCGGAGCGACTGGTGCGAGCGTTCTTGGGTCCACCTTGAAGCTCCCCTACAACAGCATTCGCATCCTCGTCGCTTGCGGCGCCGCAGCAGCCATCGCGTCATCTTTCAACACCCCCATCGCCGGCGTCATCTTTGCCATGGAAGTAGTCGTGATGGAGTACTCCATCGCTACGTTCATCCCCGTCATCATTTCAGCTGTCACCGGAGCCGTCTTGGTCCGTGCAGTTTTCGGATCAGTCGCCGCGTTCACTGTGCCGGCGGTCGATCTAACGGGTCCGACCGAACTGCCGTACATCATTGCAGCAGGATTTGTAATCGGCTGCTTCGCTGCATTATTTGTTCAGTTGGTGGAGTTATTTGCTCGCTCAAAAATTTCGTCATACTGGGTCAGGGCCTCCATTGCTGGAGTTCTGACCGGATGCGTAGGGTTGGTGATTCCCCAAGCGTTAGGAATCGGGTACGACACCGTCGATCTAATCTTAGCGGAGCAATACACCGTTTCTTTGCTCATCACGTTTCTCGTCGCAAAATTGGTCGTTACTGCCGGCTGTGTGGGGCTCGGGATACCGTTGGGGGTCATCGGCCCTTCATTAGTTATCGGTGCCACATTGGGCGCACTCGCTGGGACGGTGGGCGGAGCGCTAATGCCAGCGAGCGCTTCGCCAATCTCTCTCTACGTGTTATTAGGTATGACTGCCATGATGGCAGCAATATTACAGGCGCCGCTCTTTTCTCTAATGGCAGTCCTGGAGCTAACTGCAAACCCAAACATTATCCTGCCCGCCATGCTGATTATCGTCGTCGCAACAATGACGATGTCGCAAGTNTTTCGNAAAAAGTCTGTGTTTACGTCGCGTCTCAGNGCCCTCGGACTCGGGTATCCCCCCGCACCCATGACGCAATACCTCTTACGCACCGGCGTTGAAAGCTTGATGACTCGTAATTTCTTGGTTCTCGATCCGGAAACGAATATCNATGAGNTACGTCAAGCGCTCNNATCACACNCCGTCGCTGGNAAACCATTTCCCGAATGGATCATTGTTGAATCGGAACCCACTGGAGAAACATCGATACTACGTGGCGAAGAGGCATTAAACGCGTCAAACAGTAATTTCGGTTCACCGCCAAAACTGGATGAAATGCCACAACTAAAAAGAGATCTTCCCCACATAAGCGTTCGCTCGACACTGGCCGAAGCGCTCTGGAGCTTAGAGCAGACTGAGAGTGAAACCCTGTGTGTACGCGAATTGACCAACGCGACGGTAGGTCCAATCGTAGGCGTTCTCAGTCGACGTCACATCGTTAACCATAGTGCCTTGACGCAAGGACCCCCTATCAGCCCATAAGCCTTCCCGCATCGCCGTTTAACGTGCCATGATCTCCAGTTCTCTCAATATCGACGTCCGAATGCTCTACGTCAAAGCCTTCCACATTGTCGCGGTCGTCTGTTGGTTCGCTGGAATTTTCTACCTTCCGAGGCTTTTCGTGTATCACTCAATGTCTCGACATGAACCCACTCGGAACCAATTTCGAGTAATGGAGCGGGCCTTATTCCGCATCATCATGACGCCAGCCGCCGTTGCCACTGCGGTTTTCGGCTTATGGCTCGTAGCGCTTGATTGGAATTTTTATCGAGCTTCGATCTGGTTTTGGTTCAAAATCGGTCTGGTGATAGCGCTTTATGGGTACCATTTTTACTGTTGGCATTTGCTCAGGAAATTCGCGAGCGACGAAGACGTCCACGAGCACACTTTTTACCGGTGGTTTAACGAGATACCGGTGGTCGTTTTAATTGCAATCACCATCCTCGTGGTCGTTAAACCCATTTAGAGGCTTCAATGAAACACGACCAATCAGACGCATTAATGCAACGCGCACAACGTTCGATCCCTGGGGGCGTGAACTCGCCCGTGCGAGCCTTCAAAGGTGTTGGAGGTACACCCATTTTCTTCGTCTCGGCAGAGGGAGCGGTGCTCACAGATGCAGATGGGAATCGATACATCGACTATGTCGGGTCCTGGGGACCTATGATCCAAGGCCACGGATTTAAACCCGTCGTTGACGCTGTCAAAAAACAAGCTATCACCTCACTTGGTTTTGGCGCCCCTACCGAATTAGAGATCACCATGGCCGAGAAGGTGGTGGAAAGGATCCCGTCGATCGAACTCGTGAGGATGGTGAATTCGGGTACCGAGGCAACGATGTCGGCGATTCGCTTGGCGCGTGGTTTTACCGAACGCGACAAGATAATTAAGTTCGAGGGCTGTTACCACGGTCATTCTGACTCGCTGCTGGTCAAAGCAGGATCCGGTGTTCTTACGCTCGGACTTCCCGACTCCCCCGGCGTTCCTACATCCCTCGCTCAACATACGATCACCTTGCCTTACAATAATTCCAACGCGTTAATCCAAGCCTTCGGAAACTACGGGGATGAAATCGGTGCTGTGATTTTGGAGCCGGTTGCCGGAAATATGGGTTGTATACCGCCCGCACCAGGGTTTCTGGAAACCGCAAGACGATTGACGAAAGAATACAACTCCGTGCTCATATTTGACGAAGTTATGACCGGTTTTCGTGTCGCCCGAGGAGGGGCTCAGGAACTCTACGGTGTCGAACCCGATCTAACGACTCTCGGCAAAGTCATCGGTGGTGGCCTTCCTGTGGGAGCTTTCGGCGGACACGCTTCGATCATGAACCAAATCGCTCCCACGGGACCCGTTTACCAGGCGGGAACTCTGTCCGGAAATCCGTTGGCGATGCAGGCAGGGATTGCCATGTTGGAATCTCTCAATATTACGTTTTACGAACAACTCTTGAGCGCTACCCAACACCTCGTCGAGGGCATCGAAGAAGCGGCACGGCGCCATCAAATTCCTCTGGTTATCAACTACGTTCCGGGTATGTTTAGCCTCTATTTTACGACCGCGGAACAAATATCTGAGTATGCTGATGTGAAAGCTTCGGACGTCGACCAATACAACTTTTTCTTTCATCAAATGCTTGATGCCGGTATCTACTTCGCGCCATCCGCATTCGAAAGTGCCTTCGTTTCAGGAGCCCACGGATCGGCCGAAATCAGTGCAACCATCGATGCTGCCGATCGAATATTTGGCTCCATGACATGACTCAATACGACGTCTACGGCATCGGCAATGCTCTTGTCGACATGGCCTATGCCGTCGACGAAAAATTTCTTGTCGAAAACGACATCGCTAAAGGTCACATGACGTTAGTGGATGAATTACAAATGGAACGCCTCATGTCGAACCTTCGGGAACTCACGCCCGAAAGAGCGTGCGGCGGTTCGGCCGCCAACACCATATTCGCTGTTCAAGGTTTTGGTGGGCAGGCTTATTACTCGTGCCGCGTCGCAGATGACGCTACTGGAAATTATTTCGTATCCGAAATGCGAGACGCCGGAATCACCACCAATCTACAAGACCCAAGCACCGAAACTGGGTCCGGTCGTTGCTTGATTCTTGTGTCGCCCGACGCAGAAAGATCCCTAAATACTTGTTTGGGGATATCTGAACATCTAACGGTTAGTGAAATCGACGAAGCGTCACTCATACGATCTAACTACTTATTCATTGAGGGTTACTTGGCCTCTTCAACGAGCGGCGCTGCTGCTGCTGCTCGTGCTCGAGAAATCGCAGATGAGAACGACGTCTCAACAAGCTTGACATTGTCGGACCCAAATATGGTCATTTTTTTTCGCGAAGCATTGAATGACATCCTAGGCAACGGAATTTCCCAACTTTTCTGCAACGAGGAAGAGGCTCTTACCTGGGCCAAGACAGATCGTCTCGATATCGCTGCCCGAGAATTAGCTGATATCGCCCCCAACGTCGCTATTACGATGGGCCAAAACGGCAGTCTCTGCGTCGGTCCAGATGGCAAACAATCAATAGCCGGCCACGCGGTTGAAGCGATCGATACCAACGGTGCCGGGGATATGTATGCGGGCGCATTTCTTGCGGCGATCTCCCAGCGAGCATCTACATTCGAAGCCGCAAGGTTCGCCAATTTTGCAGCGGCTGACGTTGTCACACGCTACGGCGCCCGGTTGCCATCGATAGAGGCCTACAAGAAACTAAAACTCGCGTTTAATTCGTAAGTCGGCGTGGGCCTATATTGCAAAGGGGATCGAACGCGTGACGGCAATTTCCTGGGGTGAGACTGTACAGCCGAATGCCACAACCTCGACGCCTTGTTCGAGCGCATCTCTGACGGCGGCCGCATAAACTGGGTCGATGCGGTCAGCCGTCATCACCTTGTTAACGCCCGAATGTGAGGCACAAAAAAGCAATATCGTCCGTATTCCGTCCTCTCTACAACGCTGAAGTGCACGAACATGTCGAGTCGCTCTCGTGCTCACTGCATCGGGAAAATAACCAACGCCTCCATGTTCGTAGGTCACGCTCTTCACCTCGATGAGTATTTCGTCAACGGAGAAATCAAAACGTCCTGTTTCGCCAGGAATGGCGACTTCTCTAGTCACGTCGCTCAAAGGGTCCGCTCCGATATCAATGACTCGGCTGACCAGGGCTTCTTCAACAATGCGGTTAATCTGGAGTGTGTTCACATACGCGCGATGGGATGTGGCCGTTTCAACGATCTCTAGAGAATGTGCGTACTTTCGTTTGACGTTGCTAGACGTCGAAAACCACACTCGACTTCCTGGATCAGAACAACCGAGCATCGAACCCGTGTTGGCGCAATGCATAGTTTTAATCTGTCCCTCGACTTCAACGTCCGCGAGAAAACGTTTATAACGGCGAATTAACAGCCCGCTCTGCAAGGGAACATCAAATTTCATTCCGGAATCGCCTAACGGCTCGACCAATTAATTCGGACCCTCTACGGATGTCGTCTTCGGCAGCCGTATACGCGAACCTCACATATTCGTGTGCACGGTGAGAGCCGAAGTCGGTCCCGGGCGTAACCGCGACCTGATACTCCTCTATCAGTCTTGAGCTAAAGGTTTCGGAGTCAAGTCCACAGGAACTGATATTGGCGTATAGATAAATGGCTCCCTCGGGCTTCAGAGGAACCTCAAGCCCGGCGTCGCAAAGACCTCGGTACATGAGGTCTCGGCGTCGCTGAAATCGTGTGCGACGTTCCTCTGACACGCCCAATCCTTCGGGTGAATAAGCGGCCAAGGCTGCATACTGGGCAACGATCGATGGCGCGATGTAGAGATTTTGAGCAGCTCGTTCAAGCGCCTCAATGAGAGAGTTCGGTACCACGCACCACCCCAGGCGCCAACCCGTCATCCCAAAGTATTTGGAAAAACTATTGACGACGATCAGTTCAGGATCAATGGCGAGGCTGCTGGTAGCCACCGCATCAAGATCTGGTTCATACACAAGGCCCTGATAAATCTCATCGACCAGCACAAACGCCTCTCGCTCGGCTAGGAACTCATTGATTGACTTAAGTTGTTCCTTTTGGATCATAGACCCAGTCGGATTTGACGGCGTCGCTAAAACTACGCCAACGGTATCCGCGGTCCAGCGCTCCTTAACTATCTCTACGGTAGGTTGGTAGCCCGTACTCTCATCAACCGGCATCCGTATTGGTTCGCCACCGACAACGCGTACAAACGCCTCATTGCAGGGATAACCAGGGTCCGACATCAATACTTTGTCTCCTGGATTCAACAACACTGAGAATAGGAGATTGAGCGCGCCACTCGCCCCGGATGTCACCGCGATACGCCTTGACTCGATATTGATCCCAAAACGCAAACGGTAATCGTCGGCAATCGCGTTACGAAGTTCCGGTATCCCAAGAGCTTCTGTATATCCAGTATGCCCGTCATCAAGGGCTCGTTTTGCCGCTTCAACGATGACCGACGCGGTCGGGAAATCGGGCTCGCCAACCTCAAAATGGATCACACGACGTCCCTCGCGCTCGATTTCCCGGGCGCGTTTAAGAACCTCCATAACCTTAAACGAAGGTTGGCTACACGCCCATTTCGAAGGAGTGTTTTTCAATAGCTCGTCCTCATAAAATCTATGCCTACCAGAAACAAAGGCGCATCAAAAACTTTGGCTCGCTGTATGGTTTTCCCGCAACTGTTTTGATAGTTTACGCGGCCTGCTCTGGAGTGACCCCATTTCGGGCATAAGGATACGAAGTCAAGATGCCAGCCAAAAAGTCGTCTGCAGCGAAATCCAAGAACAAACCTATTAAACCGAAGGCCAAAAGAGATGCCACATCTCGCTCGGGGTCGAAAACAACATCCACTCGGCGAACAGAAGACAACAAGTCAAAGACCGGGAAAACGGCTAAAACGTCATCCCCTTCGCAAACCGGCTCAGGACGTAAAACTAAAACGGCAAATCCCCGAGCCAAGCCAAAGACAAAAAAGTCAGTCGCTAAAAAAGCTCGTATTAGTACGAAGGTGTCACAACACAATCCACTAGACTCGCCCTTCCGGAATTTTTCGCCATACGTACCGGCGAGCAACGAGGCCTACATGTCCGCCCGCCAGTTAAAACACTTCCATCAGATACTTATAGAGTGGCGGCAAGATCTAATGGGTGAGGTAGACCGAACCATGATTCTTATGCAGGACGAGGCCACTAACTTTCCTGACCCTACGGACCGGGCGGCGCAAGAAGAAGAGTTCAGCATCGAGTTAAAAACACGCGATCGAGAACGGAAACTTATCAAGAAAATCGATCAAACTCTCGAACGCATTGAAATCGAAGACTACGGATACTGTGACACCTGCGGTGTGGAAGTAGGATTGAGACGTTTGGAAGCGCGTCCGACGGCCAACCAATGTATCGACTGCAAATCCCGCGACGAACTGCGTGAGCGGCAATTGCACGGTTAGCTGTGCTTAAAAAACGGTACGTCGGTCGATTCGCACCAACACCTTCCGGTCCACTACATTTTGGCTCGCTTGTCACGGCTCTAGCGAGTTATCTCGACGCGCGGTCCCACGGTGGCGACTGGCACGTTCGTATCGATGACTTAGATTCACCGCGCGTTGTCAACGGGGCAGAAAAACGAATTTTCACTAGCCTCGAAAAACATGGCCTAGAGTGGGACGGCCCGATTGTGCGACAAAGTAGTCATCGAGACCTTTATCAATCCGCGCTTGAGAATCTCGACAAACAAGGTCTCCTCTTCGCTTGTGATTGCTCGCGTAGGAAGCTAGCAGGACGAATAAAATATCCTGGAACCTGTCGAGACTTGAATAGATCAAACCTCGCTCACTCCGCTTTACGCGTCCGTGTGCCCGATCAACCCTATGAATTCAATGACTTGGTCCAGGGTATCTATACTGAGAACTTAACGTGCACGGTTGGCGACTTTGTTGTATCTCGTCGCGACGGTATCCCTTCCTATCAAATGGCCGTGGTCATCGATGACGATGAACAAGAAGTTTCCCATATCATGAGAGGCGCCGATTTGATGGACAACACCGCCAGACAACTTTGTTTACGGGAAAAGCTCAACCTATCTCTCCCTCGCTACGCCCACGTGCCCGTTTTCACTCATTCAAGTGGCGTCAAATTGTCTAAACACTCCGAAGCGACCGCGATCGACGATCGTTTTCCGAGTCAAAACCTCCAGACTGCGTTGCAACTGTTAGGGCAGCCTGTACCAGCCGAAAAAACAGTCGACGAATTGCTGGCTAGCGCCTGTGCAAATTGGGAACGCGCGATGGTGCCTAAAACGCCGTCTATAATAGATTTCGTCAGCGTTTAAAGTTCACGTCAATAGGCCAGTACCGAGCGCTAGATAACAATCCCGGCAACCAACTCGCTTGCATCAGACCTTCTAATCCCTTCCGCTTCCTTTCTATTTAACATAATACTCATCGAATACCTGCGTAGAAGGATCAACGATCTTTCCTTTTTGGATCTTCTCCAGATAAGATCGTCTCTTGCCCTCACGGAATCGAACTGGCCCTTTGCCCCGCCGTATCGCTTCACACAAAATCCCGGTAGATCGTATTTCCCGGAGTGCCATCCGCGTAGTCGAGTCACTTCGAAAAGCCAACTACGAAACTTATCTTGTGGGAGGATGCGTTCGGGACCTATTACTCGGTCTGGTTCCGAAAGACTTCGACGTTGCTACCAGCGCGACACCCGAAGAAGTCAGGAAAGTATTTCCACGAGCTCGGCTCATCGGTCGCCGCTTCAGGATCGTTCATGTACGAATGGGTCGCGAGATCATCGAAGTCTCTACATTCCGCAAACAGATCGATCGCGATGCCGCGTCGAGTCACGGTGAACAGGAAGCCCGCGACGGACTAATTGTTCGAGACAATGTATATGGAAACATTGACGAAGACGCGTTTCGTCGCGACTTCACCGTAAACGCCCTGTACTACGACCCTGCAAATAACACAGTTCTTGATTTCGTCAAAGGCATGCAGGATCTAGATTCACGAACGCTCCGCCTAATCGGCAATCCTAAGGTCCGATATCAAGAAGATCCCGTCCGCATATTACGCGCGATTCGATTGGCGGCTAAATTAGATTTTTCCATAGAAAAAAACACCGAGCGAGCTATCTCCCCAAGGGGAGAGTCGCTCTACGCAGTGCCCCCTCCACGCCTATTCGACGAATTCAACAAACTATTAATGACTGGCGCCGCAGAACGGGCGTTTGAGCTATTGCAGAAATTCAACCTTTTGGAAATCCTGTTCCCTCTCTCTTCTGAATCAACCGAATTGGTGATCACAGCACTGCAAAGCACTGACCAGCGGATCGCCCTAGAAAAGCCCGTTACACCCGCCTTCGTACTCGCCGCTCTCCTATGGCATCAATACAAATCACAATGCAACGCATCCAGCACTGTCGGAAACTCCCAAGAAACCCAGTTCGAAGCGGCACGAAACGTAATCCAACAACAACGTACAGTCTCCATCCCGAAGCGACACGCGTTTTTTATACGTGACGTGTGGCACCTTCAATTACGCCTTGAAAGACGAAACCCCCGTTCTATAGGTCCGTTGTTAGAACATCGCCGTTTTCGTGCCGCGTACGACTTCCTCTTGTTGCGTGCCGGAAACGCAGAAGTCGAGCCCGAGTTGGCCCAGTGGTGGACCGAAATGCAAACTTTGAATTCTACGGAGCAACAAGACCGAATCAGCGGTTTATCGCCCCAACGAAAGAAACGACGTCGACGATCCAAACGCGATAATGCCTAGCCCCATATTCCCGATAAGAACATCGCCTTGAAGAGCCTGAATCCCTACCTCATGATAGTCACGTCATTTCCTTGAGTTCGCCCATGTCAACGCAATCGCGCCTCAACGACAACGATCTGCCCCGATACGTTGCTGTCGAAGGACCGATTGGCGCCGGCAAGACAACCCTCGCCACACGCCTCGCCGAGACATTCAACTATCAATTGCTTCTCGAACCTGCATCGGACAATCCTTTTCTGGATCGTTTCTATCGTGAAGGTCGAAGACATGCTCTGCCTACACAACTGTTTTTCCTTCTGCACCGAGCGGATCAGGTTGCTAAGCTCGCCGGCCCAGACTTGGTCGGACCCACCGTTATTTCCGACTTTCTAATCGAAAAAGATCGGCTCTTTGCCGAACTCACGCTAGACCAAAACGAACTAGCCCTTTACGAACAAATCTACAACAACCTAATGCTCGATCCTCCGGCACCGGATCTCGTCATCTACCTTCAGGCACCCATATCTGTATTGCTTGACCGCATTCGCGAACGCGGAATCGCGTCTGAACAACACATTGACGGCGACTATCTCAATACTCTTTCTGAGGCGTACACGGATTTCTTTCACTTTTACGACCAAGCACCACTGTTGATCGTTAACGCTGAAGAGGCAGACTTCAGTCACAACGACAACCACTTTGATGCCTTATTGGAACAGGTCGTTCAAATGAACGGTATTCGTCAGTATTTCAATCCTCATCCGACGTTGATTTAGGCCCTTTCGGATGACCGATAAAACCGCAAGCCGGCCAGAAGAAACCGCGTCGTGGAAAAAACTAACAGCGCTTGCTGAAATCGCTACTCAAACCCATAACCGCGAACGGGTGGGTGAAACTGACCGCTTCGAGAAATACAGCATCCGTGTCGGCTCACTACTGGTCGACTTCTCCAAACAACGGATCGATCGATCGATTTTTGAGGGCCTTGTAGGCTTGGCGGAAGAATCTCGAGTGCTAGACCTCATTTCCGCTCAAATGACCGGTGAAATAGTCAATGTCACTGAACACCGCCCCGCACTACACACAGCTTTACGAACACCCGCCGATGCGAAACTTACACAAGTAACTCAAGATATCGAACGCGAACAAGATCGCATGCTCCAATATGCCGAAGCCGTCCGAGGCGGTGAAAGAAACGGTTTCACCGGCCGACGCATAACCCACATCGTTCATATTGGCGTCGGCGGTTCTCATCTTGGCTGCGAGCTCGCCTGCCGCGCACTTAACCGTTCTGGAATAGAGATTAGATTTCTCGCGAATATCGATGGGGCAGCGACAACCCATGCCCTTACGGGGTTAGATCCAGAAACAACTTTGTTTGTCATCGTGTCGAAAACATTTACGACACTCGAAACGCTTACTAATGCACACGCTGCACGTACGTGGTTCCTTGAACGTACTTGCGACAAAACCGCTATTGCTTCACATTTTGTCGCCGTTAGTAACAATGCCGCGGAAATGACTAAGTTCGGCATTGCGTCTGTAAGCCAGTTCAAGCTCTGGGACTGGGTAGGTGGTCGCTTCTCGTTGTGGTCATCGGTCGGCATAACAATAGCGATCGCTATCGGCGCTCCCGAATTTCGCAAATTCTTGTCCGGCGGTGCCATCATGGACGAACATTTCCGAGAGGCGCCAATCGCCGAAAATATCCCTGTAATTCTGGCTCTTCTTACAATCTGGAACAGCAATTTTCTCGGCTCTCAATCCCATGCGGTGTTGAGTTATGACTCGCGCTTGAGAACTTTTGTTGAATTCGTCCAACAACTCGAAATGGAAAGCAACGGAAAGGCTGTCCACGCAGACGGTTCGACTTGTAATGTCCATACATCACCGATCATTTGGGGCGGAGAAGAAACCCAAGGTCAGCATGCTTTCCATCAACTATTGCATCAAGGCACTCGAACTTTCAGTGCCGATTTCATTGCGACCGTGGATCCTGAGCATAATCACCCCGATCACCATCGCTGGTTGCTTGCTAACTGCTTCAGCCAATCCCAAGTCATGCTCTACGGGACCGCAAATCAAGCGCGTGACTCGACCAAGGTTCACGAAGTGGTTAGCGGTGATCACGCGACAACAACCATTCTTGTCGACAAGCTTAATGCGGAAGCACTGGGTAGTTTGATCGCCCTTTACGAGCACAAAGTCGCGTGTCTCGGCATGATTTGGCGGATCAACTCCTTTGATCAATGGGGCGTTGAATTGGGTAAACGTCTTGCGCGGGAAATTTATCGAGCTCTTGGTTCGCCCGATTCGGAAAGCTCTGACGGTCCCACTGAGGGACTCGTACGTACGATTCGCGACAGAACCACTAGTCCATTCAACGACGGAGACGACTGATATGTCTGCGCTATATCCAGTTCCGACGGAAATTGCCAACGTTGCTCACATTGACGCGGCGCTCTACCAAAAAATGTACGCCGAATCGATCGAAAATCCCGATGCATTTTGGAGTA
>PBAA01000023.1 GCA_002715785.1 Gammaproteobacteria bacterium | reverse complement strand
TTCACGAGGGGACTAAATGCCAAAAGAAGAACAAATCGAAATGGACGGGACGGTCATCGACACACTTCCCAACACCATGTTCAAAGTAGAACTCGAAAACGGACATGTCGTCATCGCTCACATATCGGGAAAAATGCGCAAGAACTACATTCGAATTCTTACCGGCGACGTCGTCAAAGTCGAACTAACTCCCTACGACCTTTCTAAGGGTAGAATCACGTTTCGAGAACGTTAATCGTATTTGAGTCACGGAAACTTGCATATCGTCGCTAGGCTCATGATTGAGTCGCAGCGACCCTCGACTCCATCTCAATCACGATGTCTCCGTCTTCCACCGTGACATACACGGTGCCTCCCGAATCGGCTAACTCTCCAAACAAGATATCTTCTGCCAGCCGACTCTTAATTTTCTCGTCGATAAGCCGTTGCATCGGTCGGGCACCCATCTTTTCGTCGTAGCCCTCGCGTGCTATCCACTCCCGCGCAGCTTCGTCGACCTCAAGTTCGACTTTCTTGCGGTCGAGCTGTGCCTGAAGTTCAGTCAAGAATTTGTCAACGATGTTCTTGATCACTTCCATAGGAAGTCCATTGAATTGGATGATTCCATCCAACCGATTGCGAAACTCCGGGGTGAACATTTTCTTGATGACTTCTAACGAGTCCGTCGTGTGGTCTTGGTGAGTGAACCCAATCGATGCTCGACTAGCTTCCTGAGCACCCGCATTGGTTGTCATGACCAGAACAACATTTCGAAAATCCGCATTTCGACCATTGTTATCGGTCAATGTCCCATGGTCCATCACTTGGAGCAAAAGGTTGAAAACTTCTGGGTGCGCCTTCTCAACTTCATCGAGCAACACTACGCTGTGCGGATGTTTCGTCACCGCTTCCGTTAACAATCCACCTTGGTCAAACCCCACGTACCCAGGCGGAGCTCCGATGAGGCGAGATACGGTGTGGCGCTCCATGTACTCGGACATATCAAATCGCAACAGTTCAACTCCCATCACGTGTGCCAATTGACGAGCAACTTCTGTTTTACCGACGCCGGTTGGGCCAGAAAAAAGGAACGAACCAATCGGTTTTTCATCTGCTTTTAGTCCGGCGCGCGATAACTTAATCGCATTGGCCAATGTCTCGATGGCACTGTCCTGTCCAAAAACCGCCATCTTTAATTTACTGTCCAAGTCTTTCAACGCAGCTTTATCGGAGGTTGTCACTTGACTCGAGGGGATGCGGGCGATTTTCGCGACAACCTGCTCGACATCCGGCGCGCCAATAGTCTTTTTGCGCCTACTAACGGTCACTAATTGCTGTGCGGCCCCGGCCTCGTCAATGACATCAATTGCTTTATCGGGCATAAAACGGTCCGTTATGTAGCGATCAGCCAATTCCGCCGCCACCCTCAATGCACGATCTGTATAACGCAATTGGTAATGATCCTCGAAACGCGATTTGAGTCCTTTCAGGATCTTGTACGTATCATCTACACCAGGTTCGGTTATATCGATTTTTTGGAAACGCCGAGATAGCGCTCTGTCTTTGTCGAAAATTCCACGATATTCCTGATAGGTGGTCGACCCCATGCACCTCACCTCACCTGAGGCAAGTAACGGTTTCAAGAGGTTGGACGCATCCATCACGCCACCAGAGGCGGCCCCTGCTCCAATGATCATGTGTATTTCATCGATAAACAGGATGGCTCCTTCTTCATCCTTCAGTTCCACTAAGAGTTGCTTGAAACGCTTCTCAAAATCGCCACGATATTTAGTCCCCGCCAGCAACGCACCCAAATCTAAACCGTAGACGTTGCTCTCCCCCACGACGTCGGGCACCTGATGATCAACGATTCTCTTCGCCAAACCTTCAGCGATAGCAGTCTTGCCAACCCCAGACTCTCCGACCAACAACGGGTTGTTCTTGCGACGGCGACAAAGAATCTGGATAACTCTTTCGACTTCACTGTCCCTGCCTACAAGCGGGTCGATATGGCCGCGACGCGCCATCTCGTTTAAGTTTGTCGCGAATGCCTCCAATGCCGTCTGTGCCACCTCATCTTCGCTCGGGTCTCCGCTTGCACCTTCTGGCTCTGCCTCGCCTCCGCTGTCGCCCGCTACTTTCGATATGCCATGAGCAACATAGTTCACAATGTCAATCCGCGCGATTTGTTGTTGTTTAAGAAAAAACACCGACTGCGACTCTTGTTCATTAAAAATCGCAATGAGTACATTCGCTCCCGTAACTTCTGCCTGGCCGCTCGACTGGACATGGAACAACGCACGTTGAAGTACTCGCGTAAAACCAAGCGTCGGTTCGGTTTCGCGCTGAGCATCGCCGGCAGGAATCAGTGGTGTGGTCGTCTCGATGAATTCTTGCAAGTCCGACCTAAGTGCTTCGAGGTCCGCACCCACGTTCGTAAGAACTTCAATAGCCTTCGCGTTGTCAAGAAGAGCGAAAAGAAGGTGTTCCACCGTCATGAATTCATGGCGCTTGGCACGAGCATCTTTAAACGCCTGATTGAGAGTGACTTCTAGATCGTTGCTCAACATGTCTCAGTCCGTCATTTCTATCGTCGACAACAATGGATGCTGGTTGTCCTGAGCGTAATGATTAACTTGTTCTGATTTTGACTCAGCAACATCTCGTGGAAATATCCCACAGACCCCACTCCCTGTCGTGTGTACCGCCAGCATTATCTGCGTCGCTTTTTCTCGGTTCATCGCGAAAAAAACTTCGAGTACATGTACCACAAATTCCATAGGCGTGAAGTCATCGTTAAGAAGCAGCACCTTGTACATGGGCGGGCGCTCAAGTTTAGGTTTCTCGGGAGCGGTCGCCAAGTCGCCTTGTCGATCTTGTTCCCAGTCACCGTCTTGATCACTCATGAAGCTTCCAGGTCACGGCAAACAACGCCATTCAGTTCNTCACTCGCAACACTTCGACCATAGNCCGATAGCCCCAGATTGCGCGCAGCTCAGTGTACAACAACGCACAAATCTTAAGAAGCTCTTGACACGTCGTTCGACCTGTAACAATGTTGTGGGATAAGCCGAAAAAGAACTTTTGTTTAGACCGCCGCGATGTCCATCGCGGACAATGCGGACAGGTCGGGGCCGAAGTTATTCCCAGCTTGGGGAGGAACGGGAATGGCTCTGGGTAAAGTTAAGTGGTTCAACAATGCCAAAGGCTACGGTTTCATCCTGCCGGAAAATGGAGGCGAGGACCTTTTCGCTCATTACTCCTCGGTAGAAATGGATGGCTACAAANCTCTCCGAGCCGGTGATGAAGTTGAATTTGAAATCGAGGAAGGTCCCAAAGGATCCCACGCAATTCACATACGGTCCGCCGGACAACCTCAGGATGGCGCTTCGGAAGGTGAAGGTATAGTTGACGAAGCGGATCCTCAGGTGGACCTAGATGAAGCGGATCCTCAGGTGGACGTAGAAAACGACTAACTTCGTTGAACTGGCGCAGTACGCGTAGTCATGTTTGCACCGAAGCGATAGCTCGATTAAAAGTCACCGAGGGTCGCATCGCTTGATCAGCGAGTTTTTGATCCGGGAAATAATACCCGCCCAAATCTACCGGCCTTCCCTGCGCTTCCATCAGCTCTCTATTGATCTCATCCTCGTTCTCNTTNAGCACTCTTTCCAAGGATCGAAATTCATTCTTCAAACTAAGGTCACGATCTTGCGAGGCAATCGCTTCCGCCCAAAATTTCGCGAAGTAATAGTGACTCCCACGATTATCGATTTCGTCAACAATGCGCGAAGGCGATTTATTGCTTTCAAGAAATTTGGCGATCGCCCGGTTCAACCCAGCCNCTAGAACATTCGCACGAGCGTTATCGAACTTCTCGGCTAAATGCTCCAACGACGCCCCTAACGCGAGAAACTCTCCCAATGAGTCCCAGCGCAGATGCCCCTCAGCTTCAAATTGCTGGACGTGTTTCGGGGCAGAACCACCGGCGCCCGTCTCAAATAAGCCACCACCATTGATGAGGGGCACAATTGACAACATTTTCGCACTGGTGCCCAGTTCGAGAATTGGGAATAAATCCGTGAGGTAATCCCTTAAAACATTCCCGGTCACGGAAACTGTATCGTTCCCGGCTCGCATTCGTTCTAGAGAGAATATCGTCGCGTCGCGCGGTGACATGATGTGATAGGTAACCTCACTCAGGTCATGGTCAATTAGGTACCTATTCACTTTCTCGATAAGCTGCGCATCGTGTGCGCGGTCCTTGTCTAACCAGAACACGATCGGCGCGCCAGTTCGAAGGCCCCTTTGGATCGCTAGCCCAACCCAATCTCGAATCGGTCCGTCCTTGACCCGACATAAACGCCATATATCGCCCGTTTCGACTTCGTGCTCGTGAATCGTCTCGCCATTGGAACTACGAACGCGAATCAACCCTTTGCCTTGAGCTTCGAATGTCGTCCCGTGGGAGCCATATTCTTCNGCCTTTTGTGCCATTAACCCAACATTCGGAACAGATCCCATCGTNGTCGGATCGAACGCTCCGTGAGCAATACAATGTTTAATCGTTTCGGCATAAACGGCCGCGTACGACCGATCCGGAATAATCGCTTTCATGTCATGAAGTTCACCATCAGGCCCCCACATTCTTCCGGATTCTCTAATTGCGGCAGGCATCGACGCATCAATGATGACATCACTCGGAACATGAAGATTCGTAATACCCAGATCCGAGTTAACCATCGCCAATTGAGGGCCTTTCGTAAGACAACCATTTAAATCGGCTTCGATCNCATTAAATTGATCTTTGGGNAGTACCNTTATTTTGTCGTATATGTCTCCAATTCCATTGTTGGGCTCAACACCCAACTCCTTAAAAACGGCCTCATGCTTTTCAAAGGCCNTTGCGTAATACGTCCTCACCACGTGGCCAAAGATGATTGGGTCCGATACTTGCATCATCGTAGCCTTCAGGTGCAACGAAAATAGAACGCCCTCCTCCGTATTTGACATCTCATGTGCAAGAAACTTGCAAAGCGATTCTTTGCTCATCATGGCCGCATCTACGACCTCGCCTTTCTCAACAGAAACCGCATCACCCAACACCGTGGTTCCCTTTTCATCGATAAATTCGATAGCCAAGGTGTCGTCGCTTTGCATGACGGCCGAACATTCACTTCCGTAAAAATCACCCGACGTCATATGGGCGACATGCGATTTGGAATCCGACGACCATATGCCCATCTTGTGCGGGTGTTTTTTCGCAAACTGTTTAACGGCGTCAGCGGCCCTGCGATCGGAATTACCTTCCCGCAATACNGGATTGACCGCACTACCCTTTACCCTGTCGTAGCGCGTTTTAATCTCCTCTTCTTCAGCGTCCTGGGGTTCTTCGGGATAGCCAGGAATGGCATAGCCTTGTCGTTGAAGCTCCGCAATTGCTTCGTGCATTTGGGGGAGCGACGCACTGATATTTGGAAGTTTGATGATATTAGCGTCCGAACGCTGCGTTAGAAGTCCTAACTCAGCCAAGTCATCGTTGAACCGTTGCTTAGGATTCAAGAGCTCCGGAAAAGCCGAAAGAATACGGCCGGCTAACGAAATATCTCGAGTTTCAACAGCAACGCCAGCGGCATCGGTAAACGCCTTNATGATTGGTAACAAAGAAAATGTAGCGAGACGGGGTGCCTCATCGGTTTGGGTATAAATNATCTTGGGGGTTTCGCTCAAAACAACTTCCTACCGTTTTAGATCCTACGAGGATGGAGCCNTCCACCCCGGGCCCAACAACAGTCACACCGAGGTTCTTATCGATTCACGCGGGCACTAAGGCTACCACACGAACATCATCCTCTAGACAACTGGTCCAATTTAAGATTCCCACCTCGACCTCCGGTCGCCATCATCTTGAGTGGATTCAACCCACCTCGATTGCTCCGTTCCCTGTTCTTTCTTCCAAAACACTGCTTCCGTTTTAAGGAAATCCATAATGCACTCGCACGCCGCAAACGCATCCGGACGGTGGCCCGAACCAACCATCACCAAAACGATTTGATCACTTGGTTTCAATACCCCNACGCGATGGATAATTAACACGTCGAGTAAGCTCCACTTTTTAGCCGCGTAATCCCCGATNCTCTTCATACTGGCTTCGGTCATTCCNGGGTAGTGTTCTAGCTGAAGTCCNCGAATTTCGTGATCTTCAAATCGCTCTCGAACGAGACCAGCAAACGCCACGATTGCGCCGCCATCGCCTCCCATACGCGCGCGACATTTCGACCACTCCACCTCGATNGAAAAATCTTCTTCCTGAACGCGAACTGATACCACCTTATCCGCCCGTAATCGGNGGCAAGAATGCCACCTCATCCGCATCGTTCAAATTTTGTTCGGCTCGAAGAATGACTTGATTCACGGCGATCCTAACTTCGTCCCGTTCAATCGCCACCAACGCATCGGGGTTTAATTCNTCCCTAAGGGCAGGTATCACGTCACCCGATACCGAACCCTGCGGCAATTCGATTTCGATCATATCGATGGCCGTTATTTCTCGAAGAGACGCAAAAAATCGGACGGTAATTCTCAAGATCGAATCCAAGTCCCCGACTTTCCACCGGATTTTGACCGAAGCATGAGATTCTCAATGGAGATTTTCTTCTCAACCGCCTTGCACATGTCATAAATCGTCAGGGCCGCAACGCTGGCGCCCGTCAGCGCCTCCATCTCGACACCCGTTTGACCTATTGTTTTGCAAATAGATACAACNTGAAGTTTTTCCGGACTGACGCGCTCAAAATCAATTGAGACCTTCGTGATCGATAGCGGATGGCATAACGGTATTAGTTCGCTCGTCTTCTTGGCTCCTAGAATTCCAGCGACACGCGCAACCGAAAGCACATCGCCTTTGGGAAGGCGTCCCGCAAGTATGAGATCGATCGTTTCTGGATCCATACGTACCACCGCTTCCGCAGTAGCCGTGCGTTCCGATTGTGGTTTATCGGAAACGTCGACCATTGTCGCGCCCCCTTCAGCGTCGATGTGTGTCAGTTTAGCCATCGTGGCGCGGATTAAAGCCAACCCACTCGTTATACGCAACCGAACAAGTACAATGCGCCCCTGTCGCTATTGGAACAAATAACTTGACCAATCCGGCGCTTAACTCNACCGTCGTTGTCGGTCTTTCCGGCGGGGTCGATTCGGCAGTAGCAGCCAAACTTTTGAGCGACCAAGGCTACGTCGTCAAAGGCGTCTTTATGAAGAATTGGGATGAAGACGACGGTACAGAACTTTGCACGGCACCCAAGGACTTCGAAGATGCAAAGCACGTTGCCGACACAATCGGCATCGAATTNCTAACCGCAAATTTTGCAGCTGAATATTGGGAACGTGTTTTTGAAGAGTTTCTTTTGGAATATCAAAACGCGCGGACACCCAACCCCGATGTCCTCTGCAACCGAAAAATAAAATTTGATCTTTTCGTTCAATACGCCAATCAAATCGGTGCGGAGACAGTGGCAACCGGGCACTACGCCCACGTCNCCTCGCACGACGGCTCTTTTGCACTTCATAAAGCGAAAGACCTCAGCAAAGACCAAACCTACTTCTTACAGGGCGTTTCTTATGATCGTCTTGCCCACGTGTTATTTCCTTTATCTCACTTGTATAAGAAAGACGTCCGCCGCATAGCGAAAGACGCTGGGCTTGNGGTTCACGAAAAAAAAGACAGTACAGGTATCTGTTTCATCGGAGAACGACGGTTTAAGGAGTTTCTAGGCCGTTACATCAAAAGCGAACCCGGTCCAATCGCTGATAGGCTTGGAAACGAAATCGGTCAACACCATGGGCTGGCTTTTTTCACCCTCGGCCAACGACAGGGAATTGGTATTGGCGGACGCCGAGACGCAGAATCTAAGCCTTGGTACGTTATGGAAAAATTACCGGCGACCAACACTCTTGTTGTCACGCAACTCGAAGAGGATCTCATGACCAATACCCTTGTCGCGACCAATGCTAACTGGCTTGTCGACTCGCCAGAGATCTACGCGAACTGCACGGCAAAAACGCGTTACGGACAAGCAGATCAAAGCTGTCGATTCCGTATCAANGGAGCCCAGGTCGAAGTAGCCTTCGACTCGCCGCAACGTGCCGTCACTCCCGGTCAGTACGTTGCGTTTTATGACGGGAGTCAATGTTTGGGGGGCGCGCAAGTCGAGTCAACTATGGCAGGTACTGCCACANATGACTAAGATTCCATCCAGTTCGCTCTGTGCACATTGCAAAAATAGGGAACCGGGGTCGCCATGACACTCGAGTCACTGACGGCAATTTCACCCCTTGATGGCCGCTACCACGCGCGTACTGGCGATCTTTCGCACTTGGTCAGTGAATTCGCACTGATCCGTTTGCGGGTCGAAGTCATGATCGAATGGTTCATTCATCTTGCAAACGAACCAGAGATCGAAAACACGGTCAAACTCGATCCGGCAACTGAGGAGCAATGTCGCGACGTATGGCGCCTCTTCGATATTGAGCATGCTCGGACCATTCAGACGATCGAGTCAGAGACCAATCATGATGTCAAAGCAGTGGAGNATTTCGTCAAGGACAACTTACGAGATCTGGGGCTCGACGACTATGTCGAATTTGTGCACTTCGCGTGCACTTCCGAAGACGTTAACAATCTAGCATACGGTTTGATGCTGAAACGCTGTCGCCAGGTTTGCTTGCTTCCTGCTATCGAAGATGTACTACAAGCAATTGCCAACCTGGCTCAGGAATTTGCCGAGATACCTATGCTGTCTCGAACCCACGGCCAACCGGCATCGACGACCACGGTCGGTAANGAATTGGCAAACTTTGTTGCACGCATCGAAAATCGTTGTAACGACCTCGCGAAATGCTCCATTTTCGGCAAAATGAATGGCGCTGTCGGTAATTACAACGCCCACGTCATCGCCTATCCAGATGTCAACTGGACCGACGTGAGCGAGGNTTTCGTTTCTTCACTAGGGTTGGCGTTTAATCCAATGACCACCCAAATCGAGCCTCACGATTACATGGCAAAGTTCTTCCACGAACTTCAGGCCGTCAATCAGGTATTACTGGATTTCAATCGAGATATTTGGAGCTATATATCGATTGGTTACTTCAAGCAGCGCCTCATAGANAAAGAAGTCGGTAGTTCGACCATGCCGCACAAGGTGAATCCNATTGACTTCGAAAACGCCGAGGGCCAAATAGGACTTGCTGGAGCACTCCTCAACCATCTCGCCGGAAAATTGCCCGTGTCTCGGCTGCAGCGCGACCTGTCTGATTCGACTGCCTTACGTAGCGTCGGCACAGCGTTCGGGCATTGCATGGTGGCATATTCCAGCACCCTCCGAGGTATTCAAAAGCTCGATCTAGATAAAGACGTCATTGCAAACGATCTCGATGCCACTTGGGAAGTTCTTGCCGAGGCTATACAAACGATTATGCGTAAACACGGAATTAAAGAGCCCTACGAGCGGCTAAAAGAATGGACGCGCGGCCGACATTTCGATGCGGCCGTCTATCGGGATATTTTGAGCCAAGTCGAATTACCCGCCGAAGCATTGACAGAACTCGAAGCACTTACACCAGCAACGTACACCGGTCTCGCGTCAAGCCTCGCGCAGGAGACCGCGTCCAGGATCATTAGTAGAAAATCATCTAAACCGGATACAGATTGAACGTTCGTATCCACGAGGTCAGTTGGGAAAACCATCAAAGTGAATTACGAGCGGTAAGGAACGCNGTCTTCATCGAGGAACAGAATGTCCCGCGGGAACTCGAGTGGGATGGCATGGACGAAACCAGCATCCATTTCATGGCGGAAACGACCGCTGGGGACGTGATCGGAACCGCTCGGCTTATGCCTTCGGGACAGATCGGACGGATGGCGGTATTGATTCNGCAGCGTGGCCATGGAATCGGGCGTCGATTGCTAGATCGAGCTATCAGCAGCGCGCGTCAACGTGGGATGGAAGAGGTCTTCCTGCATGCGCAGTCCCACGCATTAGAGTTTTACCAAAAAGCGGGGTTTGTCGCGGATGGGGAACAGTTCGAAGAAGCAGGAATTCCACACCGCTCGATGACCCGCAGGACGAAAGGCAAGTANCGGTCCAACGAAAATCGTCTCTATTCGCTTTGGCTNGATNTTCGANTCGCTCATCTTAGAGTCGNTTCCACGATCCAAGGTTGTGCTGAAGTCGTCCCATTGCCAACGACCCCGATAGGTCTCTAGCTCCGAACAAACAGGTCCATAAATTCATGGACTGGTGTCGACTCTAGTGTTGCTTGATCCATACAGAGCGCCTCGATCTCGTTTGCACGCCGCGCAGGGAAACGCGNGGAGAGGTTGCGACGAAATTTCTCCTCGAGCAATGGAATACCTTCCTTCCGACGACGTCGATGGCCTAGCGGGTATTCGACCGTTTTTTTCTCGCTCGCAGAACCATCGNGAAAAAAAACTTGGACAGCGTTTGCAATCGAACGCTTGTCCGGTTGATGGTATTCCTCACTAAAACGAACATCCTCTTCCACCACCATCAACTCCCGCAACCTGTCTATACGAGGATCCTCCGCAATATCATCTTCATAATCTTCTGCTACTAGACCGCCCTTCAGGAGACCTATTGCCACCATGTACTGCAAACAATGATCCCGATCTGCTGGATTATTTAGTACCCCGGTTTTGCTGATAATCCGGATGGCGGATTCGTGGGTCGTCAGTACAATCCTGTCGATTTCTTCAAGTCGAGGTAATACCTCCGGGTGGAGAGCAACAGCCGCTTCGACCGCCGTCTGCGCATGAAATTCTGCCGGAAAAGAAATTTTGAATAAAACATTCTCCATCACGTAACTGCCATAGGGTCGCTGAAATTGAAATGGCTTCCCTTGAAATGAAACATCGTAAAATCCCCATGTTCGGGCACTGAGCGCGCTCGGGTAACCAATCTCTCCTTTAAGNACCAGCATCGCCAAATGAACCGCCCGACTGGTTGCGTCTCCCGCAGCCCAAGATTTGCGAGGTCCCGTGTTCGGTGCATGTCGATATGTACGTAAGCTAGAACCGTCAATAAAGGCATGTGATAGCGCGTCGACGACCTGATCGCGAGTTCCACCAAGCGTTGCCGTTACTACAGCGGTCGAAGCGATCCGGACTAAAAGGACATGATCAAGACCCACGCGATTAAAACTATTTTCAAGTGCTAGACAACCTTGAATCTCGTGTGCTTTCACCATCGAATCGATAACGTCTTTCATCAACAGAGGCGCTCCCCCGATTGCCAACGCATTTCGACTCACATAATCCGCCACCGACAATATNGCACCGAGATTGTCCGACGGATGTCCCCATTCTGCCGCCAACCAAGTGTCATTAAAGTCGAGCCATCGAACCATACAACCTATATCCCAGGCAGCCTTCACCGGATCGATCTCAAACGATGTTCCCGGAACGCGCGCTCCGTTAACAACTTCCGCCCCGGGGACAATCGGCCCTAGGTGCTTTAGACACTCAGGGAATGTCTGCGCAAGGAACCCACATCCGAGGGTATCCATCAAACAGTTCCTCGCGGTTTCGCGAGCCTCAGCACTGTCAATCTCGTAATCGATTACGTAATCCGCAATATCGACCAACTCTTTGTCGGGATCGGGCCTGACATTACCTTCAGAATTGACGCTCATCTCATATAGCCAACTACAGCCTTCAACGATTACTGATCGACTCAAACGTCCTTGGCTCGGGGCCAATGTAATCAGCGCTGGGCCGAATGATTCGATTATTTGAACGTTGTTCCATCACATGAGCCGCCCATCCCGAGAGTCTTGAACAGACGAAAATCGGGGTAAATAGTTTCGTCGGAATGCCCATGAAGTGGTACGCCGATGCATGAAAAAAATCGGCGTTGGCGAACAGCGCTTTCTCGTCCCACATTACTTTCTCTACAGCGCACGAAACAGCGTAATAACGCCGGTCCCCAACAATATCCGCGAGTTTCTCCGCCCAACCCTTAATCACCGTATTTCTCGGATCAGACGTTCGATAAATGGCGTGACCAAAACCCATTATCACTTCTTTGCGTTCTAGCATTTCCCGAACGCCCTTTTCCGCTTGTTCCGGCGTCTCGTATTGGTCGATCAATGCCATTGCAGCTTCGTTTGCCCCCCCGTGTAGGGGACCGCGCAGCGAACCGATAGCTCCAGTAACGCACGAGTACATATCTGACAACGTGGACGCACACACTCTTCCCGTGAACGTGGACGCATTAAATTCGTGCTCCGCGTAAAGAATCAATGACACGTCCATCACACGACAAAAAGTTTCATTCGACGCGTCACCTAATAAGGTCTCGAGGAAATGTGCAGCAATCGAATCCGCATCAGTTTCTACATCAATTCGCACGCCATCGTGGCTATAGCGATACCAATAATTAATGATCGATGGCAGGGCGCCCAATAATCGATCTGCGACCTCCTGCTGTTGATCAAAGTCCGTCTCGGGCTCGAGATTGCCGAGCATTGAACATCCCGTACGCATCACGTCCATAGGATGAGTGTTCGGAGGAATCCGTTCGAGTACGTCTTTTAGTGCCCCGGGTAATCCTCGCAGTGTCTTCAATTTTTCCCGGTATGCTTCGAGCGTCGGTTGATCCGGCAATTCACCATAAAGAATCAAATACGCAACCTCTTCAAACGTTGAAAGCTCGGCCAGCTCTGAGATGTCGTAGCCCCTGTAGGTTAAGCCGGTCCCTGTCTTTCCTACGGTACAAAGCGCTGTCTCACCCGCCGACTGACCTCGTAAGCCCGCGCCACTAAGTTTCTTATCCGGCATTGTCTGCACCCTCCTTAAATAACTCGTCGAGCTTCCGCTCGAATTCGTGATAACCAAGGAATTCGTATAGCTGATCCCGTGTCTGCATGGATGCAACCACGTCCCGTTGCGTCCCCTTGGCCCTTATTTCCTTATAGATGTTCAATGCGGCCAGACTCATCGCGCGAAATGCCGACAGAGGGTACAACGCCATGTGCACACCGACCTGACGAAGCTCATCGACACTGTATAGCGGCGTCGCACCAAATTCTGTGAGATTCGCGAGCACGGGGACATCCACTCGATCGACGATTTCTCCATACATCGAGACATCGGTCATCGCTTCCGCAAAAATCGCATCGGCACCGGCCTCGACGTACTCTTGAGCTCGATCCACTACTCCGTTGAAACCCTCTATCGCCAGCGCGTCGGTACGTGCCATCAAAATAAATGACGGATCAATTTTCGCGTCAACGGCTGCCTTGATTCGGTCACACATTTCTTCTGCCGAAACGATCGTTTTATTGGGTCTGTGACCACAGCGTTTCTGCGCGACCTGATCTTCAATGTGTACAGCGCCTACCCCCGCTTTTTCCATTTCCCTTATGGTTCGGGCGATATTGAAAGCGCCTCCCCAACCTGTATCAATGTCAACCAGCAGAGGCGTATCGGTTGCATCGGTTATGCGGAGCGCATCCGTGATCACGTCCTGCATCGAAGTAATCCCTAGATCCGGTAAGCCATACGACGCTGCTGCCACACCTCCGCCAGAAAGGTATAGACACCGAAAACCCACCTGTTCTGCCATCAAGGCGGCGTATGCATTGATGGCTCCTACGATCTGTAAGGGCTGTTCCTGGGTGAGGGCCGCCCGAATTCGATTGCCCGCAGTTGACACAGTCATGTTCTCCTCAGTCACTGAATTCGCTAAGCCTCTCTGTCAAACGAGTGTAATTCGCTACAGTCTCGATCATCGGAAAACGTTCCGTTATCGATGCTGGTGCATTAAAGAAAAATCCCTTGTTTGCCTGGTTCAGCATACCAACGTCGTTAAAGGAATCCCCTGCAGCTATTACACGTAAATTTAAAGATTGTAGCGAACGAACGGCATGCGTTTTGGGGTCCTCCTGGCGTAATCGATAGCCAACAATACGATCTTCGAGGATCGTCATTCGATGACATAGGAGAAAGGGATTGCCCAATTTAGGCATCAAGGGCGAGGCAAAGTCGTAAAACGTATCGGAAAGAATCGCCAACTGGAATCGACTACGCATATTCTCCAAGAAAGCGGCAGCACCTTCGAATGGCTCGATCTTCTCGATGGCACGACGAATGGTGCTGTAGCTAATGTCGTGACGTTCCAACGCCTTCAATCGATGGTTCATCAACTCATCATAATCGACGACATCTCGCGTGGTCCGTTGTAACTCTTCGATTCCCGTCACATCGGCAATCACTTCCCATATCTCCGGTACGAGGACACCTTCTAAGTCCAAACAAAGTACGTTCAATCTGCTGCCTCCATGGGGGGCGCGTATCTTACGGGAGCGCCCAGCCTAAGCCTAGTCGGGCAGTGATCCGGGCCAACCGATGCGATTGGCATGTTGTAAGCATATGACAAACAATTATTTTTTCGTCTATCGGTCCGCTGTTACATTCCGCTCCTGCACCTTCAACGCCTTCACACTCCCAGGATCTCTATGGCATCGATCAATAAATCCAGAAATGACGATTTGGATATCTCGCCGCAAGATGTAATTGCTGACGCATTCAATCGATTCGGCGACAACCGAATTTCTATTTCCTTTAGTGGTGCCGAAGACGTCGTTCTTATTGAAATGGCCTATCAATTAGTTGGAAACAAGGTGCCCGCCTTCAGCATTGACACCGGAAGACTTCATCCGGAAACGTATCGCTACATCGACCGAGTTCGAGAACATTACGGTATTTCAATCGATATGTTGTCCCCAGAACCAAACACACTAGAGCAACTCGTACGTGAAAAAGGGCTTTTTAGTTTTTATCAAGATGGGCACGATGAGTGCTGTTCCATCCGGAAAATACAACCGTTAAAAAAGAAACTACTTCATCTAAACGCATGGATCACTGGACAACGCCGCGATCAATCCGCCACGAGAACTGGACTTCAACAGGAGCAACAAGATGGCGTCTTCTCGACCCCGGATCACCCAATTACAAAATTCAATCCGCTAGCCTCGTGGACCTCGGCCGACGTCTGGGAATACATCCAAAAAAACGGCGTCCCCTACAATCCCCTGCATGATCACGGTTTCGCGTCGATTGGTTGCGAACCGTGCACACGGTCTGTCTCTCGATTTCAGCACGAGCGACATGGACGATGGTGGTGGGAAGATGAGGAAAACAAAGAGTGCGGCCTTCATGTACAAAACGTTAATCCTCGTCCCGTGCGAGTTCTAGACAAACACACGCAACCTGCGTAATAAGTTCGGCGTCGCTCGGACCGGCCACAACGAAGTTCCGATAATCAGCACATAACAATATGCAGGTTGCCGTCGCAAAGGGCGGGAAAAACCAGAAGAAGTCCTACGTACCGGCCCTAATCTCGACCTAATCTGCCTAAAAATAGTCTATTTCGTAGGAAGCGCAACGTGACTGAAGACCTCATCCCGTTCTTGTCTGCTACGGGCGGCAAACGCGTCGGCCACTATGTCTCCCGACAAATGGGGTGCAAACCGTCTAATAAAATCGAGCATAAACTTGCGCAGAAACGTGCCCTTACGACATCCGATGTGCGTAACGCTACTCGTAAACAAGTGGCTCGCATCCCGCGCAACTAAATCCGCATCGGCTTCTGGATCGAACGCCATCGACGCAATGATCCCGATACCAAATCCGAGGCGCACATATGTCTTGATCACGTCGGTATCGGTAGCAGTAAAGACGACATTAGGCACATGCCCACCCCTTTTAAACGCGTCGTC
>PBAA01000022.1 GCA_002715785.1 Gammaproteobacteria bacterium | reverse complement strand
TCTGGACCTCACTCCTGGGCTGAATGGGTGTCAAAAAAAGGTTACCCCGTACCCGCCGATTCAAATGAACTTTACACGAGCAAGAAAGCCCAGCGTGAGTGGGAGGAAGGCGGACCAGAAGCCGCCCCCCTCAGTATTCCCGCAGAACTACATGACACCTATTTCATGGTCGATCAGGTGTTGGATTACATTAGAGATAGAAGAGACTGGTGCGTGCATCTCTCGTTACTTAGACCCCATCCGCCGTGGGTTGCACCCGAACCCTATAACCGCATGTATCACCCGAACGACCTGCCACCCATTTCGAGAGCCAAGGATCTAGAATCCGAACGATCCCAGCATCCCTATCTCGATTATCTTTTGCAGCAGAAACATTTTCGTTGTCCCGACGACGAAAAAAAACTACGACGACTCCAATCAAGTTACTTCGGACTCATGACTGAGGTCGATCACAATCTCGGTCGACTATTTGACGCACTCAAAGCCAGCGGTGAATGGTCCAACACCCTCATTATTTTTTCGTCCGACCACGGCGAGCAAATGGGAGACCATTGGCTTATCGGTAAACTCGGGTATTTCGATCAGTCCTACGCTATTCCTCTCATCATCTACAACCCATCTTCCGTCGCAGATGACCACCGTGGAACCCGGGTCGATCAGTTTACCGAGAACGTTGATCTCATGAGCACCATGCTTGATTGGCTGGATCTTGAGATTCCCCTTCAATGCGACGGGCGTTCAGTACTCCCTGCGACGGAAAAAGGCCAACTTCCATCGGTCTGGCGATCCCAGGCACATTGGGAATTTGATTTCAGCGGAAGACAAAGCGAATCGTCTTTGGGATTGTCGCCAAGAGAATGCAAGCTAAACGTCTTGCGGAGCGAGACTCTCAAGTACGTGCACTTCCCAACGCTCCCGCCCCTGTTGTTCGATCTCAAGAACGACCCGGACGAAACCCTAAACGTCGCGAACGATCCCCACTACAACGCCGCAATGATCCAATCTGCAACCGACATGGTGTCCTGGCGAATGTTGCATGACGACCAGTCACTCACGCACCTTGTCATCACCGACGAAGGTGTCGTCGATCGGTCGGTTACCCAATGACGCTATAGGCGTATCGACCTGTCTCTTAGAATTGCTTCATGGTGTTGGCGGTACCCCCNGCGAGCAACGCTTTCTCGCCAAGAAAGTACTCTTTATGGTCATCCCCAATATTCGAACCTGCTAAATCCTGATGCTTAACGGAAGCGAGATCCCGCCGAATCTCTTGACGCTGAACACCTTTGACATAAGCGAGCATCCCCAGCTCACCGAAATAGCCTTCCGACAACCTATCCACNCCGAGCGCTGTTTCGTGATAAGTCGGCAAGGTGATGAGGTGATGNAAAATTCCGGCCTCGCGNGAGGCATCNCGTTGAAAGTTCTGGATTAAACGATCCGCCTCCNNCGCNAGCTCNGTCTCGTCCATAGTCTCGTCCATCAAACCCTTTTCGAACACCGCGGGATCCGGATATGCGGAAACGTCTTTGCCTGCCCCTTCCCACTCCTCGTATACCTGTTCACGGAATTTCAGCGTCCAATTAAAGGACGGGGAATTGTTATAGACCAACTTCGCCTCGGGACGTTTTTTCCGGACCGCTTCGACCATGCCACCGATCTGCTCAAGGTTCGGCCGCTCGGTCTCGATCCAAAGTAAGTCNGCCCCGTGTTCAAGCGCCGTGACACAATCGAGTACGACCCGATCAAATCCGGTGTCCTCCTTAAACGCGTAAAGGCCGTTATCCAACCGTTCCGGCTTGCACAACACCCCATTTTGGTGGATCGCCATGTCGCCTTCTTTGAGTTCGGTGAGATCNCCAACAGGCGACGTCTTCAGGAACTCGCAATACTGATGTCCCAGGTCGCCCGGCTCCTGCGAGACGGGTATCTTCTGCGTCAGTCCCGCCCCCAGCGAATCGGTGCGAGCAACGATCACGCCGTTATCGACCCCTAACTCGAGAAACGCATAGCGAATCGCATGCAACTTGGACACGAAGTCTTCGTGAGGCACGGTCACTTTGCCCGCTTGATGTCCGCACTGTTTNGCATCAGACACCTGGTTTTCGATCTGGATCGCNCAGGCCCCCGCTTCGATCATTTTCTTCGCNAAAAGATAGGTGGCCTCTTCGTTCCCAAAACCCGCATCNATGTCTGCAATCATCGGCACGATGTGAGTTTCAAAACTGTCGATGTTGGCGATAGGTTCCGATACATCGTGGCCCNCNGAACGCGCCTCATCCAGNGCCACAAACAGATGTTGAAGTTCGCGTGCATCCGCNTGCGNGAGAAATGTNTAAATCTCTTCGATCAAGTCCGAAACCGACGTCTTTTCATGCATGCTCTGATCGGGTAGCGGTCCAAATTGTGAACGCAGTCCGGCAACCATCCACCCGCTTAAATAGATATACCTCTTGTTGAGCGAGCCCTGGTGTTTTTTCACGGACATCATCGTCTGTTGAGCAACGAAACCGTGCCAGGCCCCTAACGATTGGGTGTAATTGCCCGGATCAGCATCGTAATCCGCCATATCGCGACGCATGATGTCTGCGGTNTATCGAGCAATATCCAACCCNGTGCGAAAACGGTTTTGGTGGCGCATACGCACTACGTATTCCGGGTTGATTGCCNCCCACTCCTGTCCACGAGTTAACAACCCGCGACGGACGTCATCAATCTCTTCCATATAACCCATGGATTGTCTCGTTGAAGCTCGAAAGGAGCGCAACTTTATACTAAATATTATGGATTGTATGGATACGTATACATTCCATCTTGGAATATATATATCTCACTTCCGACGAGCACTGCTTGGGGTAATTAACTCGACCCCAGACGAGCTAAGCACAGGGGTTTTTTTGCCGTATTAGGACCGTGATCTAGCAATGAATCACGTCAACAAACGCCTCATACCTTAACTTCTTTACCGCCTCGTTCCGCGGAACGATAAAGCGCATCGAGCATGCGTTGAACCGCAAGGCCATCCTCTGCCGGTGCAAGTGTCGGCGTTTCATAGAGGCAATGATCAACAAAATTGTTCATTTTGCGCGTAAACATTCCCTGGAAGGTCTCCTCGGCGAGCCAGCCGGGCGATGTGTCTACCATGTGACCAGCCTGATCACGAAAAATTNTCGGTGGATCCCANGTGGCTCCGCCTTTTTCACCCATAATTTGAAAGTCCCAATCGTCCTTCTCGATGTGTGCAGCAAAAGCCGCCTCGATATGAACGACTGCACCGTTCTCGAATCGGATCCTGCCGACCGCAAGATCTTCTACCGTATAGGTCTTGTAGTCCCAGCCCTTCCACGCCGACTGGATACGGTTCGACGGTTTGTTCCCGATGTACGTGAACATGTCNGCAGATGCAGTCATGGGCTCCGGAGACCCCATCGTATAGTGCGCCATTTCAAGAACATGCACGCCAATGTCGATTAGCGGCCCACCACCTTGGAGCTCTTTTTGACCAAATACTCCCCAATTCGGGATCCCTCTTCGGCGCAAAGCTTTAACCCGNGTATAAAGTACCTTTCCGAATTGTCCATCATCCGCNGCCGCCCGAAGGAACTGAGTTCGAGGATTGAATCGATATTGAAATCCGATAACTAGTTTCCGCCCCAAGTCACGCGAAGCGGCGAGCATTCGTTCACCCGCCTTCGCCGAATGGGCGAGCGGTTTTTCGCAAAGAACNTCACAACCCGCTTTCATCGCNTCAATTGCGGCCTGCTCATGGAGTCGATTTGGAGTGCATACCGACACAGCGTCCAACGTTTCGACCCGAAGCATCTCCTTCCAGTCCGAATAAGTGTGCGGAATGTCGAACCGATCTTGGTATCCGCGCATACTCGTCTCGGAAATATCCGCCATCGCGACCAGTTCAACATCTTCGCGCTGACTAAGGTCGCGCAGATGCACACCCGCAATTCCCCCTGCTCCAATAAATCCATAGCGCAATTTCTTCTTCTTACCTTTGGCCAACGTCCCTACCTCTCGCCCAAGAATCCATTGAAGCCTACCACCGTGGATTGATCACCTCAGAAAATCTCACAAACGTAAATTGCCATATGGCCTGAACCGGCCTGGCACCCTATAGTGCGCCATTGTCGACCGTTGGCGCGCATCGGCATAGTGCGACCGATGCTGCGTTGGCGAGCCCTAAGGACGTCGGATTTGACAAGCTACTTCATCAGACGATTGCTTCTCGTGATCCCAACNTTTCTGGGCATNACNGTACTGGTTTTCGCCGTCACGCGGGTCGTTCCCGGTGGNCCGATTGANAGGGCCATGAACGAAGCACTATTGGCCCAGACAGATAGTGCGGTGGTGATCGATATGAATAGCGTCGCCGGGGCNGCATTGTCCGAGGATCAACTTGCCGAATTACGCGCTTACTACGGTTTCGATAAGCCCTGGCACGAGAGTTACATTATTTGGCTAGGGCGGGTCATTAGGCTCGACCTGGGAACGTCGACACGATACACGGAGCCAGTCTGGGACATCATCAAGAACCGCTTCCCGATCTCAATTTTCTACGGAATCACGACCCTCATTCTTACCTATGCTGTTTGTATCCCGCTGGGNATCGCAAAAGCNTTACGCCACAACAGCGTNTTCGATAACGCCACCTCAGCNGTCGTCTTTTTCGGGTACGCACTTCCTGGTTATGTCGTTGCTATCGCGTTGTTAACCGCACTCGCGTCCGCTTGGGAATGGTTTCCACTGGGTGGGTTTGTAAGCGATGACTTCGACCAACTCTCGACCACCGACCAAGCCATCGACATTCTCTATCACGCAACATTACCGTTGATCGCCTACCTAGCCGGTAGTTTTGCCGTGATGACGTTCATGGTGAAAAACTCGCTGATGGACAATCTATCGTCCGACTACGTCCGTACCGCCATCGCGAAAGGCATGCCCTTTAAAACCGCGGTGTTTCGCCACGCGCTGCGCAATAGTTTGATTCCAGTCGCCACATCTTTTGGACAATTGATCTCCGTCATCATTAGCGGTTCGTTTCTGATCGAAAAGATCTTCAACATCGACGGATTCGGTCTACTCGGATTTGAATCGCTCGTCGAAAGGGATTATCCGGTCGTCATGGGTATTTTGGTGATCTCATCCCTGCTGTTCCTCATCGGCAACATTCTTTCGGACATCTGCGTCGCAATTGTGGATCCCCGCGTGAAATTCGGCGAGAACGGTTCTTGAAATTGCGACCACAATTGAACCCACTCACGCAGAAGCAGCTGGCCCGATTTCGTAGCCTAAAAAGGGGGTATTGGTCCGCTGTGATCTTGTTGATCACCATCGTGTTGAGCATTGGCGCGGAACTGTTGGTCAACAGCCGCGCACTAATCGTTAGTTACGAGGGCAATTGGTTCTTTCCAACGTACGGCAAATACCTACCGGGAAGCACGTTTGACCTCGGGTACGAATACGAAACAAATTTTCGCGAACTTAAAGTCTCTTTCGATCAGCAACCAAGTAATTCGAACTGGGTGATCATGCCGCTCGTACCCTACAACGCCTTTGAGGTCGATTTGCCTGCCAGCAGATACCCACCCAATGCCCCATCACTTTCAGAAAAACACTATCTTGGAACAGACACCACCGGTCGAGATGTGCTTGCACGACTTGTCTACGGATTCCGAATCGCCATCGCATTTTCGTTGATTCTATTGATTTGTAACTACACGATCGGCGTGGCACTCGGCTGCGCGATGGGATTTTGGGGAGGCGCCTTTGACCTCTTCTTTCAGCGGGTTATCGAAGTTTGGTCGAACGTACCTTTTCTCTACGTCATCATGATTATTGCTTCGGTGATCATCCCCAACTTCTGGACGCTGATGATCGTCATGGTGATTTTTGGATGGATGTCCATGACTTGGTATATGAGGACCAGCACGTACAAAGAGAAGACTCGAGCGTACGTGCTTGCAGCACGTTCGCTCGGAGCGAGCAACGTTCGCGTGATATTCCGCCACATCCTTCCGAACTCGATCTCGATCATCGTCACGTTCGTACCGTTCGCGATCGCCGGGGGCATCACCTCCCTCACCGCTCTCGACTACCTCGGTTTCGGCCTACCGCCACCAACCCCGAGCTGGGGCGAATTGCTTTCGCAAGGTACAAGCCAATTAGAATCTCCTTGGCTAGTGACGTCAGTCGTCGGCGCGATGGTGGCAATTCTCCTAATGGTGACCTACGTTGGAGAAGCGGTTCGCGAAGCTTTTGATCCGAAGAAATTCGCCTATTACGAGTAATGAAAACATGCATCTGTATATGAACCCTGTCGCCAACGCCTTGATCGCTCTTCTTGGCATGCTCGCGTTAATTGGTTGCGGGACCAACGATAAAGGTGACCCACGAGCTGAACCACCACGAGATGTCGTGCAAGAAATTATTTCGTACCCAGTCGGTGGTGTTTTACCCAACGACCTTACTTGGGAAACCAATAACGAGGATCCTATTTTTGCCTCACCCAATGCCAAGCCCGGCGGGACTTTTCGTGCCTATGTCCTCGCGTTCCCGCTCACGATCCGTCGCGTAGGACCCGACTCCAACGGCTCATTCGCCGGGTACACACGTGCTGGATTTCTATCCCTCGTGAGTCTTCACCCCAATACAAGAAATTTCATCCCGACTTTAGCCACCCATTGGGCCTTCGACGACGATGGAAAAACCGTCTATTACCGATTGCACCCAAACGCCAAGTGGTCCGACGGAACGCCTATTACAGCCGACGATTACCTCTACACCCTCGACTTCATGCGTTCGAAACACATCGTCGCTCCTTGGTACAACAACCATTACACAACCCAGATCGTCAATGTTGTGAAGTACGACGATTACACCATTTCCGTCGAGGGCGGGTCGGCGAAACCCAAAGACGAGATCCTCTACGAGTACAGCATGGGACCTGTTCCCAAACACTTTCATGTTCTCGATCAAAATTGGGTCCGGGAAAACAACTGGAAGGTCGAACCCAACAACGGCCCATACCAGTTCTCAAAAATAGAAAAGGGTAAGTACATCGAGTTCACGCGAAAGCAAGACTGGTGGGGAAACGACCTCAAGTACTACAGATACCGTTTTAATCCCGACCGGATACGTGTTCGGGTGATTCGGGATGTGAACATCGCATTACAACATTTCTTTAAAGGCGAGCTCGATACATTCGGTGGTGTACTGCCGGAATTTTGGCACGATAAATTCAAGGGCAAAGACTTCGACAACGGTTATATACACAAGATCTGGTTTTACACCGACAACCCGCAACCCGCCTCCGGCATGTGGTTGAATCAATCCAACTCCATCCTTTCGGATCGAAAAGTACGCTACGGGCTGGCGCACGCCATGAACATCGACAAGGTGATCACGACGGTGCTCCGCGGCGACTATCGAAGGCAGCATACACATCACGAGGGTTATGGCGATTATTCCAACACGTCGATTCGTGCGCGCGCATTCGACTTGACTACAGCGAACACATTACTGGACGAGGCCGGTTGGACTGAAAGAAACGACCTCGGCATTCGTACCAAGGGCCAGCAGACATTGTCTTTACGCGTTACCTACGGTCAATCACATCACACACCACGTCTCGTGATTCTCCGGGAAGAAGCTAAAAAGGCCGGGATTGATTTGACTCTGCAATTGCTCGATTCCTCCATATCTTTCAAACAGATGTTGGAAAAGAAACATCAGATTGCCTGGATGGGCTGGTCCGGCGGCGGCCTGTCACCACGATATCGCCAGTTTTATCACTCCGACAATGCCAACAAACCGCAGAACAACAACCTCACCAACAATGCCGTACCCCAAATGGATACACTGATTGACCAGTATCGTGCAGCAACCGAAAAGACGGATCGCGTCGAATTAGCCCATCAGCTTGAACAGATGTTGCATGACACCGGCGCCGTGATTTTCACCTTCAAGGTGCCGTATACACGAGACGCGTACTGGCGTTGGATGAAGTTGCCCGAATTTAGAGGGACTCGCGTCGGAGGCTTGTTCAATCCAATGGGTGGCCAGTTTTGGATCGACGAACTGGAGCGACAAAGCGTTCTTGACAATACCGCGCCAGAGACCGCCTCTGTATCAATACTCGACACAACATACCTCTCGGAGTGAACTGTGGCCGCCTTGCTTGAAGTACGCGATCTTAGGGCGGGATTCGATACCGACGCAGGTTACGTTGAAGTACTCGACGGGGTCAGCTTCGAGCTAAGTTCTGGAGAAACGTTGGGTCTCGTCGGCGAGTCAGGATGCGGAAAAAGTGTCAGCGCCCTCTCCATCATGAACCTCTTACCAAAGCCCGCTGGTAAAATTACGGCGGGGGCTATTGAATTTCAAAACCGTGACCTCGTCGCGCTACCTAGAGAAGAACTTCACGACGTCCGTGGCAACCGTATCTCGATGATTTTCCAAGAGCCAATGACCGCGCTAAACCCTGTCCATCGTGTCGGCAATCAAATCATAGAGGCGGTAAAGCTACACGAGCCTGATTTAACGACCGCTATCGCACGACAACGTGCTCTTGCGATGCTCGAACGAGTCGGGATTCCCGCGCCGGATCAGCGTCTAAACGAATATCCGCATCAGTTATCAGGCGGCATGCGACAACGCGTTATGATTGCCATGGCGCTTACCATGCAGCCCGACCTCCTCATAGCTGACGAGCCCACCACGGCGCTAGATGTCACGATCCAAGCCCAGATTCTCGATNTGTTGCGAGAGATGCAGCGAGAATCCGGGATGGCTATTCTTTTTATTACCCACGACCTTGGCGNGATCGCCGAGCTCTGCGATCGGGTGACCGTCATGTACGCCGGCTGTGTCGTCGAGCAAGCCAACGTTACCGAACTGTTCTCGACACCTCGCCATCCCTATACGCAAGGACTACTGCGATCGATCCCTAGATTGGACGCAACCCCGAAACAACCCCTGACGACCATACCTGGAGCAGTACCAGCTTTGATTGACATGCCCGAGGGCTGCCGATTTCGAAACCGCTGTCTCAATGCCGAAGACGANTGTGAGCTCCGATCACCTGATCTCGTTCACACNGCGGNGCACCAGNTCGCNTGTCACCANCCAGTCACAGAAGAGACGATATGAAGGAGTCATTGCTACAAGTCCGAGGGCTGAAGAAATACTTTCCTGTCCGAGGTGGTGTGTTCCTGCGTCGTATCGGAAATGTACAAGCCGTCGAAGATGTTTCTTTTAGCATTGAAAGGGGCAAGACCCTGGGACTCGTCGGCGAATCTGGCTGCGGCAAGAGCACCGTCGGACAGACCATAATGAAATTACACGCCCCGACCGCGGGCGAAATTTTCTACGAGGGTCGGGATATTGCAGCCATGAATCGAGCAGAGCTCAAAGCCTTCCGCCGAGACGTGCAAATCATTTTTCAAGATCCTTTCGAATCGCTGAATGCAAGACACACGGTTAGCCGAATCCTTGAAGAACCATTCGTGATCCACGAAATGGGAACGGCCGCCGAACGTCGACGTTGGGCAGGTGATTTACTTACTCGTGTCGGCTTACAAGTCGATGCGTTGGACCGCTTCCCACATGAATTTTCAGGAGGTCAACGCCAACGTATAGGCATTGCCAGAGCGATTGCATTAAAACCAAAGCTTGTCGTTTGTGANGAAGCCGTATCAGCGCTCGANGTTTCGATTCAGTCCCAAGTGATCAATCTATTAATGGATCTGCAACGCGAAATGAACCTAGCGTTGATCTTCATTGCTCACGATCTCGCCGTTGTCAAACACGTATCCGACGATATCGCCGTNATGTATTTAGGAAAGATCGTGGAACAAGCCNACGCCCAAGAAATTTACAAGTTTCCGCGACACCCATACACGGAGGCCTTACTTTCGGCGATTCCCATACCTGACCCCAGTCGACGTGGCGAAAGAATCATCTTGTCGGGCGACGTCCCTTCACCTATCCATCCCCCAAGTGGATGCCGCTTTCACACCCGATGTCCGCATGCAGCGGACCAATGCCGNTCCTNGGAGCCAGCCGAAGAGNTCGTCAAAGAGGGCCATCGTGTTGCCTGTCATTTTTGGAAGAAGCTCGCCGACACCAAANCNTTCGGCTAGCTGGANAAACTAATCTGGCTCGTCACCTCAGCTTGATCAAGTGGGCAGTACGACCCTCGATCACTATGCTACTAGCGTGATAAGTCGGGGGTCTAAATAACGGACGCGCATTATTGGTGAAGCCGTATTGTTCTTTTGGTATCCCCAAAAAACCTTCGTCGACCGCGCCATTTCCATTNACGTCGTGAAAAACGGCAATCGCCACGATTCCGTCCGGAACGTCNATAACAAGTCGNGCTACNTTANCTGTCGTACGTTCNCGGGTCACAGANTGGACACCGGGTTTCTCCACCGGNGCNCGNGTGTTCACCATGTCATCAACAAAGGCTCGAGCGTCATGNTAGACAGTGACAAAAAGCGTCCCTGGTCGCTTGATATTCGTGNCGGTGAGAACTAAATCACTTGCAAAGATTTCCGTTNCGAACAAGACNACACTAATGCTCCACGCGAGTACAACTTTGTCGAACCGAAACGTCACTTCAGTTAGTGCTTCAGGTCCAGGAAAACGCAGGTGCTACTCACATCGCGATTGCGGGCAAGTGAAAAAATACTTTTTTCACCGCAGACCCGAAAACCGAGTTTCCGTAAAACACGCGCAGACGCGAGATTGTCCTTCTGATAATTCGCTTCCAATCGCGCACATCCCGGTGTGGTTTCGGCGTACCCGATCAAACCCGCCGCAGCTTCGGTCGCATAACCACATCCCCAATGTTCTCGGGCGATCCAATAACCGAGCTCCAAGACCCCAGCGGTTTCACCCGTTAGCCCTACACCACCGATCAATTCACTACCCAAAACAACAATAAAGTTACGATCGTATTCAGAAGATTCCTTCGCTCGCGAGTATTCAATGAACGCGTATGCATCAGCCAATTGATACGGATGCGGAACCCGGGCAAGCCACTTCGCCACATTCCAATCGTCGAGCAGTCTGGTCAGATCAGCCGCGTCACCTTCGTTCGGCGCACGCAATCTGAGGCGTTCTGTTTGAACTTCCAAGAGCCCCGCTTCCAATCCATTTTGACTGATTTTCGTCACATAAATATATTAATGTAATTAGGTGATTAGTTATATAACTAGTTGTTTTACATTATGTTTTAAGTTTTTTATTTATCTTATGTCACCATCTGATGGGGATTTTTAGAGCATCGAGTCACGCGATAGTAGCGGTAGTCTGCAAGCGTTCGGTTGCCGAAATCACTCCGGCTCAAACAACTCACGGGCACGCCAAAGCGCAATCGCCGGGGCCAGAAAAATAATTCCCGCCGGCAACCCCGCCACCAAACCACCACCACGTTCGTCAACAAGATTCCACACGACCATCGAAAAACTCACCTGGATCACGTACACCGATGCCCACGGCCACATCCAACGACGCATCTTGAAAAAACCCCATGCCAGCGCGGCGTACACAAACCAATGAAGGGGCGCCAGCGCCTTAGCCCACTCTTGATGAAACGTAATCCCAAACCAAACCTCTTCGTCATTTGCCACTGGCTTCAAAAAAATATCGAAGGGCATGTAAATAAACGTCATGTAAATACAAAAGATGTACATTGCGGTCATCCACCATGGACGTCGCAAGAGATCACGACGGATAGGCTCAATAAGTTGCATAAGCTCTTCTCTTTCCTGGACGATATCTGTTATTACAGCGTTAACGTATGGAACGCTTAAGGTGACGCATGTTAACGGTTTTGATCCGCATACTTGTTGCCCTTCCCACGGTTTTGTTTTTTTACCAGGGCGTAAACTGGCTGTTCCAACCTGAAGAGGCCGCGGCGGGCCTTGGCATGTCCCTGCTTGCCGGCATAGGAGCGAGTACCCAAATAGGCGATCTCGGGAGCTTTTTCCTAGTAAATAGCGTCTTGATGACCATCGGCCAATTTCGAGGTCGGACTTATTTGCTATACATTCCAGCGGGATTTATTGGAGTGGCTGGTATTTTTCGTGCGTTGGCAGCGGCAATGGGAAATGCGGATTTTGCCGCTCAATTGATCGGATCCGAGGCGATCTTGACAGTCATTTTAGTTGTGGCAGCACGGCACCTCGGGAGCCTCGAAAAATAGGGATTTTTCATGAGAACAACCATTGCAAGTATTTTCCGCTACCCGATCAAAAGCATGGGGGGGCATCCTCTAGATGAAGCGTTATTAACGGTTAACGGTATTCCTGGCGATCGGGCATGGGCGCTTAAAGATGAGGAGCTAGCCAGTATCAAGGGCGGAAAACGTCACCCCTCGTTGATGGGCATGTCAGCGGAATTCGAGCAGGAGCCCGACGATTCAAATGTCTCACCACCCGCCCAAATTCGGCTTGCCGACGGTTCGGTCATTCGCACCAACGATGCCGACGCGGAAGAAAAGCTAAGCCGCGCACTCAGCACGAAGGTCACCCTTTGGCCCATTCTTCCAAAAGAACAGCTCGACCATTACCGACGAGCCGCGCCGGACCCAAGCGTCGACGCACAACGAAGCCTTCGTGAAATCTTTGCTCGAACGCCCGACGAACCCCTCCCCGATTTACGTGGATTCCCGAAAGAGCTTTTCGAATATGAATCTCCACCGGGTACTTACTTCGACGCCTTTCCGTTACTCCTCATTTCGAAGGCGTCACTGCAAAGTTTGGAGGACCACTCCGATCAATCAAAATTCGATGTCCGCCGATTTCGTCCGAACATCCTGCTTGAGACGGATAAAGCCGGTTACCCCGAGGAAGAATGGGCTGGGAAAAGCGGACGTATCGGAACTGCAAAATTGAAGTTCGAGATTGCGTGTCCGCGATGCATTATGACGACACACGGTTTTGACGATCTACCGAAAGACCCACGAGTGATGAGGACGTTGGTACAGGCCAATAATGGCAATCTCGGCATCTATGCCTCGGTCGTTGAGGCCGGGATGATCGCCGTAGGAGACTCGCTGATCCTCGATTAACCGAAGCGAACCGTTCGTTCCCGTATCGGAGCCACCTCGTGAAGGCGGCCATCATGGTTCAAAAGCCCCGAGATAGTCTGTTTGACTCGTTGAAGTTTCCGTCGTCCTAATTTCGAGGAATTTCGATGGAAAACTTCCGCGAAAAAATGGTTCTAGTAACCGATTCGACACGCCACATCGGCGGGGCAATCGAAATATCTTGCGCCGATTCTTTGAGTCTCGTCACCAAAATGGGCAGACTCAAAGATTCATAGTCCGAGAAGCAAACACTGTATGGCCTCCACTAGCGGTACATCCTCAGACAAAAGTTCAAGCATGGATCCAATGCCAAATGTCGATGTCGTCGTTGTTGGAGCCGGCTTCGCAGGGATGTACATGATTCACCGACTCCGCGAACTCGGTCTGACCATTAGGGCTTTCGAAGCCGGTAGCAATGTCGGCGGAACTTGGTATTGGAATCGCTATCCCGGAGCCCGCTGCGACGTTCCGAGCATTGAATACTCGTTCTCGTTCGATAAAGAGCTCGAACAAGAGTGGAACTGGTCCGAAGTGATGGCGTCACAAGAAGAAATCCTCATATACGCCAACCACATCGCGGATCGGTACGACATCCGGCGAGACATTACGTTCGATACGCGGGTCACAAAGATGGAGTTTGATGACGCCAGCGCTCGGTGGTTAGTGGAGACAGACGATGGAGAACGTTTGGAAGCGCACTATTGCGTCATGGCAACCGGGTGCCTCTCTATGCCCAACAAGCCTCCGATTACTGGCGACACCAAGTTTCAGGGCCAGGTTTATCACACCGGCACATGGCCCCACGAGGGCGTCGACTTTACCGGCAAAAAGGTGGGCATCATCGGCACAGGATCGTCCGGCGTTCAGGCAATCCCCGTGATAGCCGAGACGGCCGCACAACTCGTCGTCTTTCAACGAACACCCGTTTACACCTTGCCGGCCTTTAACCGCCCACTGTCGGAGAAGTACCGAAAGGAGGTCAAAGCCAGCTACGCCGATATTCGGAAGATGCAACGTGAGTCGCCCGTTGGGATTTCCAGTTTTGGGGCGCGGGCCGTCGCACAACTGCCCGTCCCAAAAAAAATAATGGATTTAACCCCTGAGGAACGCCGAGTCGAACTAGCCAAAACCGGTTTCTCAGGTCTACGAACCTACGCGGATGTTTTGACCGATCTATCGGCCAACGAAGTCGCGTGTGATCTTTATCGAGAGAAAATTGAAGAGATTATCGATGACCCCGAAACCGCGGAGGCGCTCAAACCACACGGCTACCCTATCGGCTGTAAACGTCAGGTTTTCGATTCGAGCTATTACGCCGCTTTTAATCAGGAGAATGTAACTCTGGTTGACTTACGCAACGGCGGCATTAACAGGATTACTGCTACCGGGATCGAAACCGATCATGAGTCGTTCGACATTGACATACTCGTTTATGCAACCGGTTTCGATGCAATGACGGGCGCACTCAAGCGGATTGATATACGTGGCCGAGACGGCCAACGCCTTATCGATAAATGGGAGGACGGACCGCGAGCATACCTGGGACTTCAAATGGCAGGGTTCCCCAATCTCTTCACCGTCACCGGCCCTGGGAGTCCGTCGGTACTAAGCAACATGCTGGTCGCCATCGAGCAGCATGTCGACTGGATCCGGGACTGCCTAGAGCATCTGGGAAATAACCAAGTCGATACCATTGAGCCGACCCTTGACGCCGAAAACGAATGGGTTACCCATGTCAATGACGTGGGTCAAGGCACGATGTTTACGGCGCCGACCTGCAATTCTTGGTACCTCGGCGCAAATATTCCCGGCAAACCACGCGTATTCATGCCCTACGTCGGCGGAATTCATCGTTACCGCGCGAGGTGCGAAGCGGTCGTGGCAAATGACTACGAGGGATTCAGGCTCGAGTAACGCTAAGTCGCCACTGAGATGAATCAGCGCTCGAACAGATCCCCTAGAACCGACCAGGAACTCTCCATTCAACAGACTTCAGAACAAAAGTGACTATCAAACAGACTCCCAAATGTCCGCAACGCGTTTCACCCGAACGCCATCTAGCCTGGCAGCACCACTGCGTACATTGAAAACCAAAGGCGCAACGTACGCGTCGGGTAAATAACAGAAACTCGCGCTCACCCGACCACCACCCAAAAACAGTTCGACTGACGTCCGGTCAATGAGCAAACGTACCGACACACGGTCCTTGCCAACCATCGGAACGTTGCTGTCCCGAAAGTTGACGACGCGTCGTTCAAAATCGAACGTTAGGGGTACACCGCGAATCGTCATTACTACTTGGCAACCGTCATCCGTCGACACATCAAATGCGATATCAAACAGGTCTCCTGAAACGGGCATGGACCAAGGCTTTGACTCATCGAACCCGATGGACACGGGAACGTCTAACGGCTCTGTGATTGACTCAATCTCTTCTACCGGCCACCGGCACAGGGCCCAGATGCCACTATTTCTTCGCAAGGAGAGTTCCACTGGAAAACTCATTTGTTGATTGAACGGCATTTCTGGATACCGTCCCCCAGACATCCAGGAAATCTGAACGCATCTCCCGCTCGGTGCATTGCTCCATGTTTGGGCAGCGTATCCGTTGCTTCCATGCTCACAAGGCTGACATTTCGAATACGGCGAAAACAAAGCACCGTCAAAATCGCCAATCAAATAGTTCCCGCTCCCACCCCAAAATACCCAGCGTTCGATCCCGGTCTCGTCTAGCAACGGGAAGAAATCGGGACACTCGCTGTCGTGTTCTAGGGTGACGTTCTGTATGCGCTCCCACTGTTTAGCGTCGGTAGATCGTAGTAAACAAAACCGATCGTCGGCCAGGTAAAGCGCCATGATCCAGCACCGAGTCGGCGCGTGCCAGACTACTTTTGGATCTCGATTATGTGCGTCAATCCAAGGAACAATCGGGTTTTCCTCGAACTTCAGCCAGGTGTCCCCACTATCAGTACTGTACGCGAGACACTGGGTGTAAGGTTTCGGGGGCTCAACGTGATTGCCCGCCGCCGTGTAGAACGCGAGCAAGGTATCTTCACCCAACCCCGAAGTATTGAACCGGTCGACGACGGCCGATCCCGAAAACATCGTCCCATGCTCGTCCGGATACAGTGCATGCTCCACTTGGTTCCAATGCACGAGGTCATCGCTAACCGCGTGCCCCCAGGTCATGTTGCCCCACACTCTCGCTTCAGGATTGTGTTGAAAGAAAAGGTGCCAGCGACCCGATTGGTATACCAAACCGTTGGGATCGTTATGCCAATTTTGACGAGCGGAAAAATGAAATCGGGGCCGATGAACTTCGTCGTACACAGTCATCCTTGAGCATTATCAATGCACCACGATTGTATCGACTGGCGCAATTATGGTGTAAGCAGTGGTCTTGCACTGGCCATCAGACCATGAGGAAATGAAACCAATCGGAACGGAAGAGAAAAACCAATGAAACTCTACGATAGTGCAATGGCACCAAACCCTCGGCGCGTTCGCATCTTCATGGCAGAAAAAGGCGTCGATTACGAAAACATTCAGATCGACATCATCAAGGGTGAGAATCTCGACGAGACGTTCCTCGCCGTCAATCCCCGAGGCCTTTTACCGACACTTGTTCTAGATGACGGTACCGTCATCGATGAAACCGTAGCGATCTGTCGCTACATCGAGGAAACGCACCCGGAACCACCGCTATTAGGCACCGATGCGGTTAGCAAGGCCCATATAGAAGCCCGACAAAGACACATGGAATTTGATGGTCTTCTTGGCGCCGCCGATGCATTCCGTAATTCGTTCCCGGGTTTCTCATCACGCGGGTTAGCTGGCAACGCCGGTTCGGTCGATGCCATTCCAGCCCTGGCGGAACGCGGAAAGAATACGGTACTCCGTTTTTACGAATCGCTTGATACAGCGCTCGGCAGCTCGACATTCATCGCAGGCGATTCCTTCAGCATCGCGGACATTACCGCTTTATGCACGATCGATTTCGCCACCGGCGCCGCGCGTGTGCCAATTCCTGAACATTGCGCGAACGTTCAGCGATGGCACGCAGAGGTATCGACTCGGCCGAGTGCCGAAGCTTAACGACGAGGCTCGATCACTAGTTTTCGCGCCAACGCGCTAACGTATCCATATCGGAGACGTCCAGGCGCGTTCCTGTACAGTAGTTGGATAACCAGCTCGGGGCGTGACACCCGCCCGAACAGCATCCCACGTTGACCAACGGCAGCTAGGATTTTCGATTACTCGAGCATAATAAAAGGATGGCTGGGCATAATCGTAATCGGGATCCTTCCAGATCGTGGAAAGTTGCGCCGCTCCAATGTTCTTTCGAATCGCACACGTTGCAAGGTCAACGTCGGCGCCATTGTCTGGGCAACGGTTCGTACCAGGATCAACTTCGCCACCGTCGGAGCAAACGACGTCGTACACCTGCTCCCGCCTCAAACCGTTTTCGAGCCAGCCTTTAACAATTTGTATTCGTTGTAGGGGCGCGGCGTTCGGATCGCGCAACGCAACAACCAACAAATCGGGGGCCGTTCGTCGGCGCCGCAATACGCCCCCCTGGGGAACTCCTCGGGCATACGCAACTCGCGCGTAATCGCTACGCGCAAGCATGTCATTCGGAAAGTCATGACCTGCAAACATCCGGACGCGAATTCGAGGACCACTTGTCGCGAATGTTTCCTTCCGAGTAAATGCCGAAAAAATGGCGTCACGTGTATTCTCGTCCGCCCACACACCCGTGAGTCCGGACGCTCCGTAATACGTACGGAAAACATGTCGATAGGCCGGGACCGTACCTTCTACGCGAACGGGAACCGACCCCCTGCGTTCTGGAACAGCATCAAGCAGCCCGACCTTGCCCGCGTACGTCCTCTCATCGAAACGCGAGCCGGCATTATGTGTATCCGAAGCACCGACCATGCCAAACCGATACGGATTGACACCCGTTCTGCGTTCTATCTGCAGACCCGTTAGGTACGCGTCTCGAACATAGCTACCTCGCGGTCGACTCTTGAGCCAGGAAGCGACACGATAAGGAAAAATTTCGAAGTCGGCCCACTCATCGTTCGGCGAAAGAAACGGATGCGTTTCCGAGGTTCCCTTCACCTGGGTGACCTCGACGAGCGGCTCGTTACGGATGCGCAACAACGCGTACTCCGTATCGATCGGCGTTCCATCCCATTGAACATCCTGGAACATCCATCCATCGGAACCGTTTGAATTGTGCGGAATCGATAACAACCGCATACCTTGCCCCCGTTGACCGTCCATCCAGCGCCAGAGATCCTCTGGATTAAACGAATCTAGTCGACCGAAGATGTCGACCGGAACCTGGTCCGTACCAAAAATAACGTTCCGATGGAGATTTCCAGCATTTCGAAACGACGTGTATTCGTAACCAATAAACGTCGTAAATTCCCCAGGTTCATAGTGCCGTTGCGCTGCGTCGACCACGTGTTGCCATGCATCCCGCAGCTCGCGTTGGGTTATGTTTTCCGCCACGAAAGAACCAGCATCAGGATGCGATCTGCCTCGTTCCACCACGGTCGACTCGTCCAAAATACCTAGTTGAATTGCTGTGTTAAACAAGGGGTGTTCCGGGTTACTCAGCGTCGTCAACCCCCCTAGGTACTCCGCATGATCGGTGACCGCATAGAAGTCGAGTGGTTGATCGAGCTGCACGGCATAACCCTCCGGATGACGAATTTCCGCACCGCGGGCAAACCGGTAGGCATCGTCCGGCGTCGTACGGGTTCCGAACGCAAACGCATCCATCGAGAATCGAGTGTGAACATGCAAATCGCCAAAGTACGCGTACCGCTCTATCGCATGGACAAAAGTTGTCAACGCAACGGCCGCGCAAATCAACCAAATTTTCACTGAGTTCACCATCTAGTTCGTATCCTCAGAAACGCGCACCCAATGATCATCATACGCAGACAAATACCCATTGCATGAACGCAGAGCCGATCCACGTTTAGATGTATGAGCGCGAAAATTACCAGACCTTTTCCCAGTTCTGGCTTTTAACCGACCGATACATTGCAAGTGCAGTGCGTAATTCGCCCAACGAATATTCCGGCGGGGCTTCAAGCGTTTTCGACTCTATGACCGCAAGACTGAAATCGTTCAACTCAAAACCGTAGCTATCGACCTTACCTTGAAAGGCATCCATCACCGGAGCTCCGTTAGGATGGGCATCGTTGAACAGCATCAAGCGCCCATCCCTTCCGTGTTCGATAACGACTTCTCCAGTCGTCCCCGTTATTCGGAAGTCCTCGGTGGGTCCCATAACCCCAGCACTTAGAAGCGCTTCAAACGACCCCGTGACCCCGCTGTCAAAACGTATCAGTGCTTGAACCCAAGACTCTCCTTCCATCTTTGGAATATGACTCCCCATCGTCGCGATCACTTCGCTCACTTCACCTAATAGCATTCGGAGCGGTCTTATCCAGTGAGCGCCGCCATCGATACAGATGCCTCCTCCAGCATGCACGAGTCTGAAACGCCACGGCACGCCATCATCTTTTGTCGAATTCAGCGGCAACGGATCGTAAAAACAAGCCCGCGCAGTCACGACTTGACCGATTTGTCCGTCCTCGATTAGTTCTCGGGCACGTTTGATGTCGGGCCAGTACTGCGCTTGCTCGGCGATCATGAAAACAGTGTCCGCTTCCTTCGCGGCTTTCATAATGCGTTCGCACCCTGCCAAGTCGGGCGCCATCGGTTTTTCCAATAACACGTGCTTCCCCGCTCGAAATGCCTTGATCGCAGCCTCTTCATGCAGATCATGCGGCAGCATCAGATCAACTGCGTCAAAGGATCCTCGTACAAGCGCCTCGCTTAGCGAGGAATAAGCTGCCGCACCCGTTCGCTCAGACATCGACGCAGCGTTGTCCGGGTTTGAGTCGACAACTGCGGTCACCTTAATCCGTGGTGCGTGGTTTCGAATGCCACGCCAGTGGGCACGCGCGATATTTCCACATCCGACTAACGCCATTGTTAAAACTTCCGTTTGCATCAGGCAAACACCTCCTTACTTGTACGCTCCCTACTAAAACATCCAAACGTACCAATGTCCGCGTGTCCAATCTCTATCCCGCCAACTTTGAGTGGGAGTACTAATGATTCGAAGGTTCTTACGTGCCGTCTCTGTGGGAGACTTGATTTCTGACCCCTTGATCAAAGAATCTCTCGAACATCTGACTCAGGAAACAATTGTATGGCTGACTACGAAAACATTCTGACCGACCATATCGGTACCGACGGACGCGTGGGACGCATCACGCTTAACCGCCCCGAAAAACTGAACGCCCTTTCCACCGACCTACTCTTCGAGCTGAACGATGCCTTACACGATATGGAGGCCGAGCACGAAACGCGCGTGATCATTCTCCGTGGCGCTGGCCGAGCTTTCTGTGCGGGTTACGACTTAACTCCATCGCCCAGCAGTAAACAAAACCGGTCATACAAATCCGTCGACGAAAAGCGGCGAACCCTCATTATGGGTATACGTACCAGCATGCAACAAATCACGGACATTCAGATGTATTTCTGGAATATGGCAAAAGTTACGATTGCTCAAATACATGGCTACGCGGTCGCAGGGGGCTGTGAACTGTCGATGATGGCGGATTTGGTCGTCGCGGCAAACGACGCACAATTGGGCCATCCGGGACATCGGGGACTCGGAGTTGCAAGAAACGGGGTTATTTGGCCGCTGGTTATTGGCATGCGTAAAGCCAAAGAACTCGCCTATACCGGGGAAAACGTCTCGGCTGTCGAAGCAGAAGAAATGGGTATGATCAATTACGCATGGCCGAAAGAGGAGCTCGAGGAACGCACAATCGCCTTTGCCGACCGGATTGCCATTATGTCATCAGACCATCTCGGCGCTCTCAAAGTGAACATGAACCGCTTTTACGAGAACATGGGGATCTACTCGTCGGTACGCAGCAGCACGGACCACGACGCGATGGGTCAATTTACCGATTTTGCGTATCAGTGGCGAGATCAGATCACGACCAATGGGCTTAAAGAAGCCCTCGCGTGGCGGGATGGGCCCTATCGTGGAAGCGACACGTACAAAGAGGAAAAGTAGTACCCAGATAGGGAGCGATTCATGACTCTAGTCGTGAAACGTTGGAGCAAGTATTGATCGTGGCAAACGTTGGATTTAGGTGGTTTCGCTTCGCGACACCGGTCTGGAGGGCGGGTCTGTCGCTTTCCCTAGCGATGTCCCTATCCGCCTCAGCCTCCGAAAACATACTTGTGGCTGTGGCGACCAACTTCCTACAAACAGCCGAATCCCTACGATCGGAGTTTCAGCAGAATAACGTTGAGCCCATTCGCTTAGTCAGTGGTTCCACCGGAAAGTTGTACGCGCAAATTATCCAAGGCGCGCCGTTTCATCTGTATTTGGCGGCAGATCAAGCACGCCCGCTTCGATTGGAGGAACAGGGATTGGTCGTCATCGGATCGCGCCAAACATACGCAATCGGAAAATTAGCACTATGGGCTCCAAAAGAGTCTCCCACACCCGACGACCCCTCGATCCGATCGCTGTTGCAATCGATCACGTTCCGAAAACTGGCGGTAGCCAATCCGAACCTTGCTCCATACGGCGTCGCGGCAATCGAAACACTCAAGAGGTTGCGCCTGTACGACGAAGTCAAACCACGTCTCGTCTTCGGGGAAAACATTGGGCAGACTCTTGCCCTAGTCGCGACCGGCAACGCCGAAGCGGGATTCGTTGCGTTATCCAGCATTTCGCGCATTGAAAATGGAGAAAGGGGAATCCTCTTGCAAGTTCGTCCCAGCCTTCACGGTCCGATACGACAAGACAGCGCGATACTAAAGCCCGGTATGCACAATACCGCCGTTCAGCGTTTCAACGAGTTTCTCCACGGACCTCAAGGTCGAAAAATTATTCGTCGAGCCGGTTACGAGGTTGACTGAGGCTTGAACAATCTTGCAGCGATTTGGCTCACGGTCCAGTTGGCAACTGTTACGACCTGCATCCTGCTCTTTTTCGGAACGGCATTGGCTTGGTGGCTTTCCCGCACGAAATCCCGGACCAAACCGATAATCGAGGCCGTCACCGCCTTACCCTTAGTCCTGCCGCCGACAGTACTTGGCTTTTACCTGCTCGTCATCATGAGTCCAGACAACGCGATCGGATCGTTCTGGGTTCACCTCACAGGCTCAACGCTGACATTCTCCTTCGCAGGACTCGTCGTGGCTTCAGTGATCTATTCGCTTCCTTTTATGGTGCAACCGCTTCAAAACGCCTTTGAAACCGTTGGATCAGAGCCCCTGGAAGCTGCCGCGAGCTTACGGGCCGCGCCATTGAACGCTTTTGTTACCGTGGCAATGCCGTTATCCGCGCGCGGATTTCTCACGGCAATCGTGCTGACTTTCGCTCACACCGTCGGTGAATTCGGCGTTGTCCTGATGGTTGGCGGGAATATTCCTGGGGAAACAAGGGTCATATCAATCGCAATCTATGAACACGTCGAAACACTCCAATACGCGGCGGCCCATTCGCTATCTCTCGCGTTACTTGGGTTTTCCTTCGTCGTGTTGCTCGCCGTCTATACCCTAAATCGCCGCTTTCCGATTCGGATTCGCTGAAATGTTAGCTATCGACATCTGTACTTCCCTTGGCGAATTTGAACTCGAGGTCACCACCAAAATACCGCTTGATGGAATCACCGGAATTTTAGGACCGAGCGGGAGTGGCAAGACCACGCTACTACGAGTGCTAGCGGGGTTCGAGCCAGCGGAAGGTCGGATTATCGTCGATGACGAAGTATGGCTCGACACGAAGTCGAAAACCGATATCGCACCCTACAAGCGTTCCCTCGGATACATGTTCCAAGACACCAGATTATTCGACCATCTATCAGTCGCGGGTAACCTTGAATACGCGACCTCTCGAACATTGTCAGAGGTCAAACAAATCGTAGTGGACGACGTCGTCGACGCATTCGACCTAAGCCCGTTACTTAAACGCCCACCAGCTGAATTGTCCGGGGGCGAAAAACAACGTGTGGCGCTGGCCCGTACCCTTTTGACTAACCCTCGGTTTTTGGTACTCGATGAGCCTTTGTCGGCACTAGATGAACAGCGCAGATCCGACATTCTTCCCTATATCGATACGATGGCATCGCAATTCCAAGTACCAGCGCTATACGTCAGTCATGCGGTGGGTGAAGTCGCCCACATCGCCCACAGAATACTCGCCCTATCTAATGGCCGGGTCCAAGCCAATGGTCCCACCAACGAGATTCTTGAACGCCTCGATCTCCTCGACGTCACCGGCCGATTCGAAGCTGGCTCGGTCGTTGAAGCCACGGTCATTGAACACGTTGAACACCATCGACTCACCCGTCTCACGATCGATGGTCAAACACTAACCATGCCGATGGAGCCAGGGGTTGCCCCTGGCGATCAAATTCGGCTGCGTGTTAGGGCGCGCGACGTTGCGTTAGCGCTCAAACGTCCTGAGGCCATCAGCATTCGCAACATACTCGCTGCAACCATCGTGGACTTATTTCACGGTCCCGGGTCACCGTACGTTGAAGCTCTGGTCGAATTCCAAAAACAACGTCTGCGAGCACGAATTACGCTCGCCTCAGTCGAAGATTTATCGCTCGCAGTCGGAATGCGTGTGTTCGTTCTGATCAAAAGCGTGACATTTGAATCCAGTCTTACCTGACCAGTTTTCAGCTGCATCCAGAGAAGACCCTATCCTGGGTTATAGTCGAACAAATTCAACGCACCTAATTCGCTCATGCTTGACGAACTCAAACCCGACAGCTTGATTATTGCCGCGAATGGCGAAGCGTTCCGCGTGAGCAAAACGTTGGCCGCAGCATTTCAACCCGGCGATCTCGTGATTCCAAATCCGCAACACGGGTTACTCCACCTATCTGATGCGGAAAGACAAATTGTCGACCAGACCGTATCGCAGTCCGTAGCTGCTTTCGCAGCCATGCAGCACGTGACTGACGACCAGATTACCGATTTCTTTCATGCCTTTAGCGCTGCGTTGAAGGACGACAAGATCTGGGAATCTATCCAAACGATCAACGAACACGACGTCGCAACAGCAACGGAGCGTGGTCGATCCACAACTCGCCTCCAAGTGTCGGACGTCATGCGTACAGACATGATCGATGGCTTAGGTGAATGGGCGGAATCCGACCCGTCGAGAAACTCCGTTATTGAAACCATCGATCACGATCAATTTCAGATTCAGCTACGAACCGCGGCGCTCGGCGTCGTCGGATTCGTGTTCGAAGGTCGGCCCAACGTCCTCGCGGACGCATGCGGCGTGCTCAGAGGCGGCAATACGGCAATCTTCCGTATCGGTAGTGACGCGTTACAGACCGCGAGGGCCATGATGGAACTCGCCTTAACACCCGCACTCGTTCAGTCAGGACTGCCCAGAGAAGCGATCGCCCTTGTCGACAGCTCGGCCCATGCAGCCGGATGGGCCCTATTTCTTGATTCGCGACTCGCCCTCGCGGTTGCCAGGGGTTCCGGCGACAGCGTCGAATTACTAGGATCGCTGGCACGAAGTGTTGGGACACCGGTCAGCTTGCACGGTACCGGAGGGGCGTGGATGATTGTTGGGGACAGCGCAACGCCGGAGATCGTGAAGCATTGTGCGGTTAAGTCCCTCGACAGAAAAGTCTGTAATACTCTCAACACCTGCTGCATCGTCGCTTCAAAGGCGGTAGAGCTCGTTCCCGTTTTGCTCGATGGTCTCAATGAAGCCGCGTCAAAACTGAAGCAGGATTACCGCTTACACGTTGTTGAAGGAAGCGAGGAGTTTATCCCCGGAGACGCTTTTACCCGCAAAGTACACATCAATCGAGCAGACGGTCAACACGAAGAAATCCAGGCGACGACGCTGGCACTGGCTGACATCGGCCAAGAATGGGAATGGGAAAATTCCCCCGAAATGACCCTAATCATTGTTAAGAACCTCCAAGAAGCGATCGAATTATTTAATACACACAGCCCGCGGCTGGTCGCTTCGCTAATCTCCAACGACGAGCACGAACATCAACACTTTTACGAAACGATTGATGCTCCCTTCATCGGCGATGACCATACCCGCTGGGTCGACGGGCAGAAGGCGCTGAATAAGCCCGAGCTCGGACTTTCCAACTGGGACAACGGTCGGCTTTTAGGTCGACATGCGATTCTAACGGGAGACAGCGTATACACCGTCCGTGTGCGATATACCGAAGCAGGCAAGGGTCTTTCGCCGACCTAAGGTTAGGGCGTGCAACCTCATGGGCTGTTTTACTTTTTAGTGGTAGCCTCCAATGATCGTAAACCACAAATAGGGAATACACGTGGCGCTTAGAATCAATTCAGAGGCACCAAATTTTGTGGCCGAAACCACACAAGGCGAAATTCGATTCCACGATTGGATCGGAAATGGATGGGCAATCCTGTTCTCCCACCCAAAGGATTTTACCCCCGTCTGCACCACCGAACTCGGCTACATGGCAGGCCTTCAAGACAAATTCGCAGACCGCAACTGTAAAGTGATCGGTTTATCCGTCGATCCCGTAGCAAGTCACTCGGACTGGATCAATGATATTGAAGAAACACAGGGGCACACGGTCAATTACCCGCTCATTGGCGATCCGTCGCTTGAGATCGCGAAACTGTATGACATGCTTCCTGAGGATGTCGGCGATTCCTCAGACGGGCGAACCCCTGCTGACAACGCGACCGTGCGATCGGTCTTCGTGATTGGTCCAGATAAGACCGTAAAGGCAATGCTTACTTACCCTATGAGTACCGGGCGGAATTTTGACGAAGTCTTGAGACTTTTAGATTCCTGCCAATTGACTGCCACTCATCAAGTAGCGACGCCAGTCAATTGGACCCAAGGCGACGATGTCATCATCGTCCCAGCGGTTTCTGACGAGGAGGCGAAGATACGATATCCCGATGGTTGGAAATCACCCAAACCATATATCCGGATCGTGCCGCAACCTGAATCGTAGCCCCGTCTTTGGGCGGATCGGTCCTCGGATCTGTTTCCCATCGTCCCAGCGAGGTCTCTTTAAATCGAGGCGGTCAGTGAGGTGCCGACAAATCTATAGTCATTATCGCAGCTATGGATAGCGGGCAGGTCCTCATCGTCGGCGCTGGCATTGGCGGGCTAACCGCGGCTCTCCACCTCCACCAACTCGGCTTTATTGTCCAGGTCTACGAGCAAACAGTTCGTCCAACTAGCGACGGAGCAGGGATCCAGCTAAGTCCCAACGCCACCCGCGTGTTGCATCAAGTCGGGCTCGCTAGCTCATTAGCGTCAATCTCATCCAAGCCGAGCCTAATCGACATCCAACACTGGCGAACTGGGAGACGAATCACCAACCTACAACTAGCGAACGGTGTCGAAGCCGATCAATCATCATTCCCCTATTACCACGTTCACCGCGGGGACCTGCTCGCATGTTTGACCCGAGCGGTCGTCGACGCGTCGATCCCCGTCCATCGGGGTAAGCGCATCGACAACGTTGGAGTTACCGAAACCCATGCATGGATTTCCGGTCCCGATACCCACCAAAATGCGAGTCTAGTCGTCGGAGCCGACGGCATTCACTCAAGCGTGCGTCGCAGTCTTTTTGGTCTTGATGAGCCGATCTTTTCAGGCCACGTCGCTTGGCGAGGAATCATTTCGTCGAAATCGATCACCTCAAAGACCTTGGCAACCAGGGCTGTTCTATGGTGGGGGCCTAAAAAGCACGTCGTTCATTACCCCGTCCACAACGGCCAAGACATAAACATTGTCTGCGTCGATCAGGCCCCTCATTGGACAAACGAGTCTTGGACCGAGCAAGGCGATCAAACAGAACTCGCCGCCGCATTTGGTGACTGGCACGACGATGTCGCGCAATTGATCGATCGCATTAATCCTCAATTCTGTTTTCGATGGGGACTCTTTAACCACGCCCCACTGAAACAATGGAGCCGAGGCCGAGTAACGTTGCTTGGTGACGCTTGCCACCCGACCCTCCCCTACCTAGCCCAGGGAGCCGCAATGGCAATCGAAGACAGCGCTGCGTTAGCTCAGTGTCTCAAGCAGTGTGGATCGGTTGAGAAAGGACTCGAAGCGTACGAACGCGTGCGCCGAAAACGCACAATTCGCATTCAACGGATCTCACGGCGAAATGGACGCATTTTTCATCTAACAGGAACGTCAGCGTGGGCTAGAAATTGGGCGGCACAGCACATGGGCGAACGCATCTTACGAAACGTCCACGATTACGATGTTTTCGCTTCGATCAACCGACACTTCAAGGACTAATTCATGCACCTAATGATTGATCTATGCGCCGTCCCATTGGGCGTGGGAATCTCGGTCTCAAAGTACATTGCAGAATGCGAAAAAATCCTTAATGACGCGGGGTTAGAAACGAACTTACATGCCTATGGCACGAATGTCGCAGGAGATTGGGACGACGTTTTTACCGCGGTTCGACAGTGCCATGAGCGAGTCCATGACCTCGGTGCGCCCCGAATAACCACGACCATTAAAGTTGGTACCCGAACGGATCGCCTCCAAACAATCGAGGAAAAAATCGTCAGCGTTCAGCAGAAACTCCAATGAGCCCTCTGCCATTGCGAACTGGTCTTTTAGACCCGGCAAAATGCATTCAACGATCGCTTCTAACTAACGTTGAAATTGACCTCGTCTCGACGCACGATCTGTAACACGAACTTTTGGTACGAATGGAAACGATATGTTGACCGCGGCCGAGAATGAGACATTGACGCAGACAGGTAGCGAATCGCCAATGGGCGCAGTCTTCAGGCGTTACTGGACACCAGCTTTACTTGCGAGGGAGTTGCCCGAACCTAACTCCGGTCCACTTCGACTCAAATTACTAGGCGAGGACTTTATTGCTTTCCGTGATTCAGATGGGGAAATTGGAATCGTCGATGCCCGCTGTCCACATCGCGGCGCTAACCTCTTTTTTGGCCGAAACGAAGAGTGCGGGCTACGATGCGTTTACCACGGTTGGAAGTTTGATGTTCATGGCCACTGCGTCGACATTCCCAATGCTAGCCCCGAGATTGCCTCCCGATTAAAACCCGACGCTGGCATTCGCGCACTGCAAGTACGCGAGTGGGGTGATGTGATATGGGCATTCCTTGGAGACGGCGAAGCACCAGAGCTACCAGAGTTTGAGTTCGCCAAAGTCCCACCCAGTCATCGTTTCGTGTCCAAGAAGTTTCAGCAATGCAATTGGGCGCAGGCGTGCGAAGGTGGTTTGGATACCGCACACTTTTCCTATTTGCACGCCGGGATAAACGACGGCAAGAAAGTGGGCCTTCACCAGGTCGGCAAGTCCCGAGAAGAAATTGCAGGCCAGAACGAACCCACGCACCGCGCTCGATTTCGTTGGTTGATCGAAGATGGAGAACCGCGATTTACAGTTCTCGATCACGCTGCAGGCGCGCTCTTGTGCGCCGCAAGAACAGCCGACAACGACGACGTTTATTACCGTATGACGCAATTCCTCATGCCCAACCATTCGCTCGCACCGGGCAATTTTCCCGAAGACAATAATCTGGGCAACACCTGGGTTCCGATCGACGATACCTCATGTTGGATCTTCTGCTACTGCTGGAATCCAGATCGGCCACTCAGAGAAGATGAATGCCGTCAGTTGGCCTCAGGTTCCGGAATTTTCGCAGAGGTGGATGACCGCTATGTTCCGTTACGCCAACGCGAAAACGACTACCTCATCGACCGAGATGCACAGAGAAACGAGAGTTATACGGGTATCCGCGGTATCTCAGAGCAAGATGCTGCAATAGCCGATAGCCAGGGATTAATCGTTGATCGTACAGATGAAATGTTGGTTCAGACCGATCTAGGCGTCGTTCGTTTTAGACAAACTATGTTCGATGCTGCGGCCTCCGTGGCTTCAGGTTCGGAGCCTCTGGGTGCTGATCGCCCTGATGCATATTTTGTCCGATCTGGGGACGCCGTCGCATCCTCTACGTCAAAACTAGAAGACGTGGTATCAGCACGATTTGGTCAAATGGGAGGCTACCCGCGTTAATACAATTGAATTCGACGGTATCGCGAGCCGTACCCAAATTGACCCAAAGTCCCGAGTTTGAGAAGTTCTGACACTTTCAGCTCGTCAAAACGCTGCAAGAACAATGAACCTTCCGCATCAAACGTGGTCGCATTAGGTAATGGAGTTAATTTCTACTCGAAAGAACTCAAACCGTCTTAACGAATTGGATAGGGAGACATCGATGTCCACACAAACCAGTCAACGTATTAGCCTTACGGCCATACGCGCGTGGTCGGTGATATTACTGGCAATGACATCAACGGTCGTTATCGCGCAGTGGCCGGCCGAACTACCTACCAGTGGCGGACGACCGACATTATCTCCGCTACTCAAGAAAGTCACGCCCGCCGTCGTCAATGTGGGCGTGAAGGGAGCGACGAGCCGTCGTAACAATCCACTGTACAACGATCCTTTCTTCCGTCGTTTCTTTAATGTGCCTGAACAGGCTCCGTCGCGTCCGCGACAAAGTGTCGGATCGGGCGTGATCATTAACGCCGATGAAGGCTACGTGCTAACCAATCACCACGTCATTAATAATGCCGACGAAATCACGGTAACTCTCTCGGACGGTCGCGAATTCACAGCAGAACTGATCGGAAGCGATGAAGGCACCGACGTGGCGTTATTACAGGTTGACGCGGATAACCTGAACGAATTGAAGCTGGGTGATTCCGATTCCGTGGAAGTTGGGGATTTTGTCGTAGCCATTGGCAATCCGTTTGGCTTGGGACAAACGGTTACCTCCGGAATCGTAAGTGCGCTCGGACGCAGCGGTCTCAATATCGATTATGAAGATTTCATCCAGACTGATGCATCAATCAACCCGGGTAATTCAGGCGGTGCGCTCATTGATTTTGATGGCAATTTAATTGGGATCAATACTGCCATCATTGCGCCGAGTGGCGGAAACGTTGGCATCGGCTTCGCAATCCCGGCAAAAATCGCAAAGGGAATTGTCAGTCAGCTTGTCGAATTCGGCGGGGTGAAACGCGGCGTTCTCGGGGTCATGATCACCACGGTCACTCCTGCATTGGCCGAGGCGCTCGATCTCGACGTGGAAAATGGAGCACTCATCAACCAGGTTGTTGAAGAGTCCGCCGCGGAAGCCGCGGGCCTCCAAGCCGGAGACGTTGTCATCGCCGTTGATGGTACGCCCATCGATACGGCAGCGGATCTACGCAATCGCATCGGGATGAAACGCGTCGGCGACGATGTTGACTTGAAGATCATCCGTGATGGCAAGAACAAGTCCATCAATGCGAAAGTTGGCGAGCCGGGTGCCACCACGTTGGCGGGAGGCACAAAAATCGAAAAACTAAAGGGGGCGGAATTCACCAATATCCCGCCAGAGCACCCACAACAAGGACAAATTGATGGCGTACTGGTAACCACGGTCGAATCCGGTAGTCCCGCTGCTCGTAGTGGATTACGTCAAAACGATATCGTTCAGGCGGTAAACAACCGAAATGTACGTAGCGTGGATGACCTAGCTAGCGTATTGGAAAACGTAAGCTCAACGGTCGTTCTAAAGATTCGACGTGGTTCAAGTACTATCGTCATCGCGATCCAGTAGGCAAACACCAACGATCGGGTTTAACCGCTAGTTGGCTCAAGGGGGAGTCGTGAAAAATTCGGCGTTGATGTATTGCACCCTGTCAGTCGTACTAGCACAGTCGGGTTAAAAAAGCCGTTGAATACCATTGATTTCAAGGACGGTATCGGCGACATCGTGGAAGTTGTCGGAGCGCTCGACTTTGATCACCGACGCGACGGCATCGCACCAAGACGCCTGCCCGCTTGGACACGCACCCAAGTACCAGAGGGGATGGACCCCATGGTGCGGATGCCTTCGGGCGTGCGGCTCCGGTTCAACACGAATGCAGAGCGCGTCGGCGTCCATTTTCTAGCTTCGGCCATCGCGCCGTCGCCAGAACGACGCCGCGCCATCAACCTAAATCTCGAATGCGAAGGTGAACTTTGGTCAGTGAGCTCACTTGCTGGCAACACCATCGTCACTGATCCCGACGAACCGAGCGGGTACCGACTCGTGCGCGGTGAATCTGATACGGTTTGGTTCAAGGATCTACCCTTACGCGACAAAATCTGTGAAATCTGGCTGCCCCATAACGCTTTTGTGGAGTTGCGTGAGCTCGTCGTGGACGATGGCAAACGCATCCAGTCACCGACGGACGATGAACGCAAACGCTGGATCCACTACGGCAGTTCGATCAGCCATTGTATGGAAGCGGAACAACCAGCTTTTATCTGGCCAGCTGTCGCTGCGCGCGAAGCTAGGCTTGCCCTAATCAACCTCGGGTTTGGCGGACAGTGCCATCTAGATCAATTTGTCGCACGTACCATCGGAGATGCTGATGCCGATGTTATTAGCATCAAGGTCGGGATCAACATCGTCAATATAGATTCAATGAGAGAACGCGTTTTTGTGCCGGCCCTACATGGATTCCTGGATACGATTCGAGAGCGGAAACCGAATACGCCCATCGTCCTGATATCACCAATTTTCTGCCCTAGCGCCGAACATCATCCCGGCCCTACGCTACCGAACGCGGAAGGAAAATTTGTCACGTTCACGGGACATTCTGAACTGCGTAATGGTTGCATGTCCCTCTCCCGCGTCCGCCAACTCATCGAACAAACGGTCGATCGACGAAACGATGACAACCTCGATTACCTCAGCGGACTTGATCTATTTGGCCAAGCCGACCGCGACGATCTACCAGACGATCTGCACCCCAACCCCGACGGGTATATCCGCATGGGTCATCGATTTGCAGCCCTAAAACTAATGTCCCATGCATCCCCAACCCCTAGATAAAGAGGAGCGTCATGCCTTCACGTGAACTTTCCTTCGATCATATCCATCTTGTTAGCGAGAATCCCCGCGAAGCCGCTACGTGGTATGTCAACGTCTTCGATGCCGAGGTCGTGGCCGAATATGAATTACGGGAAGCGCCGCAAATCAACGTCCAACTGGCGGGCATGACTCTGCTGATCCGTGGTCGGCGACCCGGTGAAGTGCCCATCCTCCCAACCCCAATGAAGCACTTTGATGGGTTCTCCAGCCATGACGTCTGGGGAACAGACCATTTCGGGTTTTCCTACCACGGGGACCTCCGGTCCTTTTGCGATGAAATCAAGCTACGCGGCGCTACCCTCACCGTTGAACCCTGGGAATTTTCTCCAGGTGCTTTAATTTGCTATGTCGGCGCTCCCGACGGTGTCAGCATTGAAGTCGTCGAGGCAAAACGTAAGTAACGACGCTGAGATTTATCGGGGTGACCTATCCCACGAAGGTGATCCATGGAACCATCGAATGCGCGAACGACAATAGTCGATCCAAAATTGGAATGCCTATGATGCTGAGGCCGATAAGAGAAAGCAGTAGCAGCGGACCAAAACGCTGATTCAGATAGGTAATCCGCGAACGCGTTGAAGGCGGAAGTACGTATGGAAGAATGTAGTGTCCGTCAAGCGGAGCGATGGGAATGAGGTTAAACGTCATGAGTAGCAGATTCACGAAAACGAGCAGCTCGACGAACAACACTACAGCCGGTGTATGAACGAATTCCACACCGGCTGTCCAAAGCGCAAGAAAAACATTCCACGTGACAACGGCAAGCACCAAATTCATCATCGGTCCCGCCGCGGATATCCACAAATCAGCGCTTGGCCGACTGAACTTGTAGGGGTTCGTGGGTACCGGTTTGGCGTACCCAAAACCTAAGAAAATGACCATTGCAAGGCCCATCAGATCTAAGTGGACCATCGGATTCAGCGAAAGCCGGCCCGCCCGTTCGGCAGTGTCGTCGCCAAACGCTTTAGCCACCCACGCGTGCCCAAATTCATGAAAAGTTAACGATGCGACGAGGGCAGCCAGTAGACATGCAAATAAGACGTACTCTCCTTGGTTGATGAGTGCGATCAAGGCAAATTTGAAACGAGTCGGATCAACTCAAAACCTTTGGTCGGCAGGTCACACAAAGTAACCAGCGTTCTCGCCCTTAACAACGTCTTCGTTATCCATGCCAAGCCAATCCGAGAGCACCGACACGTTATCTTCGCCGACATCTCGAACCCTTGTGTAGGTGTCACAAGGCGTCAAGCTAAACGTAAGTGGCAGCCGGTCTCCGTACGTCGTCCCGATCACGGGATTGGGCTCATCAAATGTCATCAAAAAGTCCGAGGCCGCGATTTGCGGATCGTTTTCAGCTAGATCAATGGAATTCTGTACGACGCCCGCGGGGATCCCAGCGGCTTGGCACCGCACCATCACCTCGACGGCATCCAGTTGCGCCGTCCATCGTCCTATCTGTCGATCGAGTTCGTCGATAGCCGCTACGCGTCCCGCTGCCGTATCGTATACCGGAGCGCTCGACCACTCTGGTTCACCCATCACTCGACACAATTCTTGCCACTGATCATCGGACATACACGCAATCGCAACCCAACGCTCATCAGCAATGTCGTCAGACGTCGCGCCCGCACATGGATAACAGTTGTGAGGAGCTACCTCGTCGTAGGGAAGACGATTCCCAGCGGGACGTGCAGCTCTGCCGTTGCTGAACAGATCAAGCAATGCTGGTCCGAGCAAATTTACGCCAACTTCAAACTGTGAAAGATCTACGCGCTGCCCTTTTCCGGTTAAGCGGCGCGCTTGAATCGCGGCCAACATGGCGACGGCTCCGTGCAACCCCGCCGCGTGATCGTTGTAGGAGAACCCGATACCGATGTCTTGCCTTCCCTCGACGCCCGTCAGGTGAGTCAAGCCACTCAAAGCATGAATGGTCGGGGCGTAGGTAACGAAATCAGACCAAGGTCCGCCTTGTCCCATGCCCGACATCTGCACATAGATCACCTCGGGATTAACTGCAGAAACCAAATCGTAACCAACCCCCCAACGATCCAACACTCCGACCGAAAAATTATCGATCACCACGTCGGCCCTAGCGCAAAGATCTTTACCAATGCGTTTCGCTTCATCACGAGACATATCGAGTGCGAGGGCCCGTTTGTTTCGATTCCACATCGTGTAATAGGGATTATTCGTCGCGTTGATCGCAGTCGCCCGGGCGATGGAGTTGATCTTGACGACGTCGGCGCCCATATCTCCGAGTAGGCGGGTCGCGAATGGCCCGGCGAGGACATGCGTAAAATCGAGAACTTTAATGCCTTCCAGTGGTCTCATCGATCGTTGTCCCAACCGAGGTCTTGCAAGACGCGTTTCGCATCGACGTCGGTTTCAACATACGGCTTCATTTGCCAAGGTGTCTGACTAAATCGATAAGGCGTCCCCGGCCCCTTTACAACGTGCTCACCGATCGAGTACGGATGCCACCAATCGCGTGCCTCAAGTTGAGGATTTTCTCCCACCTTCTCGATCGGCAACACCCATCCGTACGGTGCATGACGCGATTGGGCTTCGAGAAACAACGCTTCCACATCTTTCGATCCGACAAAGGTACGCAAAACTTCCATGAGACGCGCCATAAATTGAGCCTGATTCGCCGGATCTTGGTATTCCGGTTCGAACAAATCTCCGAATTCGTCCGCCTCGATGAGCCATGTTAGCTGCGCATCGATATCAGGGGTCGGCGTGACCATGATGGTGCCGCCCACGGCCTGCATAACAACATACATGTTCGACCAATGCAGACTACCTCGACGCTCAAGAGCCCGGCCTCGGGCCGGCCCCAACAAGTCCGAATACCAGTACCACATGAATACGTGTTCCAGGCACGAGGCGATGCATTGATGCACCGGCACATCCACACGCTGACCTTGGCCTGTCTCCTTAGCGTGATAGAGCGCACTCAATGCTGCGATAGCGGTATAGCAACCGGACACCACAAAGTTTAGGTCGCCAAATGCTTTCAGCGGCGGGGTATCCACATCGCCTGTCGTAGAGACCGAGCCTCCTAACGCGCCCGCCACCAGGTCCGGCGCGACGTAGTCCTTCCAAGGCCCCTCGTTACCAAAAGACGAGCACTCGATCCAAACCAGTGCAGGATTGACCCGCATGGCGACATCGAGGTCCAAATCTGAAGTGCCAAAAGCTCCTTCCGACACCAACACGATCTCCGCATTTGCGATCAATCCCGTTAATTGATCCAGACCTGTTTGAGTTTCAAGATCCAACGAAATAAAGCGACGATTCGAAGCAAAAAAAGCGTGCCAAAGAGACGGTTCGTCGGGGTCATCGTTACAAAAAGGCCCTCGCTGTCTCAACGGGTCCCCTTCGAGCGGTTCCGGTCGGACAACATCCGCGCCCAGATCCGCAAGTAGTTTCGCGCCGTAAATGGCACGTTCGTCCGTCAAGTCAATAATCCGCACTTTGGAAAGCGCGCCAACTTCTTGTGGCATTAGTTAACCCCCGCTGGTTCCATTCGATACTATTTCGGACCTACAGCAAAGCCCTCAAGGAAAGAACATCATGCTTGAAGCTATACAACTCGGAAAAAACAGCGGCTTACGAGTCTCCCAACTTTGTCTCGGAACCATGAATTTTGGAAAACCAGGCCAGGGACATCAAGGCGATTGGACCCTGGGAATTGATGAAGCTCGGCCAATCTTTAAAGCGGCAATCGACCATGGCTTGTTTTACTTCGATTGCGCCGATACGTACGGCGTCGGTGCTTGCGAGGAAGTTGTCGGTGCTCTCCTAAACGAACTCTTGCCTCGAGATCAATTTGTCATCGCGACGAAAATTTCGATGCCCATGGGACCGGGCGCCAACCAAGGTGGCCTCTCAAGGAAACACATTCTTGAAGGTGTCGATGCAAGTCTCGGACGCCTCGGTCTCGATTACATTGACCAGCTGGTCATCCACCGACACCCCCATGGCGTGCCTGGGCATGCACAGGTTCCGGTCGAAGAAACGATGGAAGCACTTCACGACGTTGTAAAAGCAGGAAAGGTCCTGTATCTCGGTGCTTCCTCCATGTTCGCCTGGCAATTCGTCGAACTCCAGATGACGGCGTCAATGCATCGTTGGACACCCTTCATTTCCATGCAGAATCATTACAACCTTATTTACCGGGAGGAAGAGCGCGAAATGAACCCATACTGCGCCACCACCGGCGTCGCAGTGTCGCCATGGTCCCCGCTCGCCCGAGGCATACTTGCGGGTTCGTATCAGGGTGGGTTCGACCAGGGAAGTACGGCTCGTTCTCAGGGTCGCGATCGTTCCCGCACGGAAAGCCTATACCGCGGCGAAATGGATTTTTCGATCGCCGAACGGAACGCCGAAGTCGCACGAAAACTCGGACAAACTCCGGCACAGATCGCTTTGGCCTGGATGCTCAATAAACCCGAGGTGTACGCTCCCGTGGTCGGCGTGTCACGCATCGAACAACTCGATCAGCTGGTTGAGGCAACGAACATTCAGCTAAGTGCAACCGATGTCGGCTATCTCGAGGAGCTCTACCAACCGGTCGAGAACCTACTTTCGATCGGCTACTCCTAATGGCAAGAAATTGCCGTAGGGACCATGGATCGACAGGGATCGATTCCACTCCAAGAGTGATGAGGGGCGAACGCAGCCGTTTGTACCCTGTAAACCACGTATACAATCCTGAATAACTGACTCACAAACAAACACCGCCATGCCAAGACTTGCTGCAAACCTGACGACGATGTTCACTGAATTAGCGCCCGTCGAACGATTTGCCGCGGCTCGGCAAGTCGGGTTCGACGCAGTCGAATACCTGCAGCCCTACGGTCATGCTGTTGAGGAACTGAAATCGATCCTCACGGATAACGAGCTCGAGCTCATTCTCGTCAATACACGGATGGGTAATGCCGAGGCTGGCGAGCGAGGGGTTGCCGCACTACCCGGGCGGGAGAACGAATTCAAAGCTATTGTCTCCGAATCGTTGGAATACGCGTCGGAGTTGGGTGCAGGTTTGATACACGTCATGGCGGGCGTGGTACCCGAGGGTTCTACAGCACGTGAATGCGAAGATGTGTTTATCGAGAATCTCCGGGCAACCGCGCCCATTGCGGAAGACCTCGGGATCACGCTTTTGATTGAACCGCTGAACAGTCGTGATGTGCCCGGTTACCTACACAGCAACAGCTCCCACGCACGACAAATCATTGATGCGGTGGCCATGCCTAACGTTCTCCTTCAATTCGACTTCTACCATCTCCAAATCATGGAAGGTGATCTAGCCGCCGGCCTCGCACACCATTGGCCCGTACTCGGGCACGTCCAATTCTCTAGCGTCCCCGGTCGAAACGAGCCGCAATACGGGGAAGTGAATATTCCGCACCTCCTTGGCGTGCTAGACAATATGGGGTATTCCGGATGGGTTGGTTGCGAATACCGCGCCCGCACAACAACCATCGAAGGTCTTACCTGGGCGGCTCCTTGGGGGATCGGTTCGAAGCGACCGTGAAAATACTTAGTAGATTCTAGCTACACCCTTACCAACGTACGCGAAAATCATTCTGGCCACTGATGTCCGAACCCCGCATCAGATAAAGCGTACGTAGATCATTTGCGGAAGCACTTCCCCCAGCTCCCAGGTCACGGCGATATATTGATGTCGTCGGCATGAACCGAAGAGTCATGCCTCGACGCGGATTCGGCGATTGATTGGGTTCGGAACCGTGTACCAAAAAGACATCGTGCAATGACATCTGGCCGGCTTGCAGCGTTATATCAACCGCCAACGATTCATCAACGACGGACTCATCAATTTCTAGCGGCAAAGACAGGCCGTCCGCCTTATTGAAGTGGTGTTGAGCAAGATCTCGCGACCGGTGGGTGCCCGGTAGGAATCGAAGACAGCCGTTTTCACTGGTCGCATCATCAATGGCAATCCAAACCGAACAAGTCGCGAGCGGCCGCATAGGCCAATATTCGCCGTCCTGGTGCCACGGAGTGCGGGATCCCACGCGTGCCGGCTTGGCAAAAAAACTCTGATTCCACAACGCAATGTTTGGACCGATGAGCTGCTCAACCATATCGAGGATCTCGTCATTCCGCGCATAGTTGAGGAAGCCGGTATCGTGAATGAGCAACGCCGGACAGTAGTCGGAAAACTCCGGGTGATCACTTAAAAGGCGCTCGTGTTGGGCACGAATCGCGTTGACCGTTTCATCGGACAAGCGGAAGTCCGGAACTACGTATCCTTGCTCTCGATACTGTTCGACCTGACTTGCACTCAGCATGACTCTTCTCCAACCTCTGCCTGCACACCATAGTACGTTGCGGAGACGCGAAAAGGAGCGGGCGTGGAGGAGTATGACTATATTGTAATCGGTGCCGGATCGGCCGGTTGTGTCGTGGCCAACCGATTGAGCCAAAACTCAACCACCAAGGTCCTGTTAGTTGAAGCCGGCGGAAGGGCCTGGAACCCACTTATCCATATACCAGTAGGGTTCTGGAAAATGATCGACAAACCGAGTCTCAATTGGTGTTTCAACACTGAGCCGGAGGAAGGCACCGCCAATCGCGAGATTCCCATTCCGCGCGGCAAGGTTCTCGGCGGGTCTAGCTCCATTAACGGTATGTTGTACGTGCGTGGCCAGCCACTCGACTACGACACTTGGGCGCAATTGGGGAATCGTGGGTGGTCGTACGACGAAGTTCTTCCTTTTTTTAGACAATCCGAAAACTTCGAACGGGGCGACGATCAATTCCGCGGATCGGGTGGCGAATTAAACGTTGCCGATATGGTCGAACACCACCCATTACTTGACGCGTTTATCGACGCGGGCGTCGAAATCGGCTATCCCAAAACGCCTGACTACAACGGCGTATCCCAGGAAGGCTTCGGCTATTACCAAGTCACTCAGTTGCGTGGTCGACGCCACAGTACCGCGGACGCATTTTTACGACCTGCTCGTCACCGGAAAAATTTGCACATCACCACTCGTGCACACGTGCATCGTATCGTCTTAGACAATCGCCGCGCGGTAGGGATCCGATACAGTGTCGCAGGTCAAGCGCGTGAAGCGCGCGCCAATCGCGAGGTTTTGTTGTGTGCAGGCGCTGTCCAGTCACCGCAATTGCTTGAACTGTCTGGCATCGGCAACCCCGAATTATTGCGTAAGTACGATATCGACGTTGCCCACGAACTGCCTGGCGTTGGAGAGAATTACCGAGATCATTATGCGAGCAGCATTGCGTGGAGAGTCAAAGGAGTCACGACCCTCAATCAAGATACTCGGCCACTTAAACTACTCGGCGAAGCAGCAAAGTATGCTTTCACGCGCCGTGGGGTCATGACCTACACCGCGGGTATTGCGCATGGTTTCGTCCGAACGCGCGAAGAGCTTGACTCGCCGGATGTCCAGTTCCACTTTGCCCACGCCAGCTATGCCCGCAATGCCCGTCGCGGTACTCTCGAAAGAGAACCCGGCATGACCTTGTCCGTCTGTCAATTACGTCCTGAGAGCCAAGGTTCGATCCATATCCAAAGCAATGATCCAGAAGCAGCCCCTGTGATCAGACCCAATTTTCTTTCGGAACAAATCGACCGAGACGCCTTAGTCGCAGGCATGCGCATCGCCCGACAGGTCGGTGCTGCCCCCGCGCTACAAAAATTCTCTGATAATGAGCTGTTTCCGGGTGCAACGTGTGATTCTTACGAAGAACTCCTGAACTTCTGTCGTGCCACAGGAAGCACCGTTTTCCACCCTGTTGGGACATGCAAAATGGGTAGCGATCCCTACGCCGTCGTCGATGATCAGCTACGGGTGCACGGAATCGAGGGCTTGAGGATCGCGGACGCGTCCGTAATGCCAACATTAGTTTCGGGAAACACCAACGCGCCTTGCATTATGATCGGCGAGAAAGCGGCCGCCATGACCTTGGCGGACTAGCCTCTAGTCGGGATGGTTAATAGTTTTCGACGTCATTTTCGAACGTAAAGCCGCCACGCGCCATCACCAGACGATGCCGATCACCATCGAGATCAGGATCCCAGCTCTCATAGCCAGCGTCACCGTGCCACATCGCGACGCGGACCCCATCGGACCTCTCAGCGACGTGGGTTTCGTATACCTTCGGTTCGCGCGACGCGAGGTGCTCAAGAACCGCAGTCGTCGGTTGATATCTCGATAACTCGTAAAGAGTCACCCAAGTGGGCGGTGCCAAATCAATTTCGCCTTGTCCGTGTTTTTCCAATGCTTTCGCAGGATTGATCCAAGCGTGTTCCTCTATTTCCCCACCATCAATTTGGATGGGTTCGTCGATTTCCGCCTGAGCCGCAAAAAACCAGGTCGCGTATCGCCGAGCTGTACTCGCCGGAGGGGTCCAATGCGCGAACCAAACAAATTGGTCCGACGCCGGGGAAATCCCCGCTTCCTCCTCTGACTCGCGGGATGCCGCGCAGCGCGCTGCGGCTTCGAGATCATCACCTCCACGGTAATCATCCGGATCGATTTTACCTCCAGGGAAAACCCACATCCCTCCGAAGTCAATCCGCGCGTTCTTCCGCAACATTAGAACTTCGACGCCATCCGACCCGTCGCGCAAAAGAACCACCGTCGCCGCAGCTATTGCCGGCTCATCCGTCTTCCTTTTATTGAGGTCCCCGTAGATATCGTTTTTGTGCTTATCGGTCGACATGCTCACCCGTTTCATCTTGTTCGTGTTGCTGGCAGCGCGATTCCCTGGCGTTACGTCTTGATCCACAGTAAATACGTCCAGGGAGTACACGCGCAAATTTCAATACGATTATTGACGTCTCCTAACGTTCTCGTCCAGTGCGATTTCACCTATGGGAATGGCCAGCCCAACGTTTAGATGAAGCCCACATAACGTGTGATAGCTTATACACGAGCGAGATGGGGATCAGAAGTGAACTCGAAAATTTGTGACTTGTTGGGGATCGAATTCCCTTTATTTGCATTCAGCCACTGTCGAGACGTGATTGCGGAGGTGAGTAATGCGGGTGGTTTTGGTGTACTTGGTGCGGCCGGCCACACGCCCGAAACCCTCGATGTCGAGCTAACGTGGATCGACGAGCACGTCAACGGAAAACCTTACGGCGTTGACCTACTCGTACCGACAAGCATGGAAAGCAAAGCGCAAGGATTGTCAAAAGAAGAGCTCGAAGACCGAATTCCGATAGAGCACAAAAGGTACATCGAAGAGCTGCTCGCCCAGCACGATATTGACACCGCGGACCTATGGACTGGAGTCATCCGCGGTGGAGTCGGCGACAACATGCGCCAGACCGGCGCGACTGAGATTCTTGAATCCGCGTTTGCACACCCCGTCAAGATGGTCGTCAACGCGCTCGGCGTTCCACCCACTTACATGATGTCCATGGCCCGTGAAAAGGGGATCGTCGTCGGAGCGCTCGCTGGAGCTAAGGAACACGCTGTAAAACACGCAGAGGCCGGGGTAGACGTCCTTATTGTCGCTGGTACTGAAGCGGGGGGGCACTGTGGAGAAGTATCAACGCTAGTCCTCGTCCCTGAAGTGATTGATGCGATTAAAGAGTACGACATGTGTGTATTGGCAGCGGGCGGCATCGTCACAGGCCGTCAAATGGCTGCGTGTATGGCCATGGGCGCCCACGGTGCATGGACTGGATCCGTATGGTTAACCACGGCGGAAGCAGAGACTCTGCCTGTCGTGAAGGAAAAAATGCTCGTTGCTAACTCGCGGCAAACGGTTCGTTCTAAAAGTCGCACGGGGAAGTACACCCGGCAACTAAGGTCTGCCTGGACGGATGCATGGACGGCAGAAGAATGTCCCGAACCACTACCAATGCCGCTGCAGGGGGTTGTGGCAGCGGCCGCCTTCCGAAAAATAGATAAGCTCGCGCAAACCGATCATGCCGGAGCTCGCCAGCTTGCGAATTACTTCGTTGGGCAAGGTGTCGGTCTTATGAACGAAACCATCGCTGTGCGAACAGTGGTCTACAACTTTATGGAGGATTTTGCCGAGGCCACGGAACGCTTAGCCCAAACTGTCGCCGACTAACTCGCTCCACAACAGAATGTTCAGTGCGACATTAACTTCCAACACTCGGGTCCATCAGGAGAAGTCTATATGACCGATATCGATGATTTGAGGTCGAAGTTTCTCGACCTTGAGTTCGACCGCACCGGTTTCGTGATTGACGCCGAGCAGTCAGCAAAAGTGGCGAAGGCTTCTGGAGAAACTCGAGAAGCATTTATCGACCCCACAGACCCTAACTTCGAAGCCTGCGCCCCGATCCTTGCTAGCCTCGCCTCAGGTCGACGCTTACCCATCGACTTTCCGGCACTCGGAGGCATTTCCATGGACGGTGGGAAAGCTGTCGCCTGTATCAAGCCGGTTCGTCCCGGTATAAAACTCACCGGTAAAACCCATTTACACGACATCTATGCCAAGAGTGGTAGGTCAGGAAGAATGATCTTTCTCGTTTCCCGAATGCAACTATACGACGAAAGTGGCGAACACCTCGCCACAACCGATTCGCGCCAGGTCATCCGAGAACGACCCGACAAATGACTGTGCAAACCATCAGTGATGTGGTGTTCGGTGACGAATTAACCCCCTCGCAACCCGATACATCGCTCCAGGCAACGCGTAGCTTTGCTCAAGCGGTTGGATATTCTGGTAGCGGCCGATTTGAAGACCACGGCAAGGCCCGAGCCCAAGGATTACCTGGTGCTCTTGTGCCCGGAATCATGGGTATGGGTTTTCTCACGAGTATGATTCACCGTTGGGCACCACGGGGGAAAATCAAACACATCGATACGGTATTTCGAGCGCCCGTACTCGCTGACCACGAGCACACCGTCACAGCGGTAGTAACCGACATCGACGACGAGAACGGCGAGNTCGTATTGGATCTAACCATTAAGAATGAACAAGAAGAAACCCGGGTATTTGGGACCGCAACCGTTCAGTTGCCGTCCACCTAATACGGCAACGCTGACAATACCGAGACCGCAAATTCGATCTGAAGCCATGTTATAAAGCGGGACCTCCACGAGTTTTTGGAAATTCCATGAAGTTCGCCATTTTTGGTATCGGGGCAATCTTAGTCGCCACCACCNCGTTGGGAGACGAACAGAATTCAGNAAAGACGTCCAAGACTGAGAAGAGCGAAGTGGNGGNGGTCAAGGACGACAATCAAGTCATCTGCAAACGGATGACGCGAGCCGGAACGCANTTCAAAAAGCGTGTGTGCATGAAGCGACGCAACTGGCGGCTTCAATCCGATAGTGTTCAATCGCAGACCGAGGGAGGGTATTCACAACCTGGGGGNCCGAGAGATTAGCGTCACCATACCTTTACGNTTTCGAGGACTTCCGCGCTCAGTTACTCGCTGATTTTCTAATGGTGTCGCGCCTTGATATGACCCCAAGGGTCAATGNTCAGCATTTGCCTTGAGCGTTCGGAATAACGAGATNGTCATGATCACACCGATANCCAATAACGGTAACGAAACAACCAAGACGGCAGATTTCACGGCTCTTAAGTCATCCAGAATCATTAACGTGATCGGTAACACCGCNAGGGCAAACGCCCAAAAGACGCGGTGCCATTGAGCAGGATTAAGGCCGTCGGATAGATCGCGTGTCGCCGATGAAGCAATNGCATATGAGGCCGAGTCGTACGTTGTCGCCACAAATATCCACGCCATCACGATGAAAGCGATCAACGGGAGCGGTTGAAGCGGTANCGCTGCCATAATTTGCGCAATGGCCGTTCCGTTCTGTCCTTGATTAATCAACGTTCGAACGTCCACTAGACCGGCCATGTCCATCCACATAGCAGTATTNCCTACGACAACATAGAAGACGGCGCACCCCAATGTCCCGAAACCCACCATCCCGACGATAAGTTGCCGAAGTGTCCGACCTTTCGATATCCGCGTCACGAAGAGACCCATAAATGGACCGTATGCGATCCACCATGCCCAATAAAAGACCGACCANTCTTCGACGAATCCAGTCTTTAGGATCGGATCCGTCCAGGTATTCATCCGAATAAACTCTTGCAACATCAATCCAATGCTGTTCGTCCCGACCTTCAATATAAATACTGTTGGTCCGGCGATCAGGACGAAAAGCAAAAATACGCCCGCTAGGCCAACGTTGAGATCACTTAAACGCTTAATGCCTCGATCNAGGCCGACATAAACACTGNCAGCAAAGAGAACGACGGCGATGCCCACCACTCCAGTGTCAATCAAAAAGGTTTCTTCGATTCCCATCAGCTGGCTAATACAAGCGCCTATCATCGGCGTCGCTAACCCCAACGACGTTCCCGTGCCACCCACCAACGCGATGATGAAAATGAAATCCACAACTCTCCCCAGCGGTCGTCGGACAATGTCATCGCCAAAAAGACCAACCAGCGACGTCGACAACCGCAAAAACGGTATCCGACGCTGGTAGTAGGGAACCGCGATTGCCACGGTCGGAAGGCAGTACAAGCACCAAGCCGACAGTCCCCAGTGGAAGATCCCGTANGTGGGAGCCCACTCCCAAGCTCCGCTGGAATTCGGNNCGAGNCCGAAGGGTGGCGAATCCAGGTAGACGGCCCATTCAATAGTTGACCAGTAAAGGAGGCCCGCTCCAATACCCGCGCAAAAAAGCATCCCCATCCACGACCAAGTCGAAAAGGCGGGTCGAGAGGATTCACCGCCGAGNTGCAATCGCCCNTGCCTACCGAAAGCGAGCACGGCCAACACAACTGTGGCTCCGATCGTCATCCACTGATAAGCNAGTCCGAATTGGCCCGCAATCCATTGATAGGCTGTGCCAACCACTNCAGCCGCNCGGTCCGGTACCACAGCAATTGATAAACACACGACGGCGATCAACAGAACGCAGCCGCTAAATAACAATCGGTCAACCGTCGGTTTGGGTTCAGTCATGATTGAAGGGGTTCCACAGACTCGAAAAATTATCACCCACGAGCGTTATGGAATGCCTACCATCTCCGTCTGACCCCGAAGTACAAGCATACCGGTTCCATCCACCCACGCTTCCATGCCATCCGGTTCGATTGTGTCTCGGTACTCGTCCCAGCCGGTCGCATCGTTGAAATATAACTCAGCAAGGCCCGCATATTGTTCGAGTTCCGGATCGACGCTATGGCTTACGACGTACCGAAATCCGCCCACCTTCTCCATCGTCTGCTTTACGTTGGGGACGTGTACGCGTAACCAGTGATCAAAGAATGCGCGGTAATCAATTCCCGAGAACGTCTTGACGAGAAAGCTGACTCGGAAAAAGCCGGATCGAGTAAGAGGATATTCTGCATTCATCGGGTTGGGCGTTGTCGTTAACTCTTGATGACCGTCGATGACAACATACTCACGGGTCGCCCAGGGCAAATAGGGCTCCGCCTTTACTTGGAACATGTCCGTCGGCTCGGTTCCAAACGCGACATCCGGCTGGGGCAACGGTTCGCTCCACCACAACTGCGCCATACCATCCCAGGGGCAATAACCCTTACGATCCTCATCAAACAGGAGCGCCGTNTACTTTGTTGCGTGCCGCCGCCCGGACTTTGCCGCCGCCTTCTGGCCATCGATGACGAGCGGCATATGATTTGCAAACCAATGCATTAAGAGTTCGTCTCGAGACGTATCCGGTTTACGTCGAATGAGGTAAATCATCTTCGCCCCAGTTGTTTCTTTATACATGACCATTGGCCCTCCTCTTGCTCCGATGGTAGCCGAACCCTCGTCGCAAAATCTTTCGCCGACACGCCCAGCATTCGTGACGTTTCCTTGATCACCACACGAAATGCTCGACGNCTGGCAACNACAAAACNCAACTGCGATCAAAAACGTTCTCTGTTAGCGTTATTGCATGGTGGGTAGCCCTGACAATGGCTCTTTTCGAACACTTTTGGAGCTCGCGCCGATCGACACGCTTCGTTACGAAGGGCCAGCGGCTCCCGAGGGAGGTAGCCGCGTCTTCGGGGGCCAGTTCTTGGCCCAAGCCATCTGTGCCGCACACAGAACCCTTCCAAACGACGATCGGTCAATCCACTCTCTCCACGCCTACTTTCTTAGGCCTGGCGATGTCGATCAACCAACTTTTTACGATGTTACCGCCGTTCGCGACGGCCGTAGTTTCAGTGTCCGTGAAATAANGGCGNTACAACGTGATAAAGAACTATTCAAAATGACNGCTTCGTTTACCTTACCNACGGAGGGTTTGCTGTACACNGCGCGCCCGATGCACGACGTATCAGGTCCCGAGGAAATTAAGTACACGCACCACGAATTTTGTCGTGACATGGGGCGGAGCAACGAAATCGAATGGGATGGTGGAGCGAGGCCATACGAAATTTTGTATATCAATCCGCCCAGCGACGAACGTGGTATTCCGATCGTCGATGATCAACTCATGTGGATACGCATCGCAGATACCTTAACTCCCGAGCCAATCCAACACGAAGCGGGACTCGCTTACCTCTCGGACAGCACGCTCGTAGACCACGTACTTCTTCCACACGGGATGCGTTGGCAAGACCAGAATTTCGATGGCACCAGTTTGGATCATGTCATGTGGTTTCACCAAAAAACACGATCTGATCANTGGCTACTGTTCGAGCAATCGGTCGAATGGACTGGATCCGGGCGCGGTCTAGCGACTGGCCGATTTTACGATCAAGATGGACAACTCATCGCNAGTTGCGCGCAGGAAGGCCTCATGCGTTGGCGCGAAAACGTATAATTTCACGAAACTTGGACTGGAGAACGCGAACTATGAAACTGGGATTAGGAATCGGGCCCTTGGGTCCACCGGGTGGGGCATCCGTCATCGAGTTTGCAAAAGAGGCCGAGACGCTCGGCTACGACACCATTTGGAGCCACGAAATATACGGATCCGACTGCTTCACGCCGTTGGCTTGGATCGGTGCACATACGTCCACAATCAACCTGGGCACGTCCATCATGCAAATTTCGGCGCGTTCCCCGGCCAGTGCGGCAATGCATGCGATCACGCTAGATTACATGTCCAACGGCCGACTGAAACTTGGCATTGGCGTCTCGGGACCCCAAGTGGTCGANGGTTGGTATGGCCAACCCTACCCNAAGCCCCTCGCTCGNACGCGCGAATGGATCAGTATTTTCCGCAACATCGTCGCGCGAGATCAGCCGGTTTCGTTCGCTGGCGAGCACTACCAACTGCCTTATCAGGGAGGNACTGGGCTTGGAAAACCGTTAAAGCTCATCCAACATCCGGTTCGACCCGATATCCCCCTCTATTTAGGGGCCGAAGGGCCCAAAAACGTTGCCCTCGGGGCCGAACTTTGCGACGGGTGGATCCCAATGTTCCTCTCGCCATACCGCATGATGGACGTCTATGAAGATTCCCTCGCCCAGCGCCCTCCTCACTTCGATATATCNGCTAGCGTGCCGGTGATCATNGACGAGAACGTTGATCGAGGATTGGCCCAAGTTAAGCAGAACGTCGGCTTCTACGTTGGCGGCATGGGTGCTAAGTCATTTAACGTGCATAAAGACCATATTGGGAGACTAGGTTTCGCTGAGGACGCCGACCGAATACAAGAGCTGTTTATGTCCGGTCACCGAGACGAGGCAATGGCCGCTGTGCCCGATCAGTTAGCGGACGAAATCGCCTTAGTAGGCCCTAAAGAACGCATACGCGAGCGGCTTGCAGCGTGGAAAGATAGCCCGGTTACCCAATTGAATGTCGGAACGCGCGACATGGACACGCTCAGATTTCTAGCCGAGGAATTGCTCTAGACGCGCGGAAATTTCGTTATCGCAGTACGAAAGAAAGGGCGAAATTGACCGTCACAGCCTTGCTGATACTAGGTAAGCTAGCTATTTCGCGCAGCTTTTCGATGCCTTCTACCATTCGTAAACTCGCCGCATGGACGACCACCGGCTTACGGCTAACAACGAGCACCTCTGTCGGTGTCAGTCGCACGACAAGCGCATCGGTACGAACGGGGATTCGGTAGTTCATCATGGTCAGTTCACCGTCGAGTGATAAGGTTCCGCTGGACCCTTCAGCGATCGACGTGATCTGTTCTGGATCGAACTGGAGCGACACTGTTGCTTTCGGAAACTGAATGGTTCGGAACAGATGTTCCCGCATCCGTTCATCGCGAATCGGTATGAGCGTATCAACGCTGGCAAGGTCAATGACAATTGCTGCGGCTCCATCGATCGAGACTTCTCCCGATAACCTTCTGAACCGGTGGGCCTCGGCCAAATCTCCGGCTTTCACGGTCACGAAGCTCAAGTGGGATGATTCGTTGTCGAGGACCCAGGACTCTGCTTGCAACCCGGCTGACCAAACCAACATCAGGGTCGTCGCAATCGCTTTATTCATTCGAACCGCCTTATACCAACTAAGGGTGCGCCGTTTCCGATGACGACGGCATTGATCGCGAACTTTCAAGAAGGACAAATCGGTCGGAGCCCTCGTTATCGTAATCGCCGGGCTACCAACTATTCCTCAATTCTCTCAGTTTGAGAAACACTTCTTTCGGTGACGGTCGATCGGGCAAATCGGAGAATGTTTCCCGAAGACGCGCAATAACTGTCGGACTCGTTAAGCGGAAAAACGTATTGATGTCACGTTCGAGCTCAAGCGAAGTGACCAGCGGCTTCGCCGGATCGTAAGATCCTTCGAGTTCTTTGTGCAACCGCGAGGCCGCCTGGTTGTCTGGCTCACGATCCAGTGTAAAAGCTAGATTATTCGTGATGTAGTCATGGCCAGGATAAATCTCCGTGTCCGCCGGCAACCGATCTAGCTGCGACACAAACGTTTCGTAAAGCTCTTCCGGATGACCTCCACCGTGACAATTTCCCGCACCCGCGTTAAACAACGTGTCGCCAGAAAACAGTGCCGGTGTATCGATCTGCGCTAATAGACAGATATGACTCATGGTGTGTCCCGGAGTATCGAGCGCGAGAAGCTCAACACTTCGGCCAATCTTCACGACATCGCCAGCTTCCAGGCCGACATCCATACCGCTAATTTTCGATCCGGCATTCTGATGCGCCAGAACCTTGGCCCCCGTCGCCGCGACCATTGCGGCATTACCACCAGTATGATCGCCGTGCTCGTGCGTGTTGAGAATTTGGGTAACCTCCCATCCACGATCACGCGCTCTCGCGAGACATTTCTCGTGATCCAAAGGGTCGATGGCAAGCGCCTCACCGGTCTCATTACAAGCCAACACATAATTGAAATTTCGATACGCGTTCCCGGTCCAAATCTGTTCTATTTGCATGCGATAACTCCTAGTTCTGTCTTCTCATAGCGGGATACGCGCTCATCAATTTCCGCGCGCGCACAACGCTTCAATATCCATTTCCCTCAATTTTAGTTCTTGGCGTAATGCGTGCGCCTGACCCGCCAAGCCCTGCAAATCCTCAGGACGATGGGCGTCGGAATTGACGATCACTGGAGCATCGACCTCCGCTGCGAGTTCCCAAAACGGTCTCCACGGATATAACGGGAATGGGTCTTCCACCCTCTGTCGCGCCTGCTTACGCATACCGAGCGCATTGATCTCCATACCAACATCGAGGTCGCGTGCGGCTTCCAAAATATCTCTTGAACACGCCGCCGTGTCAGCGTCCCATGTTGCGTAGCAATTACCAAAAAGGTCGGGGTGTGCGATGAAGTCGAATAACCCAGAGCGCATCATATCAACCGTGTAGTCCGCGTACGCTCGAAGACTGGAAGCATCGGTCGTTCCACCGTAGGTCCCGATCCATTCCCCATCGTCAAGAAAAAAATGCGAAGCCCCCACGAGAAATTCGAATCCGTATTCGCCGAGTAACTCTTCTGTATAGAAGGCTTTGAACTCGGGCACATATTCGCATTCCATCCCTTTCAATACCGTCAGGTTCGGGAAGTTGATGCGGCCACGATCGATGGCTTCGACATAATTGTCGAGGTCCGTATAGGGCATCCGCGCTACAAGCCAACGGTCGTCGGGCAACGCCGTATGATCAGAAAAACCCAGCGTCTCCATTCCAAGTTCAAGCGCACGCCGACAATAGTCATCGACATCTCCCTTCGCATGTTTGCAACGAAATGTGTGGGTATGAAAATTGTGTTTGTGATCACTATCTTCGATCAACGGTTACTCCAACATACGGTATGCACGACGCGCCGTTCCATGAAATAGATCATGTTTTTCGTCCGAACTCATCTGCGTCGTTAGACGTTTGAAAGCATTCCACACCACAGCATAACCGCACCAGTTCTTTTGGACCGGAAAGTTGCTTTCAAACATACATCGTGACGGGCCAAAAAGTTCGATGCATGTTTCGATCCAAGGTCGCCAGCTTTCCGCTATATCGACAGAGCCTGGCGGTCTTGAGTTGGACGATTCCTCGCTCGGTCTCCGAATCGGTAACGCACCCAACTTAACAAAGACATTGGGTCGCTTGGCGACTTCGGCCAAGGATTTTCGCCAGTCCGTAAAAACCTCATCACGCTTGTGTTTGTAACTACCTCCTAAGATGGGCGAACCAACATGATCGAGAATCACCACGATACCTGGGCACTCATCCAACAACTCGGCCAATTCAAGTAACTGGGTGTGGTATATCCAAACGTCCAAGGACAAATTCCGCGAAGCCAGCAAGTTGATCCCGTCTCGAACCCTCGAATCAGCGAGCAACCCCGGGTTCGGGGCGATGTTCGGAATTCCAGGATCTGCATCCCATCCGCACGACAACCGCACACCACNAAACCTACCACCGCCCCGTAGCGTATGCGCATCTATTGTCCTTCCTATTCCCTCGCCGGACAGAAAGTCCACACCACCGAAAAAAGCGCTACATAGCTTAGCGTCGCCGTACATTCCACTAGCGCTCATGGCTGCGATTCCAACGACGAACTCCGTCTCACCGACGGGCTTTAGATACTCGGGTCCGAGCGCTCTGTACATCGACCGACATTCAGCAAAGACGGTGCCAATGACGCGATGACCCGACGTTACGTCGGCGACCAGTTCGGTTAGCAGGTATGTACTATCCGGGCGATGCCAAAGGTGATGATGGGGATCAATAATGGGTAGGTCGGGCTCAATGATGTCCTCGTCGACAAGACCCAGCCAANCTTCGTGTTGCTGCCCTTTACCATAACCAAGGGTGGTCAATCAGGAAGCCCGTAGAAACGCATGGCGTTACCCCCTAGAACTTTCCTTTGGGCATCAAGTGACAGCGATCGAACGCTTTCAGTCATTTCTTTCGCNACCCCATACGANGCATCAATATGCGGNTAGTCGGAAGCCCAGATCACATAGTCGGCTCCGATGTGATCGATGACCTCAGCGTTCATCCCTTCATCAGGGTCCATCGCGATCAGGCACTGTCGGTAAAAATATTCGCTTGGTTTCATCGACAACGGCACAACAGAAGACATCACTTCATACTTATGGTCCATTCGATCCAACCAAGCCGAAATCCAGTTCCCACCCGCCTCTAGTACGGCACACTTCAGTCGAGGATATTTCTCCAGAAGCCCCGACGAGAGCATCGAGGTAAATGCAGCCATTACATCGATTGCAAGAAACGCGAAGAAAAATAGTCCATCCCCCGGCGTACCGGGCGTCGAGAATCGAGAGAAGGCGGGTTGGTCACGAACAACGACATGAAACCCGACTGGCATCTCAAGATCCTGAACCGTACCCCAAAACANATCGAACGCTGGATCGATAAACGCTTTACCACCTCTGGCCTCAAGATCGGGCGATAGATACACGCCTACGCAACCCGCTTTTCTAGCCCGGACGACCTCTTCAACAGCTCCTTCCGGATCGATGAGCGAAATGTGCGCTATAGGGTAAAGCCGTTGAGGATCGTGGCTACAAAAATCAACGATCCAACGGTTGTACGCCCGCGTATATGCGGTTGCNAGCGAAGGGTCCGACACGTTGCCCTCCCAACAAATACCNATGGTNGGATATAGGAGCACCCGGTCGATACCTTCTTGATCCAAAACCTCGATNCGAGCCGCGGGGTCGTATCCACCACGAGGTGATCCTTCAGCATACGTATAATCGCGCGTCTGGACGCCAAGCCCTCCTTTCTCAAGATCAATTCCCCCAAGCCCACCCAAATTACCTTTGAGAAATTCNAAGGGTTTGTTGTCGAAGAGCAAACGCTCACTACCATCAGCATCCAATTCGATACGAATCGCGCGATCTCGAAACTTCGGGTCAATATATTTCTGCCAGGTATCAGCGGGTTCGAGTACATGGCCATCCGCGTCAACGAGCGGACCAACCGAATTCCCATTTCCCTCCATCGTCATCGCGGGCCCCCTTTTTGATTTCGAAACAACATGTGCCAGCTAGTTCGCATCGTCCAGACTAAGTTCACCCCACGCAAGGGCTTGTGTATTCCAATTGACTGCCGCATGGGCCTTCGCCGCATGAACATCACGCCATATCCGCTGGATTGGGTTAGATTCTTGCAATGCCGCNCCGCCGACATTTTCGAATACGACATCAATCGCCCGAACCAGTAACTGCACTGCAAACGCCGTATCGCGCGAAATCCGCGCGTGTTGCAGCGGTGACGCCCCAGGTACGAGCCTTTCGATGGCGATAAAGGTGTTCTCCAAAAGCACTCGAGCAGCCGTCACGCACGCATCAGCCTCGGCGAGTGCTACTTTCGCAGCGGGTTGCTCAGCTTGCCGTTGGCCGGTATGTGAGAAACGCCTCTCAACAATACGNTCACGAAANAATTCAACGCCCCGCTGAATAGCTCCTAGCACTGGCGTGGCCAATACGGCGACCAAGAACGGATGCCCGGGCATATGGTAGAGAGGTCCTTGATGAATTCTTGAACCAGGACTAGTTCCCGACAAAAGAGACGGCAAGAAAAGGGCCCGATGGATCGGCACGAACGTCTCGTCGAGTACGACGTCTTTGCTGCCCGTAGCCCGCAGTCCAGATACCTGCCATGAATCATGGTCGATGTGATAGTCGGCGGCAGGAACCATCAAAAAATATGGTCCCGCAGAATCGCCGTCGTGCGGCTCATCGACTCGCGCCGTCAAAAAACACCAATCGGCATAATCAATCCCGGACGCAAAAGACCAGCGCCCAGTCGCACGATAGCCACCCTCNGTGGGCNCCGCTGTCCCGGAGGGAGCAAACGATGCCGACGATAGAACGTCGTCTTGTCCGAAATACTCACCCTGTGCCTGGTCAGGGTACATCGCCGCTATCCAATGGTGGACGTTATAAACACACGCGACCCAGCCGGTTGAGGCGCATCCTTTGCCCAACGCCGCGCATACTTCTAATACGGCCGCCGCGTTTAGTTCTTTACCGCCATATATCGCGGGCTTTACTAGACTAAAGAGCCCTTCAGCCGAGAGGTCACGAACCGTCTCCGCAGGAAGTTTGCCCTCCTGTTCAGCGGCCAACGCGCGCCTTTCGAGCGCCTTTGCCATCGATTCGGCTTTACGCACCATGATGTCGACTGCGTTCATGACACCTCCCGGAGTAGTTCTCACTAGAAACTATCAAATCAAATNTCCGGCGAGCATATCGAACTCCGTTCCGACTGTACCGTACCCCTTTGCGTACTCGNCGACTCACGTGCTTGCTAAGCAGTCGCGCCCTTGCTAAATATGGGGTTAAGACACGTAGGGAACGCCAACGACATGAGTAACTTACTACCGAAGTCAGTCAACATCTTCGACGATACGATGCGTGAAGGGCTTCAAATCGAAAGTCCGGATATTCCCGTATCGGAAAAACTGAGACTCCTCGATGCCATCGGTGAAATGGGCGCAAAAAACATCTCCATTGGTTCGTTCGCGCACCCAAAGTGGACGCCGTCAATGGCGTGTATCGATGAACTCGCTGATGCGTTCGTTCCAAAACCAGGGATCAATTACACGGCTGCCGTGTTTAACAAGCGCGGATTTGACCGGGCGGATGGCTATTTCCCCAAAATCAACGTCCGCGGTCGTAAGTTCGGCACCCACGTCGAACTGTGCGACACCTTTGCTCGACGTAATTACAACCGCACCCAAGTCGAACAAATCGCGGCCATGGACGCCTCGGTCGCCTCGGCGAAGGCAGCAGGTGCGGAAGCAGGCTCAATCGCAGTCGGNAATCCATTTGGGTCTAACTTCGANGGGCCTTTTTCGCTNGAAACGCGAATGGAGCTCATTGACCTNATGATGAGCAAATGGGAGCACGCTGGTATNAAGGTCGATCGAGTTTCCTTTCTCGACGCAATGGGATGGAATATGCCGCACACCGTACGCGAAACCATTACCGCCATCCGGGACAAGTATCCTGACGTCGAGACCTATCACATGCACCTGCACAATACGCGCGGTGCGACGATCGCAAGCTATTACGAGGCTCTGCTGCTTGGCGCNACAGAATTTGATACGTCGCTCGGTGGCATGGGTGGATGTCCCTATTGTGGCAACGGACGCGCGGCGGGACACGTTCCTACCGAAGATTTCGTTAACCTATGTCACGAATTGGGGGTAGAAACCGGCTACGACCTCGACAAGGTCATCGAGGCCGCGTGCGTCGCCGAGGAAGTTGTGGGACACGCGCTTCGCGGGCATGTTTCCAAGGCTGGGCCNCTCCCGAGAGACGAAGCGTGCTACCCCAACGACATGCCATTCGTCGAAACTTTCGAAGAGGCCGCACATTTTAGGAACGGGCCGGGTGTTTACGAGGGCCAGATCTCCCCTTGGAGAGAGGGCGATGCGCTTTCGCGACNAAGTTCCGCGTAGAGGGAGCATACAAGTTCGACAACGCGAGAAAGGATCCCGTTAGAGGAGCCACTTGCGAATTCGAACCGGTGACTAGGAGGGANGATGACCATTCAACTGTATCATTGCGAGCGAGCCCGCTCGATGCGCCCACTTTGGACGCTAGAAGAAATGGGTCTTGATTACGAACTCATCACATTACCGTTTCCGCCACGCTATCTGGCAAAGGAGTATCTCGAAGTCAATCCACTCGGGACTGTCCCNTGTTTAGTGGACGGNAATGTCGTGATGACAGAGTCGGCGGGGATCAGCCAATACCTCGTGGATTCGTACGGTCCGACGGATCTCGCGGTATCTCGGGAGGAGCCAGACTACGGCTCATATCTAAATTGGTTGCATCGAAGCGATGCCACCTTGACGTTTCCACAAACGTTAGTGCTTCGNTACACNCAATTGGAACCCGAAGAGAAAAGAAATCCGCAGGTTGCCAACGATTATCGGAAATGGTTCCTTGGCCGGCTTCGATGCGTTGATGATGCGGTCTCGGAACGCGAGTACCTGTGTTCGCAGCGTTTTACGATTGCCGACATATGTATCGTATATGCGTTGGTATTGGCAAAATCTCTCGACATCGAAGAAGCCTTTACACCNAACATTCAACAGTACTGGGATCGCATTGCTGAGCGGGATGCATTTCAGCGTGCTTACGCCAAGTAGCTAGAGGAATAGAACATGGCAGTACTTCAATCGCAGCTAGATACACGTTCTGAGCAGTTCCAACAGAACAAAGAAGAAATGACCGCCAAGCTAGAGCAGATGGACGAGCTCTACGCCGAGGCAGCGCGCGGTGGCGGTGCCGAAGCACTGGAGCGTCTTGCCAAAAGAAATAAGATGCCCATCCGAGAGCGCATCGCATGGGCACTCGATCCCGATTCGCCATTTCTTGAAATCAGCCCCCTGGCGGCCTGGCGTTCGCACGTCGCCATCGGTTCCGGTTTCGTGGTCGGCGTGGGCGTCATCGAGGGCGTCGAGTGCGTCATTCTTGGCCACGATCCCTCNGTCCGNGCNGGAGCCTTCAATCATTTCAACTCCAAAAAGCTGATGCGTGGACTGGAGATCGCTCGCGAGAATCGCCTACCTTACGTGCAATTCGTGGAATCCGCCGGTGCTGATCTGCGCGGTGGCGGCGGAGGTGGTGGCGGCGGCGGTGGTGCACCCGTTGACCCACTGCTACGGGTGGAAGGACATTTTGCTGAATCAGGGCGTCTCTTTTATGAAATCACCGAGCTATCGAAAATGCGAATACCCACTATTTCGATCGTGTTCGGTGCCTCGACTGCGGGCGGCGCTTACCAACCGGGAATGAGCGATTACAACATATTCGTCAAGAANCAGGCGATGGTTTCACTTGGCGGGCCNCCACTCGTGAAGATGGCAACGGGCGAAGATGCGGAGCCGGAACCGCTGGGTGGTGCCGACATGCACACATCGACATCGGGGCTAGGCGATTATCTCGCCGAGAACGAAATGGATGGCATTCGATTACTGCGTGAAGTCATGGGGCACCTCAACTGGCGAAAACTTGGTCCCGGACCAAGCAAACCGGCAGACCCACCTATCCACGANCCGCAAGAACTTNTCGGCATCGTCGGTGAGGACCTGAAAAAACCTTTTGATATACGAGAGGTCATTGCCCGCGTCGTCGACGGTTCTCGTTTTGAAGAATTTAAACCCCGGTATGGACCTACACTGGTGACCGGGTGGGGCTCCATCCACGGCTATCCCGTTGGCATCTTGGGTAACAACGGTGCACTGATGTCCGAATCCTCAGAAAAGGCGTCGCAGTTTATTCAACTCTGTAATCAAGTCGACGTGCCATTGTTGTTTCTTCACAACATCACCGGCTACGTGGTGGGCACGGATTTCGAGCAGGGCGGTATTACGAAGAATGGTTCGAAAATGATCAATGCGGTGACGAATTCCACCGTTCCGCACATCACAGTGATCGTCGGGGCATCGTACGGAGCCGGAAATTACGGTATGAGTGGCCGAGCGTTTGGGACNAAATTCACCTTCATATGGCCCACCGCAAAAATTGCNGTCATGGGNCCGGAGCAAATGGCAGGCGTGATGACCATTGTCCAAAGAGGAGCCGCTGAGCGACGCGGGGCAGAGTTTGACGAAGAAGCCAACGCCCAACGCGAAGCCGCCGTTATGGCCAACGCTGAGGAACAATCGAAGGGCCTCTTCGCTACATCCCGAGTATCAGACGACGGCATGATCGACCCAAGAGACACTCGTGACGTTGTCGGGTTCGCTCTTTCAGCCGTCGCAAACGATGCCGTCAAGGGCACCAAGGAGTTCGGCACATGGCGGATGTAATTATTAAACCCATCACACGCTTGTTGGTCGCGAATCGCGGTGAGATCGCACGAAGAATTTTTCGCACCGCGCATGAAATGGGCATCGCCACTGTCGCGGTCTATGCAGACGGTGATGACAATGCGCCTTTCGTTCAGGAAGCGGACAGTGCCATCGCACTACAAGGACAAACGTCGGCAGAAACCTACCTGGACGCGGAAAAAGTCTACGCAGCCTGCGTTGCCTCCGGGGCAGACGCAGTGCACCCCGGTTACGGCTTTTTNTCGGAAAANGCGCGCTTCGCTGAAGCNATCATGAACCGCGGAATCACGTGGGTAGGACCACCGACCCACGCGATCGAACAAATGGGCGACAAACTATCCGCCAAACAGGTGATGACCGATGCCGGGGTACCGACCCTACCTGCACACGAGCTCAGTGTCGGGGACGACCCAGCAAAAGCTGCGAATGAGATCGGTTTTCCGGTCCTCGTCAAAGCATCGGCTGGCGGCGGCGGTCGTGGGATGCGCGTTGTCGAAAATATCGCCGATCTAGAAGCCGCCATCGAAGGCGCGCGTCGCGAAGCTGAAGCATCTTTCGGCGACGATACCGTGTTTCTTGAACGATGGCTGACCGCGTCTCGACACGTCGAAATACAGATCCTCGGAGACAACCACGGCAACCTAGTACACCTGTTCGAACGTGAGTGCTCTATCCAGCGTCGCCATCAGAAGGTTATCGAAGAGGCACCTTCATCCGCGGTAACTCCCGCGATCCGCGAGCAAATGGGGAATGCGGCGGTTAAAGCGGCACAAAAGATTGGATATACCTCGGCTGGCACCGTCGANTTCTTGCTCGACGGTGAGGACTTTTGGTTTTTGGAAGTTAATACCAGACTTCAGGTAGAACACCCGGTCACTGAAGCCATCACCGGTCTCGATCTCGTGCGCGNACAGTTACGAATCGCTGAGGGAGAAGAACTCGGCTACGACCAAGATGNCTTGACNATCGATGGGCACGCGATCGAAGCCCGACTCTATGCCGAAGATCCGACTAGGAACTTCCTCCCATCACCCGGGACCATCCAGGTATGGAAGCCATCGTCCCAGGCCCGTTTTGACTCCGGCGTCGAAGCCGGTACCGAGGTCAGCGTGAATTTTGACCCGATGATTGCCAAAGTGATCGCGCACGCGCCGACGCGTCGAGAGGCCGCTGCCAAACTCGCGCGAGCTTTGGAAACGACACAGCTTCATGGCATCACCAACAACCGTGATTTTCTGGTGGCCACGTTGCGCACTCCGGCATTTATCGCAGGCGATACGACAACCGACTTCATTGACCGCGTGAATCCCATGCGTACCCGAGAACCGAATGCCACAGAAGTCAGCGACGCCGCCATCGCAGCAGCGTTATTTGCCCAAGATCGGCATCGAAAGGATGCCAAAGTACTGCGTCACATCTCTAGCGGTTGGCGAAATTCAATGATGCCGCCGGAACGTGTCCGATACGACGTCGGTGATAGCGAATATGCGATCGAGTATCGCGCGAAACGGGACGGTACATTTGACGTCAACGTCGGTGGCGACGATCACCATGTAACCCTGCATGGTGTAAACGGAGACCAGATCGATCTTGCCATCGACCANCGACGAATCGCTTTTGCGGTATCGGAAGACGAAGCCAATCGCTACGTTCATGCCCCAACAGGCGACGTGGTACTAACCGAGTTGGACCGTTTTCCCAAACCTGGTGTAGCCGAATTTACGGGCGGGTTATATGCGCCCATGCCGGGCAAGGTTCTCGCGACCGAAGTNTCACCNGGCGAGAGCGTGTCCGAGGGGCAGCTGTTGGTGATCCTCGAAGCGATGAAAATGGAACACCGAATAACTGCGCCCATCGACGGCGTCGTTCAGGAAGTACCTGTCAACGAAGGTGATCAAGTCGACAATGGCCAAATATTGATCGTATTCGAAGAAAACGAAGGGGAATCGTAGTGGCAACCACAGACGCAACGCTTTATGCCGTCAAGAACGGAGCAGCCTGGATCACCCTGAATCGGCCGGAAAATCGAAATGCCCTTTCAGCCATCCTGGTACTTGAACTGTACGAGCACTTGCTCGTCGCCAACGACGATCCGGAGGTTCGATGCATCGTTATCACAGGCACAGATCCAGCGTTTTGCGCTGGAGCCGACCTTAAAAGCCCACCAGGCGAGAGTATTGAGGGACGCAAGTCAGTGCCCTACCCACAGGTGCTAACGCAAATTCTTGAGAGCGACAAACCGGTAATTGCCGCAGTCAATGGAGCAGCCTTCGCCGGAGGTCTCGGATTGGTTGGAGCCGCCGATATTGTGATCGCTCGCGAAGACGTTCAATTTAGCTTCAGCGAAGTGAGAATTGGGGTGATTCCAGCGGTCATTTCGGTCGTGTGCATCCCCAAGCTCGGTACACACCACGCGATGAAACTCTTCATCACCGGCGAGCGATTTAGCGGGACTCAAGCTGTTGAAATGGGGTTCGCACACCGTGCTGTCCCCAAAGATCAACTGGTAGACGCCGTGAACGAGGAAATCGATATGATCAATCGTGGGGGGCCCATCGCTGTTGTCGAATGCAAGAAGTTAGTGCGTCGAGTACCGCAACTTTCGACCGAGGAAGGCTTCTCCGAGACTGCGGAGTGGAGTGGGCGCATGTTTCGTTCTAACGAAGCTTCGGAGGGCATGGCCGCATTTCGAGANAAACGCGACGCGTCTTGGATCCAAGACGCCTGAATCAGGGGCTGTNCCCGAGAGGCGATTTTCAGACGATANCCCCCNGNGGCCCGGTATTCGTTATCCNAAGAACGAACATATCGCGTTTTCTTGGTCGTGCAATTGTGCAGTGATCCTATATATGATCACTGGATAGGGCTGGGGCTGTGTTTCCGTTGCACATCGTCGACGGGCAATTTAGGTGAGGGGTAATCAATAATGAAATCTCGAATTTGCGACATGCTCGGCATCGAATTTCCGCTCGTCGCGTTTACGCATTGCCGCGACGTGGTCGTAGAAGTCTCTAAAGCAGGCGGTATGGGTGTTCTTGGCGCTGCAGGTCATTCCGCGCAAACGCTTGAGATCGAATTAAATTGGATTGACGAACACATCGATGGGATGCCGTACGGGGTGGATTTGATCGCGCCGACGAGTATCGCGATATCCGACGATACCACCCCAGAAGAAACATTAACTATGGTGCCGGAAGAGCACCGAGACTTCGCGCTCAACATCCTTGCGCAGCACCAGATTGATACAAAAGATGTTTACTCTATGCAGCAGGGCGGTGGTGGCGGCTTTCTCACCAAAGGCCGCGCAAGCAACATTATTGACGTCGCGTTTTCCCACCCCATCAAACTGATTGCCAATGCCTTGGGCGTGCCGCCCCGTTACATGATTGAAATGTGTCAACAACATGGTGTTGCCTCAGCCGCCCTTGTAGGAGCGAAAGAACACGCCGTGAAGCAGGTGGATGCAGGCGTCGATCTTCTCGTCGTCGCTGGCACCGAGGCTGGCGGACACTGCGGCGAGGTTTCGACCATGGTGCTGGTTCCGGAAGTCTGTAGCGCGGTCAAAGATTCCGACGTGCCTGTCCTCGCAGCAGGTGGAATCGTCACCGGCCGACAAATGGCTGCTTGCATGGCGATGGGGGCCGATGGTGTGTGGACAGGATCGGTTTGGTTGACGGTCGCGGAAGCCAATACATCACCGATTATCAAAGAAAAATACGTCCAGGCTGACTCCCGCATGACCGTTCGATCGAAAGCAAGAACCGGAAAATATTCGCGTCAGCTCCGATCACCGTGGACGGAGGCATGGGAGTCCGGCGAAGCCCCCAATCCGCTGCCAATGCCGCTGCAGTCGCTGGTTAGCGAAGCACCGCTCGCCAAGGTTACCAAGCTTGCCGAAGGTGGGCACGAGGGAGCAAAACAACTCGCAACGTCATTCGTAGGCCAAGGGGTCGGTTTAATGAATTCAATTCAGTCGTCACGGGCCGTGGTCTACGAGTTCATGGAAGATTTTCTGAGTGCACAGGAACGTCTTCAAACGGCGGTCGAAGAATAACCACACGGATTTCCGACACATGAACAGTATCGAGTACGTCGCTTCCATCCTTAAGCAGGAAGGAGTCGAGTGGATGGCTTGCTATCCGTCCAACCCGTTAATTGAGGCGGTGGCAAAAGAAGGCATACGCCCCGTAGCTTTTCGGCACGAACGCGGCGCGGTGATGGCGGCAGATGGGTTTTCGAGACTATCCGATCGCAAACGCTTTGGCGTTGTCGCGATGCAATCGCAAGCCGGTGCCGAAAACTCTGTCGGCGGTCTATCACAAGCGTATGCCGACAACGTTCCTATCCTTGTTCTACCCGGGGGAAACCCTCTCGACATGCTGTTTATCCGTCCCAATTTCTTTGCAGCTCGAACCTGGGAATCGGTGGTAAAGAAGGTCGAATTCATTAGTCGGCCCGATCAAACTGGCAACGTGATGCGACGAGCGTTTCACGCGCTCCGGTCCGGCAGTACCGGGCCCGTGGTGGTCGAAATGCCAATCGATGTCTGCATGGCTGATATTCCGGAGCGTGCACGACCTTATACATCGCCAATGCCAGCCTTGAGCAGACCCTCACCGCATGACCTCGAAGACGCGGCTAAAGCCTTAGTCGCCGCCAAGAATCCTCTGATCTGGGCTGGCGCGGGTGTGCTCTCCGCGGGAGCGACAGAGGAGCTTCGCGCTGTGGCAGAACTGCTCGACATTCCGGTCTACACGTCGATGCCGGGCAAGTCGGCCTTCGACGAACGCCATCCGCTATCCNTCGGGGCGGGCGGATCTACCGTGACGGGCCCTGCGCGACAATGGCTTGACGACGCCGACGTTATTTTTGCGATCGGCGCCTCACTGACTTCTTCTCCTTATGCACAACGTTTCTCCCCAGAAAAGTTCTTGATCCACTCTGTGATCAATATCGACGAGATCAACAAGGACACCGTCGCGGATATCGGCTTGGCGGGAGATGCGCGGTTAACCCTTACGGCAATCCTCGACATTGTTAAGGGATTGATCGGCGAGAGCCCTCGGAGTACTGGCGTCCAAGATCGTATCGCCAAGTCACGAGCTGAGTGGATGGAAAGCTGGCTGCCGTATCTCACCAATGATGACGTGCCGATATCGCCGTACCGAGTAATTCACGAAATGGGACAAAACTTAGATCTCGAAAATAGCGTCGTCACCCACGACGCGGGCGCGCCCCGCGACCAAATTGTGCCCTTCTACACAGCGACGACGCCACATAGTTACGTTGGCTGGGGCAAGTCCACACACCTCGGATTCTCGATCCCGCTGATGATCGGCGCGAAGATGGCCATGCCCGAACGATTTTGCGCCAATCTTATGGGCGACGGCGCGTTCGGCATGTCCGGCCTCGACATTGAAACGTCGTCTCGCGCGGGCATACCTATCACAACGGTTGTCCTGAACAACGGAATGATGGCTACCTATCCCGGTGGTTTCCCGACGGCCCGTGAACAATTTGGTGTCTCCCACATGCAAGGGAACTACGCGACCATCGCGCAAGGTATGGGCGCTGAAGGCATTGTCGTCGAAAAAACCGAAGAGATAGCTCCAGCGTTAACCCAGGCACAACAATTCAATGCCGACGGAAAAACGGTACTGATCGACGTCAGGACGCGGGCCGAAGACTCACGCGCACCCTCTCGTTTCGTGTAAGAACCTGATTGGGTGACGGTCGCGTTATACGTCGCCGTTCACTGTTGCTAATCGCTCTAGACGACTAGGTTCACGAGGCGTGAGGGTACAACGATTTCTTTGCGAATCGCCTTTCCATCGATGAACTTTTGCACATTCGGTTGAGCCTTAGCCGCGGCAACAACATCTTCTGCAGCTGCGTCGGCATCGACGTTAAGCGTTGCTCGAAGTTTTCCATTCACCTGGACCGCAATTTCGATGGTTTCAGTACGGATTTTCGACTCATCAAATGTCGGCCAGGTCGTGTATGTAATGGAATCTTGATGACCCAGCACATGCCATAGTTCTTCTGCAACGTGTGGCGCAAAGGGCGCCAGAATCNTGACAAAAGCTGCATACCAACTTCTTGGGACTGCTGCTGCTCGAGTGGCTTCGTTGACGAAAACCATCATGTCGGAAATGGCGGTATTAAATCGTTTTGAATCAACCGCGTCGGTCACGTTGCGAATAGCGATATGTAGCGCTCTTTCTAACTCCGACCCATCAATCTCTTCATCCGTTAATTTGCCCTCTTCAAAAACCCGCCACGCTCGATCTAGAAATCGACGACAACCGGCNACTCCATTCGTGTCCCAATCACCCCCGTCTTCCAGGGGNCCCATGAAAAGTTCATACAGTCGNAACGAATCTGCCCCATATTCACGACACATGTCTTCGGGGTTGACCACGTTATATTTAGATTTCGACATCTTTTCGCGTTGGGCTACGATCGCGCGTCCATCTTCGAGCGNTCGCCANCCTCCGTCTCGATTCTCAACCTCACTCTCGTAGTAGTACTTGCCNCGNGTGTCCCGATAGGAGGTCGCATGGATCATTCCCTGGTTGAAAAGCGCTTGAAAAGGCTCNGGCGTCGAAACCACACCGATGTCATAAAGCACTCGGTGCCAAAACCTNGCGTANAGAAGATGCANCGTTGCGTGTTCGGCGCCCCCGACGTACAAATCGACAGGCATCCAGTAGTTTTCGTCTTCNGGATCCCAAGCNACGTCATCTCGNTTCGGGTTTATGAAACGCAAGTANTACCAGCACGATCCAGCCCANTGCGGCATGGTGTTGGTCTCTCGGATTAANCGACGTCCCGTTTCAGGATCCTCCATCTCGACCCACTCCTGCGCTCGTGCAAGCGGGGGCCTGCCGTCATCGGTCGGTCGATATTCATCAAGCTCCGGGAGAGTCACCGGAAGCTCACTTTCCGAAATTCCGCTGACCTTCCCGTCCTCTGAGTGAACCACGGGAATGGGTTCACCCCAATACCGTTGCCGGCTAAACAACCAATCGCGCAAACGGTAGTTAACTTGACCGCTACCGAGTCCTTGGTCTTCGAGCCAAGCTATAACCGTTTGTTTCGCGGTCGCGACATCCAGGCCGTCGAGGAAGTCCGAATTGATGTGNGAACCCTCGCCCGTGTACGCCGACCGACTGACGTCACCACCTTGCACCACTTCAATAATGGGAAGATCAAAACGCGTCGCGAACGCATAGTCTCTCTCGTCGTGGGCTGGGCACGCGTATACCGCACCGGTGCCGTAGGTCGCGAGCACATAGTCTGCTACCCAAATCGGAACGGCTTCGCGATTAACGGGATTGATACAAAACGAACCTGAAAAGACACCCGTTTTTTCAACGTCCACCGCCTCGGCCGTCCGATCGCGTTCGCTTCGTCTGCGTGCCTGTTCGCAGTATGCTGATACGGTTTCCTTGTGCTCTGGTGAAACGACCGATGAAACCAATGGGTGCTCGGGTGCCAAGACGAGATAGGTGCACCCAAATAGAGTGTCCGGTCGAGTCGTAAATACTTCAATGCTCGTGTCGGAGTCTTGAATCGGAAATACCACCGCCGCTCCTTCGGACCGACCAATCCAATTGCGTTGCGATTCTTTAATTCCTTCCGGCCAATCTAAGGCATCAAGACCATCGAGAAGTTTGTCTGCATATTCAGTGATACGAAGCATCCACTGGCGCATCGAGCGACGTTCCACTGGGTCGCCTGTCTCGATGTAAACGCCGTCCTTAACTTCCTCGTTGGCGAGTACCGTTCCGAGCGCTGGACACCAGTTGACCGGTACATCTTCCTCNTAGGCCAAACCCCGCTCGAACAATTTCAAGAATATCCACTGTGTCCATTTGTAGTATTCGGGATCCGAGGTCGCAAATTCACGCGACCAATCGTATGAGAGACCCAACGACGTCAACTGGTCCTTGAACGTCGCGATGTTTCGTTCCGTTACTTCGCGAGGACCGATACCTTCACGTACGGCCTGACGCTCGCTCGGTAATCCGAATGAATCCCAACCCATGACGCGCAGGACGTTATAGCCCATCATCCGACGCGCCCGCGCCATGACGTCTGTCGCAACGTACCCTTTCGGATGGCCTACGTGTAAACCGACGCCACTNGGATACGGNAACATATCGAGAACGTAGTACTTAGGAAGCGAACGATCGTCTCGGGTCAAGAAGGTATCGTTGTCGCGCCAATAGGACTGCCACTTCTTCTCGATCGTAAGGTGGTCGTAACCGGCCATAGGTCGATTCGATGGAGTACTCAGGTTCCCTGAGGGCGAAACTTGGGCAATGCGATGTCGTCATTAATCGCGTCAAATGCCACTTCCAAAGGCATATCGAGCTTCAATGCCTCAGGTGTCTGCTCGCAATCGACGATATTNCTCATCATGCGGACGCCTTCATCGAGTTCTACGATTGCGATCGCATACGGGGCATCATCTTCAAAACCTCGTGCAGGTCGTTCATTGATGACGTAGCTGTACAGCCGGCCCTTTCCCGACGCTTCAAAAATCTCGACGTCCGTGGACCCGGTATAAGGGCTGAAGGGTCTAGGTGGAAAGTACGCTTTCCCGGTTTCTTTGCAACGCTGTAAAAGTAGCTTGCCTTCCTTGCAACCATCCCAAAAGAACCGGGTCTCCGGCGTTGGACGAGGAATGGGTTTGCGGTATTCGCTCATGATCGCGCCCTTTCGCGAGTGAACCGCGATTCTAAACGCAAGCTGCTGCCAACTCACGCATTTGCAGCCCGACGTCTTCGAAATTCCTCATCGGTCGGAAAGTTGATTCGCAGCGTGCTTCCCTCTGCGTGATTACCACTACCGATGCCACGCTCGTTATGATGGCTCCCTTTAGGGGGGAGATAGTTATGTCGAGCTGGTTTTCGATCGAAGGCAAGACCGCACTGGTTACTGGTGGTTCTCGTGGAATTGGCGAGATGATTGCCACCGGATTTCTTATTCATGGCGCTCGCGTGTACATCAATTCTCGCAAGGCCGATGTCTGCGACGAAACGGCCGCGCGACTCGCAAAAACACACGGTGGCGATTGCATTTCGATTCCCGGTGATATGTCGGACCTCGGCGGCATCGAAAACGTTTTCAACGAGATCAATAAACGGGAGGAACGATTGGACATCCTGGTCAACAACGCCGGGTCCACCTGGGGCGCACCCATCGACGAATTTCCTGAAAGTGGGTGGGACAAAGTCATGGATACGAACGTCAAAGGTATTTTTTTTCTAACCCAGAAGATGTTGCCGCTATTGCGTCACTCTGCGACTTCCGAAGATCCTGCCCGCGTGATTAATATCGGATCGGTGGACGGAATTAAAACACCCGTTTTCGACAACTTTTCCTACGGCGCTGCAAAGGCAGCAGTCCATCATCTCACCCGACAAATGGCCGCGCATTTGGTGAAAGAAAACATCATCGTCAATGCGATTGCACCCGGTCCTTTCCCCTCATGGATGTTGAGTGCTGGCGTCGGATTCGGCGGCAAGGTCGAAGGGGCGGATTGGGACAGCGTGGGTCGAAATAATCCAAGGGGCCGGGTTGGCACGATGGAAGACATCGCAGGCCTCGCCATCTTCCTTAGCTCGCGGGCTGGAGCTTATACCGTCGGTGAGACGATCACTTGCGATGGCGGTTCCGTAGCTGTCTCGTAAAACCCGCTGACCCAGGGAAATCTCGCGCAAATCAACCGTTCAAGTGGCTGATGCTGCGGCGATACTCTCGACCGTCGAACCCAGCATCGCCGAAAAGTCCGCGACACTTTGTTCGGCTTGCAACCCTTCCGTGAGAGCACGAGAGAAGCTAGCTATAACTCCTTGATTATTCGATAATTTATTATTCGAATCTTCTCGAGAATAACCCCCTGAAAGCGCGACCACTCGTAGAACTTTGGGATGCTCACAGAATTCCTGATAAAAATTATCAGTTTCGGGGAGCGTCAGTTTAAAGATCACCGGAAGATCACCGTCCAAGCCCGCTAGCTGCGCTCGCAAATTTTCCCGCAAGAGGTTTTCGCAATCCTGCTTATCGGCCGCATTGATGTCGACCTCGGGCTCGATGATCGGCACCATTCCATGTGCGAGAATATTCGTCCCAAATTCGAATTGTTGGGCGACCACTTTCGCAATGCCATCGCCGTTGCCTTCTTTAATGACCGATCGCATCTTGGTGCCAAACACATCGAGAGATTTCGCGCGATCCAGCCTCTCGTCGAGATCAGGAATCGGCTTCATGATTTGCACACCATCAGCCAGCTCGTCCATCCCGTAATCTACTTTCAAGAACGGGACAATTTGCTTTTCCCTCCACAAATACTGGCTAGTTGGTTGACCCAAAACCTCTCGGTCGAGAGTGTTTTGAAACAGGATCGCACCCACCACATGAGCCCCCGTGAACCTTGGGTCGGTCACGATACGGGTCCGCATTGCATGTACCGTGTCAAACATCTCCTCGTCCGAGTTATATGCAGAAGCATCGACGCCGTATAGCTGCAGTGCCTTAGGTGTGCTACCGCCACTTTGATCAAGCGCGGCGATAAACCCCGACCCTCTACCCATACGTTCAATCTGTTCAGTCATCCGTTCCACCGTGTTAGCCACAATAAGAGCAACGGCATTCTAGCGTGAGAAAAGCGATAGACCTATGTTCTCGCCACTCCGTCCGCGGCAACTCTTTACGCTGCGGCATCGCGCTGCAGATCCACCACTTCAGAAATAATCTCGTAGGAGCGCAGTCGTTTTGAGTGCTCGTAGATTTGACACGAAACAATCAACTCGTCAGCACCCGTCTTCACAAGAAAGTCATCGATCGTCTTAGTAATGGTTTCGGCCGAACCAACGGCTGAAGCACTGCGCATCTCGTCAAGCATTTTCTGCTGCCCTGGAGTCAATTCAAGACCTTCCACTGGCGGGGGTAAGCGTCCCGGAGTTCCACTACGCAACTTGAGAAAGGATTGGGTCGCCGACGTCCGCAGATACCGCGCTTCATCATCTGTTTCCGCTGCACAAACGTTGAATCCAAGCATGATGTATGGAGTTTCTTGCTGCGCCGATGGTTCGAATCGGGTCCGATAGATGTCAATAGCCTGCATCATTGCGGCGGGTGCAAAGTGAGATGCAAATGCGAACGGCAGCCCGAGCAATGCCGCCAGTTGAGCACCGTATAGGCTCGAGCCGAGCATCCATATCGGTACCTGGGCGCCGCCGCCTGGCACCGCGTGCACCCGCTGATTCTCTTTCGGCGGCGCTAGGTAATGTTTGAGCTCCATGACGTCGCGCGGAAATTCATCAATGTCGCCTTGGAGGGTCCTACGAAGAGCCATTGACGTCTGCTGATCCGTACCCGGTGCTCGACCAAGACCCAGGTCAATTCGTCCTGGAAACAACGCCTCGAGCGTGCCAAATTGCTCCGCAATCACAAGCGGCGCGTGATTCGGCAGCATAATTCCGCCCGATCCGACCCGAATCGAACGGGTACCTTGGGCAACGTGGCCAATCACGACAGCCGTCGCGGAACTCGCGATGCCCTGCATGTTGTGGTGCTCGGCTAACCAGTAGCGCGTATATCCCCACGCCTCGGCATGACGTGCCAGGTCAAGGGTGTTTGCAAGTGCCCTGCCAGCGTTGCTACCTTCCACAATCGGGGCGAGATCAAGAACCGAGAATTTCGTCAAAGCGGGTGGACTCGGACCGGTAGTTCACGGAAGCCATGAATAAACGTTGAGTAGTTTCGGCGAGCCTCGCCAACGACCTCCACCGTTTTAAAACGCTTAAGGATTTCTTCCCACAACACCCGCAATTGCATTTCCGCCATTCGATTACCCATGCAGCGGTGAATGCCAAAACCAAATGCAAGATGGTGGCGCGCGTTGGGTCGATCGACTTGAAATTGATTCGCGTTCGGAATGACGTCTTCGTCTCGATTCCCCGATATGTACCACATCAAGAGTTGGTCACCCTTCAGGATTTGTTTATCGCGGACCTCACAATCTTCGTTCGCCGTACGTCGCATATAGGCTATCGGCGATTGCCAACGAATAATTTCAGA
>PBAA01000021.1 GCA_002715785.1 Gammaproteobacteria bacterium | reverse complement strand
TTTGGGTTCTCTGACGCGTACTCAATGCTCAATCCTAATCAAGTCGTTCCGACACTATGCGACGGTGATCTGTCGCTGTGGGAATCTAATGCCTGCGTTCGGTACCTCGCACGAACCTACGGTGAGGGATCGCTGTGGCCAAACGATCGTCGGACCCTAGCCCTCGCTGATCAATGGATGGAGTGGCAACGCAGCGACATCAGCAATGCTTTTTTTCCGTTATTCCAGAATAAAATTAAGTTTAGCGCCGATGAAATCAACGTCGATCAGATCACAGCAAGCGCCGCTCAGTGCATGCGCTTGTACGGCCAACTGGATCGGCATCTCGAACAGCACGCATATTTGGCCGGTGACGAATTCACCATGGGCGATATCCCGCTCGGGACCATTACCTACCGATATATGAATCTCGATATCGAACGAGTCGAATTACCCCATGTACGTGCATGGTACGAGCGGCTTTGCGAACGTCCTGCGTATCGCTATCACGTCATGATTCCCTTTGGGACGAATCCTGATGAATGGCTCCGAGAAGAAATCAACAACGCGAACCTTCAATAGAACCTAGGTTCCGTTCGTCGACGAAGGGGCATTGAAGGTATCGTCCGTGAACCGACGATCTCTGACGCGTCGTCAGGTGGTTTCAACTTCCAACAATGGCTTACCAAGCCCTCGGCGATGCGCATTGTGGTAATGGTGCAGGGCCGGCTCGTTGCGCCCGAAAACCAAGTGGGTACTAGCACCCGATAACGCGCCGCGCTGAGTCGATTCGCCCATCAGATAATCCTCGTCCATGATGATCTGATTGAACCCCGCGAAACGTTCTGCACAAGCCTCGCCACCATCTTGAAAGTGCTCCTCGGCCTCTGGAACGATATAGAAGCTCTGCGCCGTACGTGACTTACCCGGCTGGTCGTTATCCGGAAATATCCTTAGAACGTCTACGCTGTATGGATCCACCAAAAGAATCACATTCGGATAAATAAAATAGACGCACAGTGTCATCGCGCGAAACGGCCAGTTGGATTTTTCTGGCAAATTCGCAACGATCTCTTTGAATCGATGGTATGCAAAAACCATGCGGTAATTGAGATCGAAAATGTCGTTGGTCTGGAGATTGCCGCGAATCTCTTTAGACAATGTTTCCCGATGCAAGACATCGAAATGATAGTTCTCGCCGAACGTGTCGATAGCGAGCTTCCAGTTGATATCAGCACGCAAGACTTGCGAGCCTGTATAACCATGATCAGGCAAATTCCAGTGTTCCATGTCGTCAGCGAGTCCCCCGAGACATTGGTCGACATCGATGGGGTCGCCCCGCGTTGGACGGACCCAAAGCATCCCGTACTTCTCGGCACTTGGAAGCTCGACTAGGCTATGTTCTCCTTTCTCAATGTGGCCGAACGCCGATTCCCTATTGACCGCGATCAAATCTCCCTTGTTGCTATAGGTCCACGCGTGAAAGGGGCAACTAAATCGATTGCCTGTTCCACGACCATCNGCNACNACCTGCGTTCCGCGGTGNCGNCANGTGTTGGCAAANGCGNGAAANGTTCCNGTGTCATCNCGAACCATNAGAATCGGTAANCCNGTTTCAGTATCCGACCAATAGCTGTNGTTNTCNGGAANATCNGTCGANAGTCCCATNAACANNGGCGTATCACGAAAGAANNNNCGTTGNTCNTCGGCNAGAAGNNTNGGNCANGTGTAGTCCGATATCGGGCAACGNACAATTCCGCCCGCATCGGCCGTGNNACCNGTNTCGATNCCNTCGTTCAGGATGGNNAGNAGTCGCTGTTGTTCTTCTTTTCGCATTGACGAGAAACCGGATCGAAATGCCGAGCGCATATGTATCGTACCTTCATCGATATAGCTAGTCGGCAAATCCGCTGAATTCGATACAAAAATAGGCGTCGGCGTATTACGCTTTTAGAGCGAAGGACAGACGGTTCCTTAGACCACCTAGTTGTTGGTGGACGACCTAAAAACGCACACAAGGGCCAACATGGATACGTATCTCTTTTCCGGGTTGAAGGTGCTAGACGTTGCGACCGTTATTGCCGCGCCCGCAGCGGCGATGATGCTCGCCGACTATGGTGCTGAAGTCATTAAGATCGAGCGTCCGGGTGCCGGAGATATGCTGCGATCGCTGTCCAACATGCCGGACACTCCGGACGCAGCTAACAATTGGTTCTGGCAGATGGATGGTCGAAATAAACGAAGTCTAACGCTCGATCTCAAATCCGAAGATGGCAAGGAAATCCTGCGTCGATTGGTCGAAGACTGCGATGTATACATTACCAACCAGCCGTACTCAGTGCGGGAGTCTCTCGGTCTCACTTACGAGCACCTGCGCCCACTGAATCCTGCGATGATCTATGCGTCCCTTACCGCCTACGGCGAAAAAGGACCCGAGCGAGAGCGCAAAGGGTTCGATCAACTCGCCTATTGGGCGCGTAGCGGTTTGATGGACCTTATGCGAACTCCAGATGGCGCACCCACACAAGGTCTTCCAGGTATGGGCGATCACCCGACAGCCGTCTCGATTTACGCGGGCATCGTCACCGCACTTCTTCATCGCGAACGAACCGGGGAGGGCGGTATGGTGCATACGTCTTTGCTCGCTAACGGACTATGGTCGGTGTCCGGTGTTGCCCAGGGAGTCTTGGCCGGAGGCGATATGACGAAATACAGAGAGCGAACGCGAATCAAACCCGCGATGATGCGAGTGTATCAAGCTGACGATGGACGTTGGCTGCAGTTCAACATGGTACGCAATGAAGAGCTCTTGTCCCTGCTACTTACCGGGATGGATGCATTAGATTTGCTGACGGACGAGCGCTTTGCCGATTCCCGGCTACTGTGGGAAAACCGAGGCGCGTTTGGTGAAGAACTGCAAAGCATCGTCGCTCAGAAATCGTCCGATGAATGGCTCACCATCTTCGCGGAACTCGATGTGCCGGTAAATCGGGTGGCCATCGTCGAGGAAACCAAAAACGATGTGCAAATTCTTGAAAATCACATGGCTTCCACCCCGGAACGAGAGGATGTCACCGTCCCGCTGATTCTCAATCACCCCATTCAAATCACGAGCGTCCCGCAAGTCGGTCCAACACGAGCCCCCGAACTCGGCGAACATGCGGAAGAGATTCTCGGAGAACTCGGCTACGACGATAGTGTCATCGCACACATGAAGGATCGTGGCGTGATCTGATGACGACNGACTACGACATCGTCATCGTTGGAGCTGGCAGCNCCGGTTCGGCTATCGCGAGTCGAGNCAGCGAAGACCCGAATCGTAGNGTCCTCCTGCTCGAGGCCGGACCTGATTACAAGGACCCTGGTGGTACTCCTTTTGATCTAATCAACGGCCACAATAACTCCTATCGAGACCACGATTGGGGCCTTAGCTACAGCCCCACACAAGGTCGGAACATGCCACTTCCGCGAGGCAAAGTGACCGGCGGCTCGAGTGCGGTTAACACCACCATCGCGTTGCGTGGGATTCCTGAAGATTTTGACGAGTGGGACGACTGCGGCAATTCCGAGTGGGCTTGGGAAAAGGTCTTGCCCGCATTTAAGCGCCTTGAACGCGATCTCGATTTCCCCCATGCGGATTACCATGGCGACGCGGGTCCGATCTCTATTCGGCGTTACCCCGAAGCCGAACTTCTTGAGCAACAACAAGCGTTTCTTGAGTCAGCCCGATCCTTGGGTTACCCGTATTGCGAAGATGCCAACGCGCCCGACAGCNCCGGTGCTGGCCCTCACCCGATGAATAAGCTCGGGCGCATGCGTGTTTCTTGCGCAATCGGATACCTTGCTCCAGCTCGAGCACGACCCAATTTGACCATTGAGGCCAATACCTTCGTTCGTCGTCTGATCGTCGACCGCGACCGTTGCACCGGCGTGGAAGTCGAACGCGAGAACGGCACCATTGAACGCGTCCGCGGGCAAAGCGTGGTTTTGTCAGCCGGCGCCATCATGTCGCCAGCGATCCTGAAACGCTCCGGTATCGGACCACGACGCGAGCTAGAGAAATTTGGAATCGATGTCATTCGTGATGCCAACGGTGTCGGTGGAAATCTTTGCGATCATCCAGCGTTAGCGATTTCCTGCGTGGCAAAAGATTCGGCCATCATTGATACCGATCAACCGCTCATTCAAACCATCTTGCGCTACACGGCTGCGGATTCAGACAAGCGTAACGACCTTCAGATCGAACTCTTGAGCTTCGGCGGAAATCGAGAGGGCAACGCCAGTTTCGCTATCGCAGCTGTGCTTGAGTACACATTTGGTCGTGGCGAATTGCGACTTGCTTCCGCGGACCCTCATGTCGCCCCCATAATCGAAAATCGGTTTTGTGAAGACGACCGCGACGCACGTCGACTCGCGAGCTGTTTTCGCGACACCCTTGCATTCGCAGAGGCACCCCCACTCGCTAACATGATCGAGAAGCTCGCATTTCCGAATCTCGATCGCGGAATCGACGACGAGTCCATTCTAAAGCTCTGCAAAGAACGTTCGGGTAGCGGCTATCACCCCTGCGGGACTGCTCGCATGGGACCAAAAGAAAATCCTGACAGCGTCGTCAACGAATTCGGCCAATTACACGGGCTGGCGAACGTGCTGNTCGCCGATGCGTCGATCATGCCGTCAGTACCTCGCGCGAACACTAATCTCACCAGCATCATGATCGGCGAGAAGATTGGTGAATGGCTGCGTGCGTCGCCATCGATCTACGGTTTCTGAGTCGTCGAGCAGTGACGTTAAGCACACGCGATACCGGAGTCTCAAAAACTACTCTCTTTGTGCCAAAGTAGGCGCCACAGGCAAAGGAGTCTAATCATGTCCAGCAGCGATCACGAACTCATCCAAGAAACCATTCAGACCTACTTTGACAGCATGTATGAGTCAGATCCCGATAAGGTCCACAAAGCTTTTCATCCCGATGCAAAAATTACGGGGTATCTCAATGGTCGTTTGCATGAGATGACCGTGCCGACCTTCGCCGACATGGTTGCGGGTCAGCAACCATCCGCCAAAGACAAAGACGAAGCGATCCAACTTGAAACGGTATCGCTTGATATTGCAGGCGACACCGCGATCGCCAGAGTTCGAGACGGTTATATTGGATTGACCTTCCTCGACACCCTGTCGTTTTTGAAGACCGACGACGAGTGGGTCATCTACAACAAGCTATTTCATGTCGAATCCTAAACTTGATCGATTAGGGTTCAAGCGAAACCAATCACTGGTCACGTCCATGCCCAAGTTCGCCAGGGGGTTTAGCCCGTCTGCAATGGATTCAACTTGAGCGCCGATCTGCTCATTCGAAATGCAACCGTCTACGACGGTCTCGGTGGAGAGCCTTTTGAAGCTAACGTCGCTGTCGAAGGCACTCGGATAAGCGCGGTGGGTGATGCCGTTTCCGCCCGCCGCGAAATCGACGCCGGCGGAATTGCACTGGCGCCCGGGTTCATTGATACCCATTCACACGACGATGGTGCGTTTTTGCGGCATCCCGACATGGGGTTCAAGTTGGCTCAAGGTGTCACCACCGTGGTGGCAGGCAACTGCGGTTTCAGCGCCATCCCCGCCGAACCGTCGGCCGATTCAAACACCGCCAGCGGGGGTATTCTCGCCGGCCTTGGCGACGCGGATTTCACCGACCTGGTGGGATACTTCGACGCCGTTCTCGCGCGCAAACCCGCCATCAACAACATGATGTTGGTCGGCCACAACACCATACGATCCATCACGATGGGGCTCGAACCGAATACACCGACCGCGCGTCAACTGGACATTATGCGAAGTCACGTCGAACGAGCAATGGAACAAGGGGCCTGCGGCTTTTCGACGGGTTTGATCTACCGACCCGGCCGCTATAGTCATACCGACGAAGTAATCGAACTGACTCGAGCCGTGACCGATTACGACGGCCTCTACGCGACTCACATGCGCAACGAAGGTGAAGGTCTTCTAGAGGCGATCGAGGAAACACTCACCATTGGACGAGAAGCGGACGTGCATACGCACATATCGCACCATAAGGCCGCCGGTCGACCCAATTGGGGCAAAGTTGGTGCTTCATTGGCGCGTGTCGAAACCGCCATCCGTTCGGGCCACCGGGTGACACTCGATGTCTATCCGTACACAGCTGGCAGTGGCCGCATGATCGAGTACTTTAATTTAGATCGGCCAAGTCGGGAGCTCGCTGAAGTGATTCGTATCGCCAGTTGCCCCGCATTCCGAGAGTTCGAGGGTCGGATGCTGACCGACATTGCGAGCGAACGAAACATCGACATTACCGAAGCCGTATTGCTTGTTCTCAATGCCCCGAAGGGGGATCAAACCATTTGCATTCAGTTCATCATTGACGAGGCTGACATCGAAACGAACCTTGCCTATCCCGACATGATGATCGGTTCAGACGGTATCCCGGCATTGCGCGGTAAACCGCATCCGAGGTTGTTTGGTACCTTTCCTCGAATTCTCAGAAAATACGTTCGCGAGCGCGGCATCTTGAGCTTGTCCGAAGCGATCCGGAGGATGACGTCACTGTCGGCGTCGACCTTCGGGATGGATGACCGTGGCCGAATCGCCAAAGGATGTTTCGCCGACTTGGTTCTCTTCAATGCCGACACCGTTTACGACACCGCAACCTACGACGATCCTAAACAAGAACCCGAGGGAATTTCGTTGGTGGTCGTCAACGGAGAAATCGCGTTAGAACGCGGCCAACACACAGGCGTTGGCTCCGGAAAAATGTTGAGGTTTCATGCCGCAGCGCACAATGACTAGAGTCGCTCCGGGCGAGGTAAGTTCGCATCCAAGAACGTGTGTGTGCCGAGAGCCCTTTGTTTATAGGGTCCTACGCAAGGAGGTAACGTGGACGGAGAACTAGAACTTTATCAGTATCTGTACGACCTTCAGGGCTTTCTCGTCATCGAAGACGTATTGAGTACGGAGCAGGTTACCGCCTTGAATGCCCTTATCGACGCGCACGTGCCGCCGGTTCCAGACAATTGGAACGAGATCGCCAACGATCCGAAACTCGGTCTATACAACCTATACCGCTTTGGGATGGCCGGCGGTTCGTACGAGTCTGGCCCAGGCTTCCTTGGGTATGGACAACCCTTTGTTGACCTTGTCGATCACGCGTTGGTACTCAAGATCTTACGGCTACAGCTCGGTGACTGCTTCCGTTTGGATCGGATCTTCGGTATGCGCATGAACAAGGGCATGCCCAACGGAAAATTACACTCCGACTACGGGGCGTCGGAACCGTTTACCCGGGCAGAACCCGGGCGCTACTACCCGCAACCCGCATTCCAAGCGTTGCACGGTTTTGGTGTCGCAGCCTTCAATTTGACCGATAGCGGTCCAGAAACAGGCGGACTACGTGTGATTCCATCAAGTCACAACAGCCACTTCAAGCTTCCACAGAAACTCCGTGATGAAGAGATCGATGGCATAGCGATCTGTCCGCACGCGCCCGCGGGCAGCGTCACGATCTTTTCCGAAGCCACTACACATGGCACCGCGGAATGGCACGCAGACCATGAACGCCGGTCGATTCTCTATAAGTACTGCGCGTCGCAATTGAGTTGGTCCAGAAGTCGAGTAACAGCTCCCGAAGGATTGGAACTCAGTAGTCGACAGCGCCTACTGCTCTCAGATCCAGCCGGCGCGCACTGGTTTTTCCCGTCTCTATTTGATGACGAAGCTGCCGGTGCTTAAAAACTAAGATCCAAACCGACCAGAGCCGTTCGACTCTTATTGGGCCTCGCTCCGTACGGGTGAAGGCCTACGATATCGGAGCTATCAGCCAAGTTCTCGACGCGTGCGAACAGACCGACCGCCTCGTTAATAGACCAATGCACGGCAATATCCACCGTAAAAGAACTGTCGGTAATTTCGAAGGCTCCGCATGCTGCTCGCACACACGTTTCATCTACGAAGTTCGCACTCAAATGCACTGCCCATTGAGGTTGCACGAAGCCGATCATCGCGTGCAGCTGATGTTTGGGGATATACGGGATCGAGTCGCCGGTGCTGACGTCCCCGAAGAAGGCCGTGTCCGCGATATCAGTGTCGAAGGAGCCATCAATGTACGTGTAGGCAACTTCCAAAGGAATATTCGACCCGGCCAGGTCTGTACCGGCAATAATCTCAACCCCTCTGACGGTCACTGCGTTGCCGTTAAACGCGTCGCCTACCTCGCAATTGGCACCAGAGGACGCCGTACACTCGCCCAACAGATTGTCGTAATCGCTCAAGAAACCGATCACCTCCAGTCGACGACTATCTGATCGGCGGCGAAACCCAAATTCATAATTGATTGCTTCCTCTTCCCGTACACCCTCCGCATTCGAGGGCGCGGTAAACCCTTTGTGTACGCCAGCAATCAGGGCCGTCGTCTCGTTAAGTCGATACAGAGCACCAAGCCCCGGGAGAACGACACGGGTTGTGTTTGATCGAGTACTCCGAAGGTTATCCGGCGACCGACTTGCCGGGTTCTCAGTGCGACCCAGTCGAGTTTCATACCGGACACGTCGTTGGTCAATATCCTCGTAACGAATTCCCGGTGTCAATGTCCAAGCACCGATTTCGATTCGATCGTAAATATGAAATGCGGTTGCGTCCGCTTGTTGAATCCGATTCCCGGCGTTGCCAAGTATGCCAACGTCATCGAGCGCTAGTTGCCCGCCTTCCTGTCGATAGGTGCTGTTACGTTGTAAACGGTCTTCCTCGTCCTTGTGATATCGCACCCCCGCTTCCATACGGTGATTGGCACCGGATGTATTGAAATCCCAAACCGCCATCAGTTGAATACCGCGAGAAAAATATTCTCGTTCGTTTGCCCGGATCTGAATACTTCCGGGAAGCGTGTCTAGCGTTCCATCCAGCACTGTCGCCAGCTGGTCTGCGGTCCAATCTCCAATCACCTGTCCCAGATTTACCGCAGCTACTACGCTGGACCAGCTGGTCTTCGAAAACGCACTCGCGTTGTCACTTCCATCAAGGTCGATCCCTTCTGTTTTAAACCAGTTCCGGGCGTGGGCGTTGTTGTACAAAGTCGCTGAGAAACTCAATGCATCCGCATCATATCCATACCGCACAATGACCTGTTCGTGATCGGTACGAATCTGGTCAAGGGAAGACAGTCCGTAACGCCGCTCCGCGTCGCGACTGAAATCAACATTGGTCAATCCCAAATAACTCTGGTTCGAGGTCTGATCAGCTAACTGGATCTTGACGGCCAAACTATGGGGCGAATCGTCCGGGCTATAGGCCATCTTTACCGTATAGTCTTCTACATCGAGTCCCGTTTCTCCGCCGCTTCGATCGATTTTCTGGTAGCCCGCACTACGCCACCGTTGCGTCTCTATCAGGAAGCCTAAACCGCTATCCGAGGTATTGCCGTAGGTCGCATGCACGCGGATCGATTCATCTTGCCCCATCTCGGCCGCGATCCGCCCTTCAGCCTCTGTTGGAATTGGCGTTGAAATCATATTCAACGCGCCGCCAATGGTATAGGGACCCTGCGTTATCGCGGATGGCCCTTTCAATACCTCGAACGAAGACATTCTTCCTGCTGTCGGAAAATAGTACGCGGAAGGAGCTGAATAGGGCGCAGGAGCGATCAGCACATTATCCTCTAGAAGCGTAATGCGACCACTGCGTTCCGTGGCGACACCGCGAATGCTAATATTTGGGCGCAGTCCGTATCCGTCCTCAACTTGTATCGAGACGCCTGGAATTTGTCGCGCGATACGCTGAATATCTGTATAACCAAACCGTTTCAGCTGTTCAGCATCAATCACCTCAGCTGAACCCGTGACACCCTGTTGTGCTTCACGAGACCCTACAATCGTGATTTCTTCGTAAAAGAGCGCATTGGGATGTTCGTCGTTAACGTCGCTGTGGGAGACGCCAGCGACCCAAACCACGGACATGCAAGCGAGTGTTCTGTACATCGGAACGAACCATCGAGTTCAATATTTATAAAACGTAATGCAAATGAGAATGATTATCAATATAAATTGAATTGACGCCCATGTTGACAGTCGACCAGATCGGCAAGATATTTCCGATAAAAGCGCGAGACGACGCTTGTTGCGTTGAATACTATTGGCTGGTTTGAATCTACTTTAGAGAGATCCTATGCGAGCGTTAATTACGGTTGTCGCCATCGTGGTGGCTATTGTCGCCCTGATTCTTTTCGTCCAGAACGAACCCACTTCAGACCCCGTCGATCCCTCGGCTACCTCTGAGGATCTCGCAGCTCCAACAGCCACCATCGGGCTAATCGATGACGCAAGGATTAACAACGCGGAGTCTGAGCCTGGCAACTGGCTCGCCTATGGGCGCACATACGAGGAACAGAGGTTCTCACCCCTAAAGCAAATAAATAGAGAAACCGTAAGCGAACTAGGACTCGCTTGGGCACGCGACATGGGTACGAATCGAGTCCAGGAGGCGACTCCCATCATCGTCGACGGGGTCATGTTTGTTAGCAGTTCGTGGAGTCGAGTCTTTGCCATCGACGCGGTGACCGGAGACCAACTCTGGGCCTACGACCCCAAAGTTCCGGGGGAATGGGGGAGGCGCGCGTGTTGCGACGTTGTCAACCGAGGCGTTGCCGTCTACCAGGGTCGCGTTTACGTCGCAAGCCTAGACGGTCGCCTGATCGCACTCGACGCCGCGACTGGGATTAAGGTCTGGGAAGTCGATACCATCATCGATCGAGATCGTTTCTATACGATCACCGGTGCACCCCGAGCCGCCAAGGGTAAGATTTTTATCGGCAACGGCGGTGCTGAATTTGGTGTACGCGGTTATGTAACGGCATATGACGCGGAAACCGGCGAGCAGGTGTGGCGCTTTTACACCGTACCTGGGGACCCGTCGCTACCGTTCGAGCATCCTGAAATGGAAACCGCTGCCGATACTTGGAAAGGCGGGGAATGGTGGAAAATTGGCGGGGGCGGAACGGTATGGAATTCGATTGTTTACGACCCCGATTTTGATCAGGTCTACCTCGGTGTCGGCAATGGATCGCCATGGACTCGTGTGATCCGCTCGCCGGGTGGTGGCGACAATCTATTTCTTGCCTCCATCGTCGCGTTAGACGCTGACACCGGTCGCATGAACTGGTACTACCAGACCACGCCTGGCGATAACTGGGATTACACCGCGGTTCAGGATATTGCGCTCGCCGACATGACGGTCGACGGAGTGGATCGAAAAGTCCTGCTACAAGCCCCCAAGAACGGATTCTTTTACGTCATCGATCGCGCTGACGGCAAATTGCTACGGGCGCACCCCTTTGCAACCGTCACCTGGGCCACCCATGTCGATTTAGAGACAGGCCGGCCCGTCGAGAACCCGGATCTCGACTACCTTGAGAAAGAACAATGGATCCTTCCCGGACCCCTTGGGGCACACAATTGGCAAGCGATGTCCGTCGATACCGCGGCCGGTCTCGTCTACCTCCCGGCTCAAGACAATCCGCTCATTTACGGCATGTCGGAAGAATGGAAAGCGTCGGGCGTCTACAAGCGCAACGAGGGTGGTTGGAATCTTGGTATCGAGATCGCTGGTATCGCCCAATTACTGATCAACAACCTTGAGGACCAACCGACTCCCAAGGGCTACCTTAAAGCGTTTGACCCACTTACCGGAACAGACAAGTGGGTTGTAGAGATACCTCACTACTGGAATGGCGGAGTCCTGGGGACGGCGGGTGGATTGGTGTTTCAGGGCGACGCGCTCGGCTACCTAACCGCCTATAACAAGGACAATGGGGAGGCGCTTTGGCAGTTCAACACCTATACCTCGATTCTTGCGCCACCCGTTAGTTTCATGATCGACGAAGTCCAGTATGTTTCGATCCTGACAGGGAATGGCGGCGGCGACTTATTCTCCGGTGAGCCGTTACCACCGGTCGCACAACCTGCATCTCTGACGTATGGGAACTACGGTAAATTACTGACCTTCAAAATCGGCGGAAGCGCAACGCTCGAAGCCCCAACCGCCGTGGATCGGTCAATTCCGGAACAACCGGCACTGACAGCCAGTGTCGAGGATATTGCCCGTGGTGAGCGGCTCTACGGCAACTACTGTGGCTTCTGTCATGGCCTCGTGGTTCGCTCAGGCGGTTCAATAACGGATTTACGACGCATCAGCGAAGCGAGCCACGACGCTTTCGACAAAATCGTACTCGAAGGGATAATGGCGTCGGCGGGGATGGCTAGTTTTGCCGACGTATTGACTACAGAAGATACAGCCCGGATTCACGATTATGTTCGGGCCAGAGCGATAGAAGATCGAGAAGTTGCACTCGGCAATCAGGAGGCAGCACGATTGACTTGGCTTCAGTAGCCCTTCAACTATCACCAAAGCCGATTTATCGATTCAACCTTAAATCGGCTTTGGCGGCAATGTCGGTGGCGGCAAGCGAATAAACTCAAATCGAGATTGTTGCCCGCTAGAACCCGACTCGTCCTGACGATATTGTGCAGTTGGATCAGGGGAAATTAGATCGGGGTTGATGATTTGCCGGCTCATCCGACCATTTAGGAGCTGACCACCCTCTAGTTCCTCGAGAGCCTCTTCCGCTGCTTCAGCCGTCTCCTCATCCCAAGGAACCTGATACGCCCTTGGCGCGCCTTCCGCCAAGCCCGCCTCGTCTAGTTCGCGAATCCAAAAATAGATTTTACCCTCAGCACCGGCAGCCTTATCAGGCTCCTCAATAACAACCCAGTGGAGTCGAAAATCGACTGGCATCGGTTCTCGAGTAGCCCAACCGAGAAGATCGCTTAGTCCATGCCAGGTCACAATGTATAGCGTCGAAACGCCCACCACCGCCGTGAATTTGATCCATCTCGCCAACCGCGTTGCCAAATTCAGGTTCAACAAGAGTGCCGCGGTAACGGCATAAGCAAGTGCAAGCACAATCGCAGTAGTGATCAACGTTTTTCCGCGACCGCCTTGCTCAGCAGGCGCTTACTCAGTCTATTGGTGCCTGTCACCTCACCGGAACCATCAACGGTGAAACGCACGGCAGTTTGCTCATCGCCTACACCATTGAGTTCGAGTTTCTCGTAGTGGATGAGTTTGACCACCGGATTGAGCTTCTCCACCTTCACCGACACCGGCAGTGGCTCGCTGTAGTTCGCCTGATAATGCAACACGTTGACGACGTACTCGCCTGCCTTTAGGGCCCTAACTGATACAGTCTCCTGATTGAGTGGATTGGACACCTCGACCCCGTCGAGAACCACACGGTCTTGAAATAAACCTCGGTCATCGCGGTCCAAATGCATCAATCCCGTGTCGCGATTGTGGTACCAGACCATATTTCCTCGCGGGTCTTCGACCAGGGTATCGACGTCGTCGGGATGTCGATCCTGCCAACGGACAGTGATGAGGATTTCAGCCTTGCGGTCCACTTTCCCCGTATCGCTCGGATCGCTAATTAGCGAGAAAGCGACCACAAACATAAACGCAAAACCTAACAGCGCGTTAAAAAGGAGATCTGTAAAAGCATCTTGGGATTCGCTCTGGCTATAAATCCTATGACGCATCCGCGTTAATGCCTTTTGCCCCATCTCGATGGTCCTGGGGTTGTGTATCGACGAAAACTTGCAGACGAGTCACCAAATCGGCCGACGACGTTTCCACGACGTGATATTGGAGCTTCAGCAGCGTGCTAGTTACGAGGCCGGCGATGGTGGTGTACAAGGCGACTGCCATGCCTCCACTCATCGAGCTCAGGAGCCGCTGCATAACCGACGGGTCAAAATCTTCAATTTCGCCGACCGGAAGCAGCATCAAGATAAACCCGACGACGGTGCCAAGTAGGCCTAGTTTCAACAATACATCACCGACGAAGTGACCGATGGCATGCCGGTTCGCAAGTTCATCTCCGAACGCGCTCAGCAACGCATCGGCATTGTCGTCGGACTTTGATTCCAGGCGGGCAAAGAACTCACCGAGCAGACCGTCTTCGACCGAGGCGGTTTGATCACCCTGTATACGGGCTTCTTCGAGTTCCGAAAAACGTCGGCGTTCTCGCGTCAAATGCAACGACGCCCACAACCAGTGGCAACTGGCTAACACATAGACACCGAGAATGACCCAAGAAATATAGCTACGGTCGGAATTCAGCGCGAGCGACACCAAGCCGCGATCGGCCGCGAGATAAAACCCGAACGCCACTAAACCCGTCAGAATCAACGCTCGGTAAATGAGAGATGTATCGATACGATTGGGCACAACCGATGCAGTCTAATCAGTCGAGTTCTTATCGACCACCTGCAATTTGGTCGCTTGGTCGCCCCCGCAGAAAATCTGGCATACTCGAGCAATTGTTCATTGTTTGAACCGCATGGGAGGGGACATGTCCCACGATCTAGTCATTCGCGGCGGCGTCATCGTCGACGGTACCGGTAACGAGCCCTTCGAGGGCGACGTCGCCATCGACGGCAACACAATCAGTGCTATCGGCACCGTTGAGGAGACCGGGGTCGAAGAAATTCACGCCAACGGAAACACCATCACGCCCGGATTCGTTGACCTCCACACCCATCTCGATGCCCAAATCGGTTGGGACCCACACATGACCTCCGTCACATGGCACGGTGTCACAACAGCACTCTTGGGAAACTGCGGCGTAACATTTGCCCCCTGTAAACCCGACGATCGTGAATTTCTAGCCGGCATGATGGAAACGGTTGAGGACATCCCTAAACACGCCATCCTGACGGGATTGCCTTGGGACTGGGAATCCTACGGAGGTTATCTCGATTCCATTGAACGACTCGGTCCAATGATCAACGTCACCGGCTTGGTTGGTCACAGTGCGACCCGCTTCTACGTAATGGGCGAACGCGCTATCGAAGAGCAGGCAACCCCAAAAGAAATCGAACAGATAGCTGCGCTCGCCGGAGAGTCTGTCCGGGAAGGCGCGATCGGTTTCTCTGTCAACCGCCACCCCGGCCATACCCTGCCGGACCGTCGTCCCATTCCAGGAACCTTCGCGAGCAGAGAAGAATTACTCGCGATCTCGAAAGCCGTGGGCAAACATGGCGGCTTGATGCAAACCGTCCCGCACTTTGGTGACATCGATAACGAAATGGACCTGCTCGCCGAAGAAGGTCGAGACAGCCGGATCCTGTTTAGCGCCATCTCCGAACACGGCATCCGCCTGGACGAACGCGTATCCGAAATGCGTCGTAATGGCGTGGATATTACTGGCGTTACCGTTCCACGCAGTGGCGGCGGCGTCGGTGGTTTATCGACGGGAAATTTCTGGCACACCACATCCTGGAATGAGCTTCGCCGCATGGATTTCAGCGATCGCTTGGAAGCCATTCAAGATGCGGAGTTTCGTTCAAAACTGGTGCAAGAGATTAAGGATCACGAACAAGAAGAAATGATTCTTAACGCGACCAAACGCTACTACCCGATGGGACAAGAAGCACGCCCGAACTACACGCAATCTCGTTACGAGAGTCTCTACGACATCGCCGAGGAGTCAGGCGAACACCCGAGCGAAACCTGGCTGCGCTTAACGCTTGAAACGGATGGGAAAGCGCTGTTCCACCAACGCGGCTTTAACGTCAATCTTGAGCATCTTGAAAAAATGATCACGACCGACTGGGCCATGCCTGGTCTTGGCGATGCCGGCGCTCACGTAAGCCAGATGATCGATTCGGGCTGGTCAACGTTCGTGCTTTCGCATTGGCACCGTGATGCAGGCGTTTACACGATTCAAGAAGCTGTCCGACGAATTGCTGCCGAACCCGCACGCGTACTGGGCCTCCGGGACCGAGGAACCCTCGAAGTCGGCAAACGGGCCGACGTTAATGTCATCGACATTGATCGTGTGGCAGAGCGTCAGCCGTACATCGTCAACGATTTTCCGGGTGGAGCGTCACGGTTCCAACAACGAGCTACGGGGTATCAAGCCACCGTCTGCAACGGCGAAGTGATTCTTCGGGATGACGAGCACACCGGAATCTGTGCCGGCAAGGTACTGCGAAACGGCGCCCACTAGGTTCCGTAACACCAAACGGAAGAAGGCCACGCCAGTCGCGGTCTTCTCTTATCCGCGGATACGCACAAATTTTTGCAGTGAATGACAATCCATGGGGACCAGTCCCCAGCGGCCACCGCCACTGACAGTAACCTCACTAACATAAAGATCGCCTTTGGAGTCCGCCCAAATACCATGTGGCGCGAAGAAGTTGCCTGGGGCCACGGGATCATCCCCGCCGAATCGCGCCCGTACGTCTCCTTCAAGGGTAAGGACACTGACTCGCGCGTGCGGGGCGTGCGGAGGGATATCAACGTGCGGCGCCAAGCCAGCGCGTTCACCAAGTTCGGCCACGTACAGATTTTCATCCGCATCGATAAACAAGTCATCGGGTCGTATCACGTCATTCCATTCGGTAACGTAATCCCCATCCGTCGTGAAAACCTGAACCCGCGAGTTTTCTCTATCCGCAACGTATACGCGATCGTATCGATCTACCGCGATGGCATGCGGCAATACGAATTCTCCGGGACCGCTACCAGGTTGCCCCCACGACGTTAAGTGCACGCCTTTGCTGTCGAACTTGTGGACACGGGCGTTGCCATAACCATCGGAAACATATAATTCCCCGAGCTTGGATAGCGCAACGTTGGTGACCCGATTGAAAGGCCCTGCAGACTTCTGCACGGGNGNTTTACCGGCAACAAACCCTGTATCCGATGGTTCGTTGACTTCGCCTAACGTTTGCAGCAACCGTCCGCCATTATCGAAAATTCGTACGGTATGGTCGAAATTATCGGCGCAATAGACGCGATCATCTGGCCCTATATAAATTCCGTGAGGGTTAGTGAAAATTCCCTCACCCCACGCATCCAAGAAGTTACCGTCCGAATCAAAAACGATCATGGGGTGTTCGCCACGATTGAACGCGTAAACGCGGTCCTTCGAATCCGTGGCGACCCCCGCGACCTCTACGAAACTCCACCCGTCCGGTAGGTTCTCCCAACCCACGACGACCTCGTATTCGATGTCATTTGCACTAGCCATAATTCCTCCCGTGTAACAGCACAAAAGAGCGCTGCAATGGCGTCAAAGCAACTGTACCATCGCACGATCGCTAGCCCGTTAACGATGCGCCGTAACTCATGAAAGTCGATCTTTTGTACGGTAAATCCGTCCTCACCGTATCGTGCCCCGCGAAGACCAATGTGACCGTAATACGCAAACCGTCGATGCCAGCCGTGGATAATCCAGGCCGAGCCGTTACCGACGCGTTCGCTCAGGCCGTCGGTTGTGACTCGTTACAAAGCCTCGCGAAGGGCAGTCGTTCTGCTTGTATTTTGATCTGTGACATCACACGACCGGTACCGAACCATCTCTTCCTTCGCCCGCTTATCGAAGCANTGATTGGTGCTGGGATCTCATCCGAAAATATTACCGTCCTCGTGGCAACGGGCTTGCATCGCCCGAACAAAGGCGATGAATTGGCGANTGTTATCGGCGACGACTGGGTGCTGAATAACGTCAACGTCGCCAACCACCATGCCCTCAATCACGAGGACCACGTCGACTTGGGTTTTACCTCGCGGAACACGCCCGTCGGGCTCGACCGTCAATTTGTTGAAGCCGACTTAGGAATCGCAACGGGGCTCGTCGAACCTCACTTTATGGCGGGTTATTCGGGTGGGCGCAAGGTCATCGTCCCCGGTATCGCTCACTCCGACACGATCCGAACCCTACACAGCGCCCGCTTTATGGAAGACCCAGCGTCGGTGCAATGCAACCTTGAGGGCAATCCGCTGCACGAAGAACAGCTTGAAATCATCGAGATGCTGCAACGATACACGGGCCGTAATCTGTTCGCGCTCAATACGGTNATTAACGATGAGCGTGAGCTTTCGTTCGTCAATTTCGGCGAAATCGTTGCCAGCCACCTTGAGGCGGTCGCCTTCGCCGACCAATATTGCAAGGTTTACACGCCAAAACGATTCAACACCGTGGTGACTTCAGCCGCTGGGTTCCCGTTGGATCAGACCTATTACCAGACCGTGAAAGGCATGGTGAACCCGATGGGAATTCTCGCTGAGCGTGCAAACCTTATTATTGCGTCCGAGTGTGCCGAGGGCCTTGGTTCACCTGCCTATCGCGCNTCCCAAGAACGGCTCCTTGTTGAGGGTCCCGACGCATTTCGTGCAGGGATTATTAATAAGCGGCTCGCCGATATCGATGAATGGGAGACCGAAATGCAACTGAAGTCGCAACGTCGCGCCAACATTAAACTCTATACCACAGGTTTATCGGCAGACGAACGCGCGCTCACCGGCGTTGAAATCATCGAATCGGTTGATGCGGCCATCGAAGACAGCGTAAAAGCAACTGGCGATTCCGCCATCGCGATCATTCCCGAAGGACCCTATGTCGTCCCAACTTACCAATCCCAGTTCTAGAGTTTCGGAAACCACCGAGCTCGAACGCGGGCTAGCTTGCAGGATAATATTATCTCCGGGGGGCGCGTATTGACTAAAGCATTTCAGGGAATCCGGGTCATCGATTTATCNGACCGTCTTTCAGGCGCCTACGCCGCCCGNATGTTCGGCGATTTTGGTGCCGATGTAATACTGATTGAAGATGTTCANGGCCACCCCNTGCGACACGAACCGCCCTTTNTGAACAGCGAATCCGGCAAGCCAGAATCNTTACTGCACAGCTACGTCAATTGGAATAAGCGGTCAGTTTCNGGAACTGTTGAAGATCACGGAAGTTTGATCGCGGGTGCGGACGTAATCGTCACGACGTCCACAGGAATACCAGACACCGTACTGCAGCGGTCGCCGGACTCGGTCCATCTATCAATTACGCCGCACGGACTTGAGGGCCCCCTGGCTGATTTTCCTGGTAACAATCTAACGACCTGCGCCCGCGTTGGCTGGAGCGCGATTAATCGCTACGTCGACGAACCACCGCTACAACTCCCGCTTCACCAAACGGGCTACATCAGCGGAGTTGCAGGTTTCGTAGGCGCGGCAGCTGCGTTGTTTCGCAGTGGCAGCAGCGGTCACGGAGAGCGCGTCGACGTCAGTGAAATGGAAGCCATGGCCAATACCTGCGCACCGTGGGCCGAACTTGGCTTGTTCATTGGCGGAAATCGAATGGCTCATGGGCCCAACGGAAAGCGCGATCGTGGACNGGCAGGACCTCTTTGGAAAACTCAGAACGGCGCCATCAATTTCGGCTATGGCGACTGGGCATTCTGGGAAGAAGCAATGAACTTTCTCGATTTGCCAGAACTGGCCAAAGACNCCGACTTCATCCCGGTACTCGGGCGTAACCAAAAAGACACTCGGCCTGTTCGCGACGGGCTCGAAGAAGCCGCCGCTCAACGCGATAAATGGGAATTATTTCACGGCCTTGTCCAGCGCCGTTGTATCGCAGGTGTAGTGCAGAACGCGCAGGAATTGATCGAAAATGAGCACCTGCGATCACGTGAATACATCATATCCACACAAATCAGCGACCGGCGGATTCGGGCGCCAGGTGCACCCGCNAAACTGTCCGCAACTCCTTGGACTCTAAATCGCCCGGCACCCGAGATCGGTCAACATGATGGAAACGTCGAAACGACGCCGCGCAAGCGTCGAACGAGTAGCGATAACCCTGATTTACCCCTAAACAACATCCGTGTACTCGCCTTTACTCAGGCGTGGGCCGGCACTTTCGCGACCCANTTNCTCGGATTACTCGGGGCTGACGTAATTCAAATCGAAAGCTGCAAGAGGCCTGACGTCTGGCGCGGCGCCGGCGCACCCGTTCCTCCGGCCGTTCGTAATCCCGATATCGAACAGAATCCCCTCAACAACAACGGCATGTACAACACCGTTAATCTCAATAAACGCGCCATCACCCTCGATATGGCGACCCCTCGCGGTCGCGAGATGTTTTGGCGCATGATTCCCAAGTTCGATGTCCTTGCGGACAACTTCAGTCCCCACGTCATGGGCAATTGGGGCATCACTCTTGAGACCCTGCGTGAACACAAGAAGGACATCATCTTTGCATCAGTTTCTGGCTACGGCAGTACCGGACCACTCGCGGAATATCCAGCGAACGGCGCGACGACGGAGCCGATGGCCGGCTTATCCTCGATTCATGGCTACCCGGGGGAAATCGCTCAGAATACCGGTGGTCTGATTCCCGACCCGATCTCGGGTTATTACTTCGCTGCGGCGATCCTCGCAGCTCTTAATCATCGACAACGCACCGGCGAGGGACAGCGCATCGATGCAGCAATGATTGAAGCCGTCGCCGTCCAACTCGGAGATGCAATGCTCGAATACGATGGCAACAGCCATCTGCGCACTCCAAGTGGTAACCATCACCCACGAATTGCCCCACATAACGTGTATCAGGCAAAGGGCGACTCTTGGCTTGCAATCGCTGCGGAAACCGACGAAGCATTTTCTTCACTCGCTCAACTTGCCGGAATCAGGGATGAGCGCTTCGCCACGATGGCCCTTCGAAAAACCAACGAAAGTTCTCTAGACGAAGCTATCGGCGCGTGGGTTTCGGACGTGGACGCCGACGCAATGGCCGCAGAACTCTGTTCCTTAGGCGTGGCGGCTGCGCGTGTCGAACCGTTTGAGGAGATCTACCACGAACCAAGTCCACAATTCGTGGCGCGAGGTTTTCTCCAACCGATCACGCATCCTGAATCGGGGACTCATTACATGCCCATGGTGCCTTGGGTATTCCAAAACACGTCACGTGGCCATATCACCCACGCGCCTTGTTTCGGCCAACACAGTCGCGAGGTGTTCGAAGAAGAGCTTGGCGTCGGCTCGGCGGAATACAGGGAACTCGAAGAACTAGGCATCACGGGGACTGAGCGACTTCGCTGACACTGCAGGACAAAGAATTGAAATCTCTCCTATACTCTGGTGCAAAGTAGGAGAGGCCCATGCACCGACATAATCGTCTTATCGCCGTCACAGCAGCATTGTTGGCGCTATGTCTTGCCGGCTCGATCAATGCAAACGTNGTCGATAATTTCGAACTCCTGGATCAACGCGGCTACGCACATGAACTCTATTACCTCTCTGACGCGAGTGCCGTGGTCCTCATGGCGCATGCGTCGAGTTGCCAAGAGGCCCAACATGCAGCCGGGGCACTCGAGAATTTAGCAGAGACTTACTCCACCAAGGGGGTCGAAGTACGTCTTATTAATTCTAGCCTCGACGACGACCGAGCCACGATCCGAGCTGCGATGGAAGCCGAAGAAAACGGCCTCGCTGTTCTCATTGACGACACGCAACTGATTGGCGAATCCCTGGAATTTTGGCAAGCGGGCGAAGCACTTGTCATCGATCCCACCACTTGGCGTACTGTTTATCGTGGAGACATCGATGGCGTTACGGCATCGCTCGACGCCATTCTCGGCGGCGTGCCCGTTCCGTCATCTATCGAACTGCAACAAGGTTGTACGGTGTCGTTCCCCGAGCAAGAGCTCCGATCGTCCCACGCGAACATCTCTTACACGGATACCATCGCGCCACTGTTAATCGAAAAATGTCTTGCGTGCCATCGTCCTGGCGGCATCGGGCCGTGGGTCATGAGCGACCATACTATGGTTCTCGGCTTCTCCTTGATGATGCGCGAAGTCGTTCGTACCCAACGGATGCCCCCATGGCACGCCGACCCACACCACGGGAACTTCAAGAACGATCGTTCACTTTCCGTCGAAGAAAAACAGACTCTCGTGCATTGGATCGAGGCCGGTGCACCACGGGGCGAGGGCGTCGATCCCCTTGCTGACTTCGTTCATGACTGGCCAGAATGGGGGCTCGGTACCCCCGACGTCGTTCTCGATATCCCGACTCAGGTAGTCCCGGCTTCCGGGGTAGTCGACTACCAGTACCCGACCGTAACCAATCCGTTGGATCACGATGTTTGGGTACGAGCGGCGGACATCCTACCGGGCGATCGGGCCGCGCTACACCACGTGATCACAACCTTTCGACCNCCGGGACAGGGGTCTGGTAGATCGCGTTTTGGAGGTCGGGGTTCTGGCGGTCTCGGTGGCTACGTTCCGGGATCGACCGGCAGCGTTTACCCGGAAAACACCGGCCGATTATTGCCAGCCCGATCGACCATTCGATTACAGATGCATTACACGCCGTACGGGCGGGAAACGACCGACAATTCTCAACTCGGGATCTACTTGCACAAAGAACCGCCATTACATCGCCTTGGCGGCACAACCTTGATCAATTTCCGGTTCCGTATACCACCCCACACCAAAGCTCACACAGCAAAAGCCGAGCGCGTATTCAAGGACGACGTCTTGGTCTACAGCTTGTTGCCACATTCGCACTATCGCGGCAAGGCATCAAATTTCGTCGCGTTTTATCCGAATGGCGAAGAAGAAATCTTGTTATCGGTCCCCAACTACGACTTCAACTGGCAAACGACCTACCGGTTAGAAACACCAAAATTCTTACCAGCGGGAACCCGCTTGGTGCATTCCACAACCTGGGACAACTCGAGTCAGAACCCAGCAAATCCAGACCCGAACAAAGAAGTCCGCTGGGGTCAGCAGTCCTGGGCCGAAATGCTATTCGGCTCCGTCACTTACCGCACGCTCACCGATACCGACAGAGAATCAGTCGCCGCCGACTAGGCAATGAGCGTTCCCCGGGCTGGCATTCGCTGGGCGTATGTCGGCCCGACTGAAACTACCGACCCGTCACTTTTCGAGTTGCCTCGCGGAACCGATCGCGCTGCTCGGGGCTTCCACGAAGATCCTGATTTGCTTCAGCTTCGAGCCTGTTCGCTGACTCCGAAAGCGTTGCCGCNTCGATCACTTGTTTTGAAGCGCGGACAGCCGCAACGGAATTGCCCGCGATCTCATGCGCTAGCTCCATAGCTTTATTCATCAACTCGGGTTGAGGATAGACGGCACTCAGCATGCCCCAACGCTCCGCCTCATCGGCACTGAACTTGCGGGCCGAAAAGATCAGCTCCTTTGCTTTTGAAGACCCTACCAACCTTGGCAACGATGCGGCAGCGACCACCAAACCGTATTCGGCACCGGGCAAGCGGAAGGTTGCGTTGTCAGACGCAAGCAAAATGTCACAAGCAACTGCTAACCGTGCGCCACCCCCATAGCAGTATCCATTAATTGCTGCGATGACAGGTATCGGTGTGCTGCTCAACTTGCCGATCGGATCAAAAGCGTTGATCCGATCTCCTCCGCTCGTTTTTTCTACACCGCTGACCTCCAGCATGTCAGCTCCCGCACAGAATGCCTTCAAACCAGCGCCTGTAAGCACAATCACTCGAACCCCTTCATCGGCCTCTGCATGGACAATGGCATCCGACAAACTCGCCGATAATTCCCTATTTAGAGCATGGTGACGCTCCAGTCGATTCATGGTTAACACAAGAACGTGCCCTTCTTTTTGCTCCAGCAATACCGCCTCACCACTCATCAGCTCATCCTCCAAAAAACGAATCTTACGTAACCTAGCCATGGTCGAGCTATAGTTAGTTTCTCAATTCGGCCAACCGACATCGAACCATCCTCGGAACTCGTCCTTCGTGTGTCGGCGGCAGGTCACACACTCTGCTCATGTGGAAAACGCGCGAGATTGAAGATATTAGACGCTGAAAATGACCCCGCTCTCTACCGGTGAGTCAGACACACCGCCACCCATTTGGGGGGTTATACGGGGCCTAATTTTCCCGGTCTATCTGCCATCNGCTCTCTATGCGATCGCGCAGAATGCTATCCAAATCCTACTGCCTCTTTATGCGTTAAAGCTCGGTGGTGGCCTCGCCATGGCTGCTGCGATGGTAGGAATGCGAGGGATCGGAACCATGCTAGCCGACGTTCCCTCCGGACTCCTCGTGGCCCGATTCGGCGACAAAGCAGTCATGGTTGTTGGGTTACTTGTCCTAATTATCATGGCCCTCGGGTGTGCATTCACACAAACGGCATGGCTAGTCGGCCTTACTGCGCTCGGATTCGGTGCTGGAGCAGGCATGTTCTTGCTCGCTCGACTGACATTTATCACCGACACGGTGCAACAAACCCAACGCGGCCGTGTCATCTCAGTGATGGCTGGTTTGCACCGCGCGGGTGCCTTGTTGGGACCTCTCGTCGGCGGTTTTAGCGCCGAGCTNATTGGTTACGAGCCGGTTTTCATGGGCGCCGCGGTATTGTTTGCCGTTTGTTTAGTAACCGTCGTGATCTTCTCGAAAGGTNGCCAGCGTTCTGAAGAAAATCGAACGACGGTTCCGATCCGACAGATTATCCGAGCCCAAGGTCATACCTTTGTCACCGCCGGCATCGTCATGGTCACGCTTTCATTTCTTCGTCACGGTCGAGTACTAATGATTCCTCTAGTCGGGGTATCACTCGGCTTGGGTGAATCTGAGATTGGCATCGCCTTTAGCCTTTCTTCTCTTGTCGACATGCTCATGTTCTTGCCGGCTGGATTGATACTCGACCATGCCGGTAGGAAGTATGCGTTGGCCCCATCGCTCTTCTTCTTGGGAGCTGCGATCGTGTTGCTGCCATTAGCAACAGGATTTGTTCACCTTTGCGCTATCGCCATGTTGGCGGGACTCGGCAACGGATTTGGGACTGGCATTTTTATGACACTCGGCGGGGACTTTTCACCGCCAAACGGCCGCAGCGAGTTCCTCGGAGTTTGGCGCCTCGTCGGTGACGCCGGTGGCGCGTTGGGTCCCTTCGTCGTGGGAACGATCGCGAGCGCAACCACCCTTGCTGTTGCCGGCGCGTGGACCGGGGGTCTCGCTGTGATCGGGTTAATTATCCTCTTTCGTTACGTTCCCGAAACGTTGCATCATGAGACATCCCATCACGCCGGCCGTACGGCGCGATAGCCCGGAATTACATATGGATAGTCGCGAAAAATTACTTGAGGAGTTGCGCAACGGTTACCGTATCTTCGCGGCACATGGCTGGGGGGATTTGGGCGATGGCCACATCAGCGCTCGCGACCCCGATCGAACCGACTGCTTTTGGCTGCTTCGTTACGGGGTACCGTTCGCGGAAGTCGAAACGAGCGACTTCGTATTGCTTAACGCCGATGGCCGCACCGTTGAGGGTTCGGGTGACGTCAATCAGGCGGGGTTCTTTATTCACCAGCCACTATTGGCAGCTCGGCGCGACATCGTCAGTGCCGCACACACGCATACGCAATGGGGAACGCCCTTTTCGGCGGAAGTTCGCAACGTCGAACCCATCACCCAGGAAGCGTGCCTCTTCTTTGAGGATTGCGTCGTGTTCGATGACGAAGAGGTGCAGATACAAAGCTTAGACGGTGGCTCTCGGATTGCCCAAAGTTTGGGGCGTAACGGCGCAATTGTTCTGCGCAATCACGGCCTCTTGACCGTCGGTACCACCGTCGCACAATCGGTATCTCGTTTTGTCATGCTTGAGCGCGTCGCCGAAGCTCATTTAAAAGCTAGAAACGCCAAACCAATTTCCGGCGAATCGGCACGACGCGCAAAACAGGATCTGACACGAGAAGGCGCCGACCGCAGTGCTTTCGAATTTCTGGTTAACCACCACATCAAGGATTAACACGTCAAAACAGAGGTATCCCAGCTACCTTAACTTGAGTTCGATACAAGTGATTTGACGATGTGAGGAAAAAAGTTTTCAGATCATCGCCGCCCCAGGTGAAATTGGCACAAAAAGCAGGGGTCTGGATGACGCCTAAACAACAGCCATCATCGGCGTATACGTGGACGCCGCCCGGGCCAGCGCAAAATACGTGTCCAGTCGATGCCACTTTAAGACCGTCCGGCGCACCAGCACCGGTCCCCGTCGACTCCGCAAAAACGTCGCCACCCGATAGCCTTCCGCTGCCATCAATCTGAAATTTCCGGATATGCATACGTGGTGTATCGGCCACATACAACGCCTGCTGATTCGGGGTAAACGCCAAACCATTCGGCTGATCAAAATCGTGGGCCAGAAGTTCTAACTCGCCNGTNGTCGCATCGATTCGATAGAGCCCCTGAAAGTCGAGTTCCGTCTCGCGCACCACCCCCGTGTGGCTCTCACGACCATAGGTCGGATCGGTAAAATAAACATCGTCGTTACGGACCACGATATCGTTTGGGCTATTGAGCGCTTTCCCTTGGTAGTGGCTCGCAATCACCGAGAGTGAACCGTCAAAATCTTCTCGGGTCACTCGCGAGGTTGCGTGTTCACAACTGAGAATACGTCCACTAGTGTCGTAGGTATTACCGTTGCTCATGTTGCTGGGTTCCCGATAGACAGAAACCCCACTCGATTGGTTCCAGCGATGCATCCGATTCGACGGAATATCGCTAAACGTCAAGTGTTTTTCGCNCGGATGCCAAATAGGCCCTTCAGTGAAAGCAAAGCCATCCGCCAACGTTTCTAATTCAAGGCTTTCTTCAACGACATCGAAGAAGCGCTCGTCCCTTATTTCTATACTCATTGATACCTCCACTCACACCTCGTAGCGACGACTGCTGTTCCGCTAATGTTGTGTGTATTGTGACTCCACTTCGCGTTCTAGTTTTTCATCTCGAGCGCGAATCAATTCTTTATCAAACCAATCTGCAATTTCGCGCATCGGAAAACGTTTTCCCGGACACGAAGTCTTAATATCGCCCCGAACCTGTCGATGCGCACCTAGACCGATGTCCGGATAGCGAAGTTTNAGGTCAAGCAGCAACTCCTTTAGCGCATCGAGTTGACGGCCGGCCGGCCGCTCACGATCTAAATTGCCACGTAGAACGATGCCCAACGATGCAGGATGTTGACCCCTACTATCTGGTGTGAGTAACTCCCGCACAGACCCATCCCGATCTATTCGATAATGAAATCCGTCACGGCTACAACCCTCATGATGCAACAGGACAAATTTCACTGGCCCTCTAGCTCCTTTTCGAGGTTCTTCGTCGACCCGAGTCGATATTCTCATGGACGGAATTGCGGGCATTAGAAGATGTGCACGACTTCGATCGTGTCGGTCTTTGTCGGGAGATTGAATACGGTACCGTCATCAACAATTTGAACGTCCGCCGGCAACCCTCGAACAAAGATGCTTTTCGCAATGCTATTCGCGGGAACTGGAACTAGGTGATACAAGGCAAGCATCGCGACACCAGCTTCGCGTGCTACTTCGACCAACGTATCGGTATGGGCGTGGTAATCAAGGATGTCATCAATAATCTGTGCCATACGCACGTTTCCCGCGGACGTTACAGCATCTTTCATGGCTTGCACGAGCGGCTCCGAGAGCGCGTCATGGATCAATAGATCGGCATCACGCGAAGCAACCGCCGTCGACTGCAACGCGTTGGTGTCGCCACTGATCACAACGGAACGCCCACGGTAATCAAAGCGGTAACCCAAGGCGGGTTGAACCGGGCCATGATCAACCGAAAAAGGCGTGACTTTGAATTCGCCCACCTCAAAAAATTGCTCGGTCACAACTAATTGCGAGCGCATCGGCCCAATATCCGGAGGTAATAGCTCGACACCGTGGTGCGTCGATCGATACGTTCGATCCAGCGCGTAGGCTTCATTAAAACCATCGACGACCCGGGCCACACCGTGGGGGCCAAACACATTTAACGGCNCGGTTCGTCCTGCGACCCAGGACGCGAGGTTAGTATCCCCCAGCGCACTAATATGGTCAGAGTGGAAATGTGTCAACAAGACGCCAGCAAGGCTCTGCATCGGCAACCGTGCGCGTAACAAATTTCCCGTCGACCCCGCGCCGGCATCGACGATAAAAAAAGTCGATCCCGCTGTCACAACGATACAGCTCTGGGCACGCTCCGAAACCCCAAGCGGCGAGGCACTGCCGCATACAAAAACACGTAACACCTCCGGGTCTCCCCAAGCGATTGGTGCATCGAGAAGCCGTGCGGAGATCAAGCGTTTCAGCAGCACGTTTTGGCCCCAAGGGGTCTGTGTCGCAATCAACGCGGTCGCGGCTAGAAGCAACGCTCCCACGCCTGAAATGAGCAACACTTTCCTCATGTGGTTTCAGCCGTGGTATGCACGTACAAAATGCCCATCGTTGAGCCCACCGTCAACTACTCTTCCCAATACGGCGGATTATTAAGTGGGCCAAGCGATTGGCCTAGTTGGACTAGCAAACCGTGTGCGCTTTTTGGCGAAATGAAAGCGTCGACAGACTTCGGATCGTCAAAACNTTTGTCTACGACTCTGATCCCCTGCGATTCGAGCTTGTCGACTTTTTTCTCGAGATCAGGTGTCTGCAAGGTCAAATGATGAAATCCTTCGCCGCGTTTTTCGAGGAATTGGGCAAGAAATCCATCTGGGTTAATCGGTTCCAACAACTCGATACAGAAATCGTGCAAATCAAAGAGCGCGATACGAAAGTCTCCGGAACCATGTTCCCCGATAGAACGAAATTTAGCGCCGAGGGCTTCTTCAAAAAACGGCCTTGAGGCGTCAATACTGTGAACGGCAATACCGATATGATCGAACCGACCGATGGCTTCATTCANCACGTTCAAACTCCCCCCTTTTAAACCTTTTCGTACGTCAATCGATGGCGTCGTCAATCAACATAGTACGACCTAATAGGACCTAACCGCCCCGTATCGACGTTGTTTTTACCTCAGGCAATAGGCTCCCGCAATCACGCTTTCTCGAGATCGCGACTACCGATTAGACGTTCTGAATGTTTCCTGCCACCTTGCATGGATCCGAACAATAACGCTCCGACGCATATGGCATGAACCATTCCGAACAGGCCAGACATTGCTTCGGTTCTACTTCAATGGCAGGCAGTGTTCCCTGTCGCCTTGCCTCGAGGAGCTCGTGAATCTGCGAATTACGCGTTGTCATTTCACGGAATTCGCGGTCACCTAGATCCAGAAGGTCCATGATGGTGCCAACATCCAAGTGCTGTGACCGCAAAAGCAGCAGCACCGCGGTTTCTTCGAGATTCATAGCCCGATGATAGACACGTTGGCCGTNCCATTTCGACCAAATTCACCGTCGACGGCTTAGCGACATGTCGAAGACGAGAAACCACCCACCTCGCTATGCGAANGCCCCATTAGCCAAAGGGGGCGNCCGAAGCGCCCCTTCAGCAGTATTGCNCTATTGCGTTAACCAAGCGTGCTCCTGGGGCTTACGTCCGGAGCGAATATTGAGCGGAACATTGATCAATGTGGGGCCATCGTGCGCCATCGCCTCATCAAGCGCCGCTCGCAAATCTTTAGGATCTTCGACATACCAGCCCTTGCCGCCGAGACCCTCGACCATCAGATCATACCGAGCTCCGTACGTAAGATTTCCGGGAGGTTGAATTTCCCCAGGAGCTGGTGGTTCGGTTGAACCGCTATGTCCACCAATACCGCCGTTATTTAAAACGATCATTTTTACCGGAAGGTTGTAACGAATCATGGTTTCGATCTCCATGCCGGTAAATCCAAACGCCGAATCACCTTGTACCGATACAATCGGTTTGTCTGGATTGGTTACCGCGGCGGCGACTGCAAAACCAAGCCCGACACCCATCGTTCCATACGTGCCCGCATCTAAACGATGCCGCGAGTGCACGTTCGGCATTTGGGTGCGTCCAATATCCATCGTGTTGGCGCCCTCACCGATGATGATGGCGTCATCTGGCAGCCAATCAACGATGTCTTTATACGCACGGTAATAATTTGACGGCGCCGAGTCATCGTCAATCATAGGTTGCACGGCCGCATGGTTAGATTCGGCCTTTTCTTTCAAGGTCGTACGCCATGCCGTCTCAGCAGGGTAGAACCACTGCCGATTATCGAGGGCTCGATTCAGCTGGCCAACTACGGCCTTTCCATCTCCTACCAAGGCGACTTCCGTCGGTACATTGGTACCAATTTCTTCTGGCGAAATGTCGAGTTGAACGATGCGTACGTTTTCGTTGAAGCGTGGCGGCAAGCCATAGTGCATGATCCAATTCAGTCGCGCACCCATCAGGAACACGAGATCTGCGTCGCGTAACGCGGTGCTTCNCGCCGCACCCACTGAGAGTGGATCATTATCCGGCATCGTACCTTTACCCATTGGGGAATTGAGAAAAGGCAGTTGCGTGCGCTCAATAAACTCTCGGATCTCGTCTTCCGCTCGTGACCATGCCATCCCTTTGCCCACGACGACCAGCGGTCGCTCGGCGGATTCGAGCGCACTGAGCGCCTCCTCAACCGCGTCCGGATCGGCAAGCGTCCGCGGTGGTTCCGGAACAGTTGCCGCTTGAGTTACATCTTCTTCTTCGCACTGGCCATTAATGATGTCATCTGGAAAATCTAGGTAAACGGGCCCCGGGCGGCCGAACAACGAATGCCGAACGGCCTGGTTAACATAGTAGGGGATACGGCGCACATGCTCGATGGCGTGCGCGTATTTGCAATAGGGGGCCGCGAGTTCTACTTGGCGTTCCTCTTGAAAGCCGCCCATGCCATTTTGGAATACGGGGGACGCCCCACCAATCAAAATCATTGGCCAGCAATTCTGTTTCGCGTTCGCTAATCCCGCGAACGCGTGAATCACACCAGGCCCCGAAACAGTAAGGCAGCCTTGCGGACGCCCCGTCAGATAACCAGCCGCATGTGCCGCGTAGCTGGCAGCTTGTTCATTGCGCATACCGACGTACCGGATACCTTCTTTTTGCGCTACCGCCGCGAATCCTTGTACCGGAAAGCCAACGATGCCGAAAATATAGTCGACGCCTTGCTGCTTAAGGCTTCGCGCCATGAGGGTTGCACCACTTACGGTCCCCATAGTCTTCCCCTATTGATTGATGACCGTCTAAGCTAGCGCGGGGACGCCCTCCGACTCAAGGGGTATCGTACGCATCAATCATCTCTCTGCATTGATTCCATCAATGCCCGGNTCACGATAATCTCCGTTTTCTTGGAGGGGGGGGCAACATGAGTTACGACCAAAGCGCCGTACGGACCGTTCTTGCAAAAGCGAAGGATGAGCAGCGTAGCTCGCTTACGTCCGCTGAAGCCAAACAAATTGCGGCCGCTTACGAGATCGTTACGCCGGCCGAAGGCCTGGCCTCAGACATCAACGACGCNGTCGAAATAGCTAAGTCGATCGGGTTTCCTGTCGTTCTAAAGATCGTCTCTGCCGACATCCTCCACAAAACTGACGCCGGGGGGGTTATCACGGGCATCGTGGATGTCGACGCGGTAAGAGCCGGCTATACCGCGATTCTCGATAACGCCAAGGCCTATAACTCGNACGCCAGCATCGACGGCGTGCAAGTCCAAGCGCAAGTCGACGAAGGCCTAGAGGTAATCGTCGGCGCAACGACAGATCCGGTCTTTGGAAAACTAGTTGCGTTCGGATTAGGTGGAACGCTGGTCGAAGTTCTCCAAGACATAACCTTTCGTCTCGCCCCGGCTGAAAGTNCAGACACCCACGCAATGCTTAACGACATTTCTGGTAGCAAGATTCTCGATGGTGTTAGAGGTCAAGCAGGCGTTGATCGAACCGCGCTCGCGAAGACCATTGAGCACATCAGTCATTTGGTCAACGACTTCCCNGAAATAGATGAACTCGATCTGAACCCCGTTTTCGCATCTGCCGACGGCGCTGTCGCGGCGGACGTCAGGGTGTTGTTAAATTTTGACGCCGTTCCGGAGCGCCACCAGCATACGCCTGACGAAATACTGGCGGCCATGAAGCGCATCATGGAACCGTCCGCCGTTGCCGTTATCGGAGCGTCGGCCGAGGATGGAAAAATTGGCAACTCGGTCATGCGAAACTTAATCGACGGAGGTTACGANGGAGACCTCTATCCGGTGCATCCCAAAGCGGATCAGATCCTCGGTCACCAGTGCTATCCATCTGTCGTCGACATACCAGGAAATGTCGATATAGCGATCTTTTGCATACCGGCTCAGTTTGTCGCTGGTGTCATCGCTGAGTGCGGTCAAAAGCATGTACCCGGAGCCATACTCATTCCGTCAGGCTTTGCCGAAATCGGCGAACATGAAATGCAGGACGAGATCGTCCGCGTTGCCCGGGAAGCAAACGTGCGCCTCATGGGGCCTAATATTTACGGTTTCTATTACACCCACAAGAATCTTTGCGCGACGTTTTGTACCCCCTACAACGAAAAAGGGTCGGTTGCTCTATCGTCTCAAAGCGGTGGCGTAGGTATGGCAATTATCGGTTTTAGTCGATCCGCCAGAATGGGCGTTTCTGCCATCGTCGGACTTGGCAACAAATCCGATATTGANGAAGACGATCTGTTGACCTATTTCGAACAGGATCCAAACACCTCCGTGATCGCCATGCACGTTGAAGATCTAAAAGACGGTCGCGCATTCGCGAGCGTCGCCAAGCGTGTGTCAAAGACAAAACCCATCGTCGTTCTCAAGGCGGGTCGTACAAACCTCGGGGCAAAAGCTGCTAGTTCGCACACAGGTGCGCTAGCCGGCGACGATCGTGTTTACGATGCAGTCCTGCGACAGAGCGGCGTCATACGTGCCAAGAGCTTAAACGACATGCTCGAATTCGCCCGGGGCTTAGCGGTGCTGCCGACGCCAAAAGGCGAAAACGTCCTTATCCTCACCGGCGCCGGCGGCTCAGGCGTTCTGCTTTCCGATGCGTGCGTCGATAACGATCTTTCCCTTATGACGATGCCAAAAGATCTCGACGCCGCGTTCCGAGAATTTATTCCACCCTTTGGAGCTGCTGGGAACCCCGTCGATATTACGGGCGGAGAACCCCCAACGACCTACCGCGCAACCATCGATCTCGCTCTTCGAGATGAGCGCGTCCACTCGCTCGTACTCGGTTACTGGCACACAATTATTACTCCACCCATGGTATTTGCTGAGTTGTTGGGCGATGCCGTCGCCATTGCACGCGCCGACGGAAACGACAAACCCGTCGTCTGCTCGCTTGTTGGCGATGTTGAAATTGAACAGGCCACCGAGTATTTGATGGAACGTAACATCCTGGCCTACCCGTACACGGCCGAGAAACCCGTCGCCGTGCTCGGTGCAAAATACCGTTGGGCTAGAACCGCTGGTCTAATCTAATAACAATCACCGATCCGTCGAGTTCGACGCCATCTGTTGGATGACGCCTTGTTTCGTGAGGTCGTCTAGTTCTGTCTGGGTTAACCCCAGGTCGTCATTTAACACTTCGTTGGAATGCTCCCCGAGCAATGGCGCCGCCTCGATTTCAACGGAACTTTCCGACATCCGCGCCGGCCAACCCAGAAGCTTTACCGCACCTTGACTCGGATGTTCTACCTCGTGAACAAAGCCCCTCTCTACCAAGTGAGGATTGTTGTAAAGGTCGCTCGTATCGAGGACGGCGCTCGCGGGAACACCTCCCTCAGCCAACTCACGCATGGCTTGATACTTGTCACGCATCAGGGCCCACGCGCCGATAATCCCTCGCAGTTCGTCGCGGTTCTCGTATCGATCTGCTTGTCGACTAAATTGCGGGTTTTGAATGAGGTCCTCTCGATCGATCACGCGACAGAGGGCCTCCCACATCGTTGGCGTCACCGCCATCACATATACATAATCGTTCGAGCCGCCGCCAGCACAAGGGTATAGAGACATCGTGGGGAGCTGTCCGTTTCCAGATCGATTCGCCGCCCGTTCCCCATAATTTCCTGACGAGGTCGCGGTGCGCAGGTAATAGGTCATGGCCTCTTGCATTGACAATTCGATCAGCTGTCCCTTGCTCGTTCGAAGTTTCTGCGCGTACGCGGCCGCGATCGCGAGCGCCATTTGTATTCCAGTTCCCGCGTCTCCTGTCGTCGGTCCTGGTCGCATGGGNGGCCCGTCAATTTCGCCCGTGATCGAAAACGCCCCCGCAGCCGCTTGCGCCACCATGTCGTAGCACTTGTAGTCCGACCAAGGACCGTCCACGCCGAATCCCTTGATACGGGCATAGATAATGTCGGGCTTCACCGCCTTCATGGCCTCGTAGCCAATGTCCAATCGCTCGACGACACCTGGACCATAGTTTTCTACGAAAACATCGTATTTAGGCACCATCCGCATAAACAATGCGCGACCCTCGGGGCTACGCAGATCAATCGCGATACTCCGCTTATTCGAGTTCCAGACAACAAAGTACTCGGCATCTCCATTTGCGCCTCGCCCTGGGTCTCCACCATCGGGACGCTCAACCTTGACGACATCGGCNCCCAACCAAGCCAATGCTTGGGTACACGATGTCCCTGCTTCGTACTGGGTCATATCCAGTATGCGCAAACCGTCCAAAGCTGCCATGGACACCCTCTCACGAATAGCAAAGGGGGTATTCTTGATACCCCCAAGATGGATTAACTCAAGTACTCCTGNAGNTTTATGCCGATTTCTTCAGGCGCCATCGCCGGCTCGAACCTCTCAACCACATTGCCTTCTCCGTCGATAAGGAATTTGGTGAAATTCCAGGTAATGTCAGACTTACCCTCCGGGTTCGAAATGGCCGACGTCAAGAGCTGATATAGCTCACACGCGCCATCGCCGTTTACCTCGATCTTGGAAAACATCGGGAAGGTCACATCGAACTTGGCTTGGGCAAACTCTAGGATCTCCTCGTCGGTTCCTGGTTCCTGCGCTCCGAACTGATTGCAAGGAAATCCGAGCACGGTAAATCCTTTCCCTGCATTTTCTTCATGCAATGTACGCAGACCTGCGTACTGTGGCGTNAGTCCTCATTGACTCGCGAGGTTGACGGCCAGACAGACCTGACCCTTGAGTTCTTCAAAGCTCTTCGGTTCCCCAGTGATGGACCGCATTGTTATGTCGTGGAAGCCCATGGTTTCTCCTTTGTTACCCCTTAGATCATAGCGCGATTAAACGCCTTTGAAATCGGACTCTCTTTTTTCCCGAAACGCAGCCGCGCCCTCCCGTGCGTCCGCGGAGAGGCCAACCAGTGGGATCGCCGTTTCCGACCACTGCATGGCCGAATCGAAGTCCATATGGGCGGTTCGCATCGCCAATAGTTTTCCGACCTTCTGCGCAATCGGTGGCCCTGCTTCAATTTGCAACGCAAGTTCCATGGTTTTTTCTTCGAGCTCGTCGGGTTCCACCAAGTAGTTGGAAAACCCAGACGCGTGTGCCTCTTCTGCACTCATAAAACGTCCTGTCATCATCATCTCCATGGCCTTGCGCCATCCGATAGCTCGTGGCAGCGACCAAAATCCGCCTAGATCGGCGAAGACGCCGCGCTTGACGTAAGCTACCTGAAATCGAGCCGCCGTCGAGACCACCGCCATGTCGCAATGACTGGCAAGATCGAAACCGCCTCCGACACATGGCCCGTTCACCATGGCGATCATGGGGACCTCCAAGCGACGTAGCGCAATAAATGTTTCAGTCTCGTGGCGAAAATTCAACCGGTAGCCCTCGGCATCGACCTGGCCTGCCTCTANCCCCTCGGGAATGGGGTCGGGGTCAGGGTTAGCAGCTCCGCTAAAATCCATGCCAGCACAAAATCCACGGCCCGCCCCTGTAATAACCACACATCGTATGGTGCGATCAAAGCGGGCCTCGAACGCGATTTCGCGCANCTCGCGTAACAGCGGGAATGTCAGCGCATTGAGTTTCTCGGGCCGGTTCAGAGTGAGCCAAAGAATGCCCCCTCGTTGTCCGCGGCGCTCGGTCAGAATTGGGCTTTCATCAGACATCGATTGCTCCCTCCGTTTTTACGGATCGTACTCTGTATGAGCGTACGGCAGAAACCCCGTACTCGTATTCACCGCATTCAACCAAGGCTTCTGGCACACTTCAGCCATGGACTATCAACACATCAAGGTTGAACCATTAACTCCAACAATCGGGGCAACCATCCACGGGGTTGATCTATCGCGTCCCCTCGATGATCTAACCTTCGACGAAATTCATCACGCTTGGATGGAACACTTGGTGGTGTTTTTCCGGGACCAGGAATTAACTCCCGAGCAGCATTTAGCGTTTGGTCGTCGGTTTGGCCCGCTGCACATTCATCCGGCGGCCCCTTACGTTCACGACAATCCTGAACTAATGCAGATACATACGGACCGCCATTCGCAGCGAAACAACGGTGCCGGTTGGCACTCCGACGTCTCGGCCGAGGAAGAGCCACCACTTGCCAGTATCTTGCATCTACACCAAGTGCCTGCCGAAGGGGGAGATACCCTATTCGCCAACATGTATGGCGCGTACGACGCATTATCCAGTCGAATGCAGAACTGGCTCACCGGCTTACACGCCGTCCATCGTGCCGACTACGCTGGATTGTACGGCGACCACAAACCCCAACGTGCATTCCCCGAATCCACCCACCCGGTAATCCGAACCCACCCAATCACTGCAAAGAAGGCGCTTTATGTGAATTCCGGATTTACCCGTCGTATTGACGGGCTAAGCACTGCGGAAAGTCGCAGTTTGCTCCAGTTCCTCTTCGAGCATGNCCAAAACCCCACATTCCAATGTCGATTTCAATGGCAACAAAACTCGATCGCCATGTGGGACAACCGGTGTACCCAACACTTAGCGGTATGGGACTATTTTCCAAATACTCGCAGCGGTATTCGCGTCACCGTTAAAGGTGACCGACCATTTTGTTGAACCCGTTCCGCCCGTTTTGCACCCCTCCCAATAGAGGCCTACTGTGAAGCGTGCACTGTTCTTTTGGATAGCGCTCCTCAGCACGACGGCGGGTCAAACCGCTGACGTTCTGCTCGGATTCGACTTAGACGCAAGCGATAAACAACGCGAGCTTGAGTCACGACTCGCGAGCGACATCTCGGCCGACGACCTCCATGAATGGATCGAAGCCCTCGCAGCAAAACCGCACCATGTCGATTCCGAGCACGGCAAACACAACGCTGCATACATTGCTTCGCTGTTTAAGCAGTGGGGTTACGCCACTCACCTTGCGACCTACGAAGTTCTTATACCTGTTCCAAAGGTCCGCGTAGTTGAGATGCTCGAACCGGAATTCTTTCGAGCCACCCTCGAAGAACGCATCATCGAGTCCGATTCGAGTACCGCCATGCGTGACCAGGTACTACCACCCTACAATGCATTTTCCCCGGACGGCGACGTAACCGGCAATCTCGTGTACGTGAATTACGGTACGCGGGAAGACTATGAAACCCTCGATCGGTACGGGGTCGACGTCACCGGGAACATCGTTATTGCCCGGTACGGAAAAGTCTGGCGTGGAATCAAACCTAAGTTGGCGGCCGAACACGGTGCCATTGGCGCTTTGATTTATTCGGACCCAATCGATGATGGGTACGTCCGCGGCAGCGTCTACCCTGACGGCCCCTACAAAAACGATTCCGCCATTCAACGTGGCGCTGTGATGGACCTGCCGTTACACGCTGGGGACGTACTTACACCCGGTTGGGCTGCCACGAAAGGAGCTCGGCGATTAGATCGGGACGAGGCTACCGCCATCGCAACAATCCCCGTTCTCCCGATCTCTTATGCCGACGCGGAACCCTTACTCAAGCACTTGAGCGGACCGATGGTTCCTTCTGACTGGCGGGGCGCTTTGCCAATTTCGTACCACCTCGGCCCGGGACCCGCACAGGTGCGGCTCCACGTGGAATTTGACTGGCAAACGGTTACTGCTCGGAACGTCATCGCTCGTCGGAAAGGATCAGTATTCCCTGACGAATGGGTCATCCGCGGTAACCATCATGACGCGTGGAACCACGGCGCGAGAGATCCGGTCTCAGGACTGGTTACGATGCTTGCAGAAGCCCGGGCCATTGCAAGACTCGACGAACCAATCGCCCGAACGATCATCTATGCCGCCTGGGACGCAGAAGAACCAGGGCTGATGGGATCAACTGAATGGGTGGAAGAGCACGCGCGCGAGCTTAGTCGAAAGGCCGTGGCTTATTTGAATACTGATGGTATGGGCCGCGGATTTGTCTCCGTCGGCGCGAGTCACACGCTTGAACGCTTCTTCAACCAACTGCTGAGTGACGTGAAAGATCCCCAAACAAAACTGTCCATCGGAGAACGACGCAGGGCTCGTATTCGAATCAATGGCAACGAGAAGGCGGTGTCCGAACTTACTAATCGGCGCGACCTACGGGTCGCCGCATTAGGATCTGGCTCGGACTACACCGCATTTCTCCATCACCTAGGTATCGCTTCAGCCAATCTAAGCTTCGGCGGCGAGGCGGAGAGCGGCAGTTATCACACCCTGTACGACACCCACGAACATTTCCATCGATTTATTGATCCCGGCAACGCTTACGGCACTGTCCTGGCGGAGTTGGCCGGGCGCGCGACCTTACGCCTCGCAAATGCGCGTATCGTTCCTTTTGACTTCAGTGGCCTGCTAGANAACGTTAAGAAATTTGTCGCCGAAATCGAAGAATCGGCGGAAACACAACGCAAAGAAACTACGCGGATCAACGCCCTTATCGATGCCGGCAGCTACACGGCGGCACTTGATCAAACTAAATCATTGCGCGCACCACAACGACACGATCCGGTGCCACACTTTAATTTCTCACCCATCCATAACGCGATCGCGAAGATTGAACGCTCGATAGCAGTACTGGACCCCGCCGACTTGATTAACTTGAACGCGCGTCAACTCAAAAAAATTAACCGCCTGCTCTACACCAGTGAGCGATTATTTTTACGAGACCAGGGGCTCCCTCGTCGTTCTTGGTACCGTCATCAACTCTATGCCCCAGGGTTTTACACGGGTTACGGGGTAAAAACCTTACCGATGATTCGTGAAGCGATAGAAGAACGTCGGTTTTCCGATGTTCCGGACGCCGTGGTTGCTGTGAGCGGCGTTCTGAATACACTCGCGGATCGAATTGATGAGCTCCACCGTACCGCTCAATGATGAAACTAAGACCACACCAAATAGCCAATCGAGACGCTTGGCAAGATTTTGCGGCGAGATATGTGAAACCCGCCGAAGAGGGTTGGGCATCCGACAATCCACGCTGGGGTATTTGGCACATACCGGACAGTGATATTGACCTATTACCAAAGAATCTGACCGGAAAACGTTGTATAGAAATTGGCTGTGGTGCGGGCTACGTGTCCTCGTGGATGGCTCGCCGAGGCGCTAAATCGGTGGTCGGTATCGACCCCACCCCCAACCAACTGGCAACCGCGAAGCGGTTGGAAGCGGAATACAACTTGGGTGTCAATTTCGTCGAAGGTTTTGGCGAGACGCTACCGTTCGCTGATGCGTGTTTTGACTTTGCTATATCGGAATACGGGGCTTCGCTTTGGGCTGATCCTTACCAATGGGTCCCGGAGGCCGCTCGAGTGCTCCGTCCCGGGGGGAGTCTCGTATTCATGACGAACCACGCTTTTGCAATTTGCTGTCTGCCTGACGAAGAAGACGAGAACGCTCCTATCGCAGAAAAACTGCAGCGACCTTACCTAGGCCTTTATCAGAACCAGTGGGAGTTCTCGTCTAACGAAGTGGAGTTTCATCTTCCCCACGGTGATTGGATTGCGCTGTTGCGAGCCAATCGTTTCGACGTAGAACGNCTCCTCGAACTGGGCGCCCCTGANAGCNGTNTCNGNCTCAAATTACGGTTGGGCTGACGCAGCTTGGGCCACTAAATGGCCGTCCGAAGAGGTCTGGTGCGCACGTCGCTTGTAATCGATCTAGACGATTGACTGATTTAGTCCCGTAAAAATCCTCTTGAAGTTGCCAGCGTAAAAGCACTCTTGACCGCGTTCATCCTGTCCGTCCAGGGAACGCCGAAACCGTCCAATCGGGTCACGACCTCCTTCGGTGTGGGGATAGTCGCTGGAAAATAGGTAGAGCTCGGGTTGGGATCGATCAATGAGTTCACCGACGTTCTCGTACACGTACGGGGTAAAACCAAACTGCTGCGCCAGTTGTTCAGAAGGTTTGCGTCTCAAACGNTGCAGCGATTGGTCCGTTTTCTTCCAGATCTCGACGGTCCAGTCCAGACGACTCAACATAGAAGGAACCCACCCAGCACCGAGTTCCACACTCGCCCCTTGGAGCTTCGGAAAACGTTCAAAGACGCCGTCAAGNACCAAGGCACTGATAAAAAGCTCGGCAGCATGGTGGATTGCGGTCATATCTTTCGCACGCACATTCTCGCCACCGCCTAGCCAATCGGCTGGTTTGTCACCACCGTTATTCAGCCAGGCCGGATCCAACTGATACGAAACACCACCGATGTGAATCACGAAAGGAATACCGGCATCCGACAGACGGGCCCAGAACGGGTCCAATTCCGGATGNCCCGGCGAACGACCACCGCACGGCCGGTGGGGGATCCAAACGGCCCCCACGCCGCCCTCCATGATGCAGGTGTCGAGTTCTTCCAAAGCCGCATTCGGATGGTCAAGGGGGACAATGAGTACCGGCAAAAGGCGGTCGTCATGACTGCAAAACGCCTGCATAGCGCGGTTATGCGCCCGCGCCGCGCCGTATTGCAACTCGCCGTCGGTTTTTACCCTCGTGGACATCGGCAGTGCCGCTGAAAGCGTCGAAAAGACCAGTTGTTTTCGAAAACCGAGTACGTCCAGCGCGAGGCTTCGATCCGATCCGTCAAATGCCCCCAACGCCTGGATCTCCTTGGGGCCTCTAATCATGTCGTCTCCCAGCGCAAGCAGCTCTTTTTTGTACGTTTGGGAGTGGCCGTTTTGACGCATCAGTTCGAGTGCCTCTTCCTCAGACACGGCAGAAGCGGCATAGCTGATGGCAGGTAGTTTTTCGCGAAGGCCCGGATCNGCAAACTCCGTCAGAAAGTTCGGCAGTTCCATAATGTGGCTATCGGCGTCGTAATATTCACGGCCCGTGGCGTAGGTCATTGTTTCTTGAGATTGTGGCNACCGCGTTACTATAGCCCGAAGAGCCTAGAGGAGGACCCATCAATGAATTCAAAACTCTACGCGGGAACCGTAGGTTGGGGAGTGTGGGGCAGCGACGATCTCGGCGAAACTTGGGATTTCGCCTTTAAAGGCATTTACGCAGAAAACCGAATTTGGGCGCTGTGTAGCCACGACCTTGAACCCGGCGTCATTTTGGCCGGTTCAGACCGTGGTCTATTACGCCAGGGCCTAGATGGCGTTGCCGAACACGTACCATCTCCGGCCGATCAACATGGACGNTGCGTTTGGTCTGTCGCGCAAGCTCCCCATGACCCGAACATCATCCTCATGGGTACCAACCCTGGCGCGTTATTTCGGTCCGATGACGGTGGAACTAGCTGGCGCGAACTTCCGGTTGATTTAGTTGATAGCTGCCCGTTTATTGGCAAACCACGCGTCACGCGTATTCGGTTTGATCCTCTCGAGACAGACGGAATTTGGGTCAGCGTCGAAATCGACGCGGTCCATCGGAGNCGCGATGGCGGTGATACCTGGGAAAAGCTTGATAACGGCTTTAAATTTCCCGACATACACGATATCGCCGTGATCGACGATGATGGCAAACGCAAACTGTTGGCCGCCACCGCGGTCGGTCTCTACCAGAGCTCGGATGACGGCGCCAACTGGGAGTGGAACAAGCTCGATTCACCGTGGCAATACACGAGGGGGATCAAGCCTCGTGCCGATCTCGACGGTACCGTATTTCTATGCAACGGCGATGGCCCTCCTGGATCGCAAGGACGGCTATTACGAAGCCGGGACTGGGGAGATTCATGGGAAGACGCAAAATTGCCCGGTCAAACCAATAGCACGCCTTGGATGGTGGCCACCCATACAGTCGATCCGAACCTTCTTTTCACGTGCACGAACCTCGGTCAAATGTACCGGAGCGACGACGGTGGCGAGGTCTGGCAGCGTTTATCCCGTGAATTCGGTGAAATACGCACGCTTTTGTGGCATCCGACAGCCTGACGTCGAACGCAATTCGCGAAACATAGACAACTCTACCGTTAAAGCGTTGAAAAATCGGGTGGTCGCTTTTCTCGAAAGGCCGTTACAGCTTCGAGGTTGGCCGGTCCGCCGCTAAGCGCGGCAAGTTCAGCGTTCTCCGCATCGATGACCGCTTTCAGACGCTCAATTTCAGGCCCATTAATTAACCGTTTGGCTGCAGCGAGGGGTCCAGGGGGGAGTGCCGCAAGTTTCGCAGCGTGTTGATGAACTTCTTCCGTAAAAACATCATCGGGAAAGACGTCGAGTACCAGCCCCATGTCTTTGCATTGCTCAGCACTCATCCAATCCGAACTCATCAACATCCAGGCCGCCTTCTGGCGCCCCATTAGTGCCGGAAAAGTCAACGTACTTCCAGCTTCAGCGACGAGGCCGAGTTCGGAAAATGGGCACCGAAGCCGTGCACTCGAGGCCATGAAGGCGAAATCCGCAAGACCACAGACCGTTGCGCCGACGCCAACTCCAAGCCCATTCACCGCAACCACGAACGGCTTGGGGAACTCGGCGATGATGTGCGCCATACCTCCGAAGCCGTGCACAACTTTCGCGGTACGACCAGCTTCCGATAGATCAGCACCCGCGCTGAACGCGCGCCCCGCCCCGGTTAGTACGACAACTCTGACNTCGTCATCGTCGCGCGCTGCGAGAAACGCCTCTGCGACCTCGTCAAACTGCGGATTGTTGAACGCGTTGAGGGCTTCCGGCCGATTCAATGTCAACGTGCGAACACGATCAGCATCTCGAACTTCAAGCATTGTCCATCTCCTTCAAAAGCGACACCATCATAGAGGCAAATCCCCAACCGCATGATTGACCGATCCTGTTTCGTTGTACGAACGAATCACCATATCGGCGATACGCATCAAATGTACTTCATCCGATCCATCCGCAATACGGGCCCAGCGGGCATTGATTAGCATGTCCGCTAGCGGCGAATCGTTCGAGTATCCAAGGGCTCCATGGACTTGCAAGGCTCGATCGACGGTGTTCCACAACGTGTTGGCCACGTGATGCTTCGCCATCGACACTTCCGCCCGAAAATCCATTTCGTTTTCGATTTTATAAGCGGCGTGCAGCACCATCAGCTTCGATGAATACAGCTCCAGAGCACTCTCGGCCATCATCCACTGTATACCTTGCTTTTCCGAAAGCAGGGAACCATGGGAGTATCGTTTCTGCGCTCGATCCACGAGCATTTCAAGCGCTTGCTCGATCTGTCCGATCCATCGCATGCAGTGGGCAAGTCGCGCCGGGCCTAGTCGAACTTGACCAAGTTTGTGCCCGCCGCCTTGCTCGCCCAACATATTTTCTTGCGGTACACGAACGTCGTTGTACTTCAATTCGGGATGACCACCACCGCCACCCATTGTTTGCACATCACGGACGATTTCAAACCCCGGCGTATTAGTCGGCACGATGAACGCGCTATTTCTCGCCTGGGCGATCTCGGCATCTGGATCCGTCTTCGCGATAACGATCGCGAAGTCCGCGCCATGCGCTCCGGAGGTAAACCATTTGTGACCATTGATGACCCATTCGTCACCTTCCTTGACTGCAGAGGTTTGAATTTGGGTCGGGTCGGAACCAGCAACCTCCGGCTCCGTCATCGAAAAACACGATCGGGCGGTACCTTCACACAGGGGGCGCAGCCATTTTTCTTTCTGCTCCTCGGTACCNAAGTGCAGCATGGTATGCATGTTACCTTCGTCGGGCGCTTGGCAATTGATAAGGTAGGGCCCGTATGGCGTTTTAACGGCTTCGGCCGACATAGCAGCCACCGCCGTGATCCCCATTCCCATGCCTCCCCACTCTTCCGGCATATGCGGATTCCAAAGCCCTTGGTTTCGCGCTGTGTCGCGTAGGTCTTTTATTGCGGTACGCCATGTATCACCAGACGCTTTGCTGTCNCGGAGTTCCGTCATCTTCGGTTGGACAGTCTCCTGCATAAACTTTTTCACTAGCAATCGCGCATCTTCAACCTCNTCCGGAAACGTGAAGTCAATGGCCATGAATCTTTCCCCCTTTTGGTGTACGCCAAAGCATACCGGTAGAGCCAACGCATGCTAAACCATTGTCGTCGTCTGGTTATGGTTAGAATCTACGCGTATCGAAGGAGAACACTATGTCCGAACAACCATTGCAATTAGACAGGCAAGATCACGTCGCCATCGTAACTTTGGATCGGCCCGAAAAGCTAAATGCACTTTCACGCGACTTACAGACCGCGCTGCGAGAAGCTATTGCTGAAATACGCGATGACGACAACATTAGGGTTGCCATCGTCACGGGTGCGGGGCGCGGGTTTTGCTCTGGCGCCGACCTGACGGGGCGAGGAGAACAGAAACCCCCGACGCAAAATGATCACCTCGACGACCTCGGTTGGGTCGGACGCCAAGCAGAGGCAATGTATGGTCTCAACAAACCGGTGATCGCCGCCGTCAATGGCGTTGCTGCCGGGGCCGGGATGAGCTTGGCGTTAGCCTGTGATATGCGCGTGGGATCAGAGAAAAGCCGCTTCAAAACNGTCTTTATTGAGCGGAACCTTTCCCCCGACTCTGGAATGAGCTTCTTTCTTCCCCGCATTGTTGGCTACTCACGAGCCGCAGATTTGATTTACACGAGCCGCGCCGTCGATGGCGAAGAAGCATTTCGCGTCGGATTACTCGATCGCTTCGTTGAACACAACAACCTGATGGATGCGGCACTTGAAACCGCAAACCAAATGACTCAGTGGCCTCCCCTTGCATTACGGATGTCAAAACGGGTCTTGCAACACAACGTTGAAGCCGAGCTCGACGATGCCGTGCGCTTTGAGCTGACTAGCCTTGCTTACGGGAATCGAGCGACGAACGACCGACAAGAATCCATTGCCGCGTTTCGGGAAAAACGAAATCCGGTGTACACCGGCACATGACGATCGTGCGTTAGCGAACTATCAAGCGTTTGACGAGGATCGCGAGCGACCATCGATACCGCGCGTTTTACGCAAGACTGCATGAATCCAAAACCAGCCGATGGGGCCAGCCGTAACACTGGCTAGGCCGATCGCCAGAAATATACCGATGTGCCCGTATAACTCGCGGGCGACTAGCGCGACCACAACATAAAACAACGTTTGTCCGATCGACAAAACCAAAGCCGGCACGGGCTTGGACAATGCGTTGAAGGTTGTGACCGCAAGATTGGCCATGCCCATAAATCCCAACGCAAACGGAACAATATAAAGATACGTGGTCGCCGTCTCTCTCAGCTCCAGATCTTCATTAACCAGTGCTACAAAATATTCCGCGGCAAACCACATGATCACAGCCGCTGTGCAACTTATGACGAAACTGAACCGAACACACAGTTTGAGCGTATCAACTACGCGTTGATGGCGTTTCGCTCCCCAGTTCTGTCCAACCAATGGCGCGGCACTCGATGTCACGCCAATAATCGTCATAAAAATGACCGATTCGATGCGGGAAGCGACGCCATACCCCGCAACAATCCCAACCCCAAATGCTGCTAGTAGATACGTCGTTACTGCGGTAGAGATCGGTTGAACAAGGTTGGCCAGACTTGCCGGAATGCCCACATGCAAAATTTCTCGACTCGAGGCAACCCATGCGGAGGGATCAAAGCGCATGACCCGCTCGCGAACGAAAAACCAGTATGCACTTAGAACGAACGAAAACGTCCTGGCAATAACGAAGGCCCACGCGGCACCTTCTATGCCCATGGCGGGTAGGCCGATCCATCCGAAGATGAGAAACGGTCCTATCGCCATCTGTAATAGTGCGCCGAGCGTCATCACCCAACCAGGAAACGATGCATCGCCGAATGCCCGCATGATTAACATGCCGCTTGTTGCTAATCCAAATGCCGGAAAGCCGAGGCACCAAATCCTTACGTATGAAACCACTTCATCAAGAACGTCTCCCTCGGCCCCGATTACGCTAAAGGCGGTGGCCGTATTTCCATATAGCAGGCCCGACACGACCAAAGTGAACACAAGGACAAGGGAAAGCCCGTGAGTTGCAAATTGCATCGCCCGCTCCCGCTCGCCAGCTCCCATCGCGCGCGCGAGCACGGCGCTCGCTCCTGTTCCAATACCACGAGTAAGAGCGGACAGTCCCAACATGATCGGAAAAACGAAGGTGATCGCCGCGAGCGCTTCTTTGCTCACCAATCCCAAGAACACCGCTTCAACAAGCATGGTGATGGTCATGGCCAAAAACCCCATGGTCATAAAGCCGGACAGCCGCAACAAATGTCCCGAAAGGGGGCCTTCAACAAATCGAGGGCTGCTCGATGATCCGGTCGGAGAAATGGATAGAGGTACTTCGGCCATGCCTTCAAGTTACCACGACGTGTAAATCAGGCCTTGAAAAGACACTACATCGATAACTCCCGAAACCCGAATGGCTAAATCGAATTACCAGACCACCGATCTACGCTATACAATCACAAGACTTGTAGGGCGAGGAAAAGCGGGCATGATTCGAGTCAATTCAAAGGGCGCGACACTACTGGCGTTGATCACACTGACGTGTACAAGCGTTCTCGGATCGGAAGGCGACGTCGATTATCGACACTACTCGATGGAAGCAATCGGCGGGCACATGCAAGCTATCGTCAAGATCTTACGTCAGGAAGTACCACACACTGGGCATCTGTCTATGCACGCAAATGCCATTGCTGACATGGCACGTATTGCGCCGGATCTCTTTCCCGTGGGTTCACAGGGTAGGGAGGCGTTGCCGGCCATTTGGGAACAGCCCGACGATTTTGCCAAACGACTGGACGCTTTTCACACCGCCGCCGAGGTTTTCAAAGAAGCTGCCGAAAGCGGCGATCCCGCATCGATCGGCACTGCCATTGGTGGTTTNGGTCAGTCTTGCAAGGGTTGTCACGACAGCTACCGCGAAGAGTAGCTAGCTCGCGGCTAGCAGCATTGAAACGATTAGAATTGAGACGAGCGCCGTTAACGTAGCTCGACGAAAGTCGTCACGGACTGGCGGCACATCGACGGATTTACGACCTGTCACCATCGATAACCATAAGGAATCTCTGAACCATAAACCGTAGACCAGTTGCGCGCTTAGGTGGACAGCGATCAACCCGGAAATAATCCAGTGAATCCGGTGATGCATCCACGTTGCAGTTCCAGCAAATGCATCGGTAACGTAGCGCCTCAATGGACCCTCGTTAAATATATCGTCTGTTGCAAACAGACCCGCGCTCGCTTGCANAATCACCACGGAAAACAACACGACCGCTAGCGCGATACCCGGCGGTGTGTGGACTTGTAGCTCAAGTCGCCGAAGGAAATGGTTTCGCATCGCGCTAACCGAAACTCGATAATACCGAAAGCGCGCATACCGCCCTCCCCAAATACCCCAACCAAGGCGAAATATCACGAGCCCAATGATCATGAGGCCCGAGCGTTGGTGCCAGCGCATCCAACCGATATCACCGGACAAACCGGTGACAAGACACGTTCCAACGCCAGCCGCAAAAAGCCAATGCCAGATTCGCAACGGAAGGTCCCAGACGCGAGTGCGCATAGCGCTCAATCTACGTGTTCGAAGAGACTATGATCGCGCACATCGTTCATGGCGCTCGACACTTGAGTAATAACGTCACGTCTATACCGCACTATCGTCCCAGCCGCGAACAAGTCCAGTCTCGTCAAGCTCCTTCCAAAGATCCGTTGGTATGTCGACGCTCATCAATCCCAAGTTGGTCTGCACTTCATCCCGCGACCACATTCCAGGAATAACTGCGGCGACTGTCGGATGCCGTAGTGGGTACTGTAGAGCCGCGGCTCGCATATCAACGCTNTGGTTCGCACAAACCTCGCGAATCCTCTGCGCTTTATCCCAGAGATGGTCAGGAGCAGGNTTGTAGTCGTAGGTCGCCCGACGCCGCTCGGTATTCGCTAACAGACCCGAGTTATAGGGTCCGCCGATGATGACTGACACGTCATCGGTGAGGCATCGAGGTAGCATTTCATCGAGAGGCGTTTGTTCAAGCAGCGTAAACCGACCCGCCAACAAAAAGCAGTCCACGTCGATCACGTCCAACACGCGGACACAAACTTCCCATTCATTCACACCGAGCCCAATCGCCCGGACCACACCCTGCTCACGCAAGTCCTGTAGAGCCGGCAATGCACCGTTGATGGCGATGTCGAAGATGTCCGGCTGTGCATCTCCATGTGTCCATACATCAATGTCATGACAGAGAAGCACGTCGATACGATCNAGCCCGAGTCGCTCGAGGCTAGAATCAAACGATCGTCTAACCGCGTCGTAGGAATAATCGTAACGAATAGCAAACGGCTCCGTATCACGCATGCCCTTGTATCGTTCACCTTCGTCCTGAGGAACCAGTAATCGACCGATCTTACTCGACAATACGAAATCGTCTCTCGGCAACGCTGAGAGCGTTCGCCCAACGCGTTTTTCGGATAAACCGTGACCATATAACGGTGCAGTATCAAAGTAGCGAATACCGCCAGCGAACGCGGAATGAAGCACGTCATCCGCTTCTTTCTCCGACACACGATCGCCGACACCGCCTAAAGTTGCTCCACCAAATCCAAGTGTTGTGACGGCAACTCCTGATGTCCCCAACGTTCTTGTTGTTACGCCCACGTCATTGCCCCAATTTTCCATCCGTCCTGATGGATTACGTAAAAAAGTCCCGCTCGATCACCCGATTTGAACGCAATCGAAACTGCATGTTCACCACGTTGAACAATCTCGATAGCCCCATTCTCGACCCTGAATCCAGGTGGACGAGCTCCTGCCTCGGCACGATTCACTGAGCCAACACCGATGACGTAACAAGAGTCCGTGCAGTACAACAACGCACGTCGCTCATCTTTACCGGCTAATGCATTGACGTACGCTTGCACAACTTCTACCGCGTCATCGTCTTGCCGTGTGGGCGCTCTATCCGCCCCGGCATCCATACCAAATCTGCATTGGATGCCCCAACCCTCGGCGACTCGCGTGACGATATAAACAACACGATTGACAAGGATGACCTCGCCGTCCCGGTCGAACCGCGTCCATCCGCCGGAGATGTGTGCTTGCTTACTCGAATCAAAGAAAACTTGCGGCGGTAACGCTTCCGTATGGTCCCACCCTGTTTTAATGATGGGGTCCCATGAATGATTACGCGTGTGCTCTGTTGCGTTCGACAGAATGACAGGGTCTCGGCGCCACGAGATGCGAACGTGTGGGTAGTTAAGAGCACCTGAGAACACCGTGACGTCGCGACTGTTAAATGCGTCAAAAAATTGACGATACGCATCTAGCGCTGTTCGCTGCCCCATCTGCCGCCCTTCCTCTACCCCAACCCGTATTGTCCGGTAGCTCGTTGCCAGACCTCGCGCCGAGTCTATCCCTCCATCCCCCGCTTGTATCGTACCGATCTTGCGTTCATCGTCCTACATCCGACTGCACGCGGCGCGACGCCCATGCGCTTGGTGCAATATATAACGTCCCCACCGGGATAGGAGCACGTCAGTCAATGAAGGACTACGAAAAATACGACGCCGTGGCGCTTGCNGAACTCGTGCGAACGGGCGAGGTAACGCCGGCTGAGCTCGTCGACGCTGCGATCGACCGGGCGGAATCTATTAATCCAAAAATCAACGCGATTGTTACCCCAACCTATGACATGGCGAGGGAGTACGCCGAACGGCCTCCTCAAGGACCTCTCCGCGGCGTACCGTTTTTAGTCAAAGATCTCAATCACGTCGCCGGTGTGCCGACCAGTATGGGCAGTCGGCTTTTTCAAGACTATGTACCAGATCACGACGGCCACGTGGTGTTGCGTTTTAAGAATGCCGGACTGAATATCATAGGGAAAACGAACACTCCCGAAGTTGGCCTTGCCGCGACCACCGAGTCTGTCGCCTTAGGCGCGTGTCGAAATCCCTGGAGTACCGATCATACGCCCGGTGGATCCAGTGGAGGCGCAGCAGCCTCGGTCGCTAGCGGCATCGTGCCCGTCGCGCATGCAACGGATGGAGGCGGATCTATTCGTATCCCTGCCTCTTGTTGTGGCCTCGTCGGTCTAAAACCTAGTCGAGGCCGGACGCCGCTGGGTCCGGACGTCGGCGAAGGCTGGGGCGGCATGTCTACNGGAAACGTCGTCTCGCGAACCGTTCGAGATAGCGCTGCCTTACTCGATACCATCCAGGGGCCTATGCCGGGCGATCCGTACGGGGGTCCGAGTGATTCGGATTCTTTTTTAACCCGCTTGAATGACCATCCCGGTACGCTGCGCATCGCCATCGATTGTCGCGCATTCACTGGTCACGACACCCATCCAGAGTGCCTTGACGCGGTTCAAAAAGTTGCATCAGCGCTCGCTCAAATGGGTCACCTGATCGACGAACAAGCGTTGCCTTTAGACCACGAGGAATGGGGGGTTGCCGTGGGCTCCGTGATATTCGCCAACGTCGCCCACACTGTCTTAGCACGCTGCACGACGCTCGGGATCAAGCCATCGCTCGACTACCTGGAGCGCAATACTCTGCGGAGCGTCGAAATCGGGCAGCAGTTATCGGCAACAAATTACGTCAAGGCGATACAGCGCATGCATCAATTGAGCCGAGAGATGGCCACTTTCATGGAAAATTGGGACGTTATCCTTAGTCCAACGTTGGTTTGTCCGCCTGTCAAGATCGGGTGGCTCGACCCGAACGACGATCCCGACGTCTACGGCGCGCGATTTGGTGGTTATTGGGGGTTTACGAATCTCTACAACGCCACCGGTCAACCCGCCATCTCGCTACCTCTTCATAGAACCACCGACGGCTTGCCCGTGGGGGTCCAGTTTGCAGCACGTTACGGAGAAGAAGTAACCCTATTGCAACTCGGCGCCCAGCTTGAATCAGAATTGCCGTGGCCACTAATTGCCCAGTTGGAATAATTTGGTTGCGCAGTAAGCGATAGCCTCACAACTTAACTTTGCCACCACAACAGATCCGCTTTTGGGTATCGCGCGGTCGAGGCTTCGAGATCCGTTAGAACAATCCCAACTGTCGGTCATCGCCGATTGCTCGGTCGAAATCCAGACCCAAGACGTCTAAGACGGGTTCGGCTACGGGTCGGACTTGGCGCTGGACATAGTGTTCTCGGTCNAACTCGTGTTGTACGTTGTCGAGCGGTTCCGGTCCGGCCGTCGTGATGATGTAGGAAACAACGCGCCCCGGAGTTTTCGCTTTGCGGGCGGCAACAACATGAGGCGGAGTAATCGCCGTATATTCGTGCAACGCTTTTCGTATGCCTTTGCGATATACCAAAAGATCGTCTAGTTCTCCGGAGCGAAGATCTCTTACGTAGCCACGTAAGAAACTGAGAACGGGTCCGCCATCAAATAGCCGTANATATAATTCGCGCTGTACGTTCTTGGCTAGCGTAGTCCAGTCGCGACGTACAACCTCCATACCCACAAACTCCACACTGTNTTCTCCATCAACGACGCCAGCGTAACGCTTACGCGCTCCNGCCGACCCGNGACGAATCGGAGGCAAAAATAATCGTCGGTATAATTTCTCGAACTCCAGTTCGAGTCGACTTTGTACCTGCCAGGTATCCATAACATAACGCGCCAAGTCGGCGTTGATCGATGCCGTCAGACTGTAGCCTTCGTCTTTAGCCGCTCGCGAATCGTCGATGCCCGAACGGACGAATACACTATCCGTGTCCCCGTAGACCACCTCGAAACCTGCCTTCTCGAACCACGCCTTTGACCAGAGAAGGAAGTGGCGCCCGAGCCCGGTGATGCTGTTAGCGATATCGGGATTGTGAAATCGACACCCCGGCGTACCAAGTACCCCGTAAAACGAGTTCATGAGGATTTTGATGGCTTGCGAGGCAACTTCGTCTTTGTCCGCTTTGGCTTGTTCACGTGCCCGAACGAGTTCCCCGAGGATATTTGGAAGGATGGCTTCGCCCCGATGAAAAGCCACACCGCTCGGTGTGCAAATATCATCGTTATTTTCCGNTCCCGGGGNGACGTAGGTTAGCGGATCGATATTGAAGGTCCGCATGACGCTCGGATACAAACTCTTGTAATCAAGAACCCAAACGTTTTCGTGCATGCCGGTGACGGGCTCCAAGACGTGGCCTCCACCTTGTGCCGATGATGTCCGAGCCGTCGGGGAACGAACCGCAGGCGCGCGGATGTGTTTTTCAGATAACGCGGCGAGATAGACGAAATCAAATGAGGCAATGCTCGCAGCGACCCGGTCGAGAGACATGCCCGTGAGTTTGCTGCGCGCCACACTGAGATTAATGAGATCCAGTTTTTCTAGAACCTGGTAGGCCAACCGCGCATCGGCCCTTGCGTACGCCGCAAACCCGGCCAGATCGTGGTGGTAGCGATCAAGAATTTCTTCGGCACGATTACCGACGTCGCCTTCGATCAACTTACCTTCACCAAGCACCGAACGGGCGACCGCGTCTAAGGAATAATCATCCATCCTGACGTACGCACCACGCAACAAATCGATGCCGTCAAGCACCACGCGGCCCGGTATGGTTGCCTGGTCGTTGCCGAAGCGTCCCTCGGCAAGCCGCAACCGCATTGGACCGCGGTCTCGACCCATCTCAAAGGAGCGTCCATGCCGCTTCGCAACTTGATCCAGAACCCGCAAATCAAAACCGATCACATTCCACCCGGTCAAAACATCGGGATCAAAGCCTCGAACCTTCTCCATGAAAGCGTCGAGAACGGCCACCTCTGACGGAAAGCCGATGGCATTGTCTGGCATGCTCGTGACGCCTTCGCCGGCAACAATATAGACTTCGTCAAGGGATTCTCCGAAGAGAGAAATTGCCAAAAGCCGAGAAGCCTCAGGATCCGTTTCAATATCGAACGATAGAAGTTTCGGCGAGAACTCGAAGGTACCAGGCTCGATAATGGGGTCGCTGAATACCCAATCAATTCCCGCCTCCTTGGAATGTTGCGCCTCGCCCTGAATGATGCAGCTACCTCGCACGTTTCGATCGATTAAATACCGAACCGCAAACCGCACATCGGATTCGTAGGTCGCAATACCAGCATCATGAAGTCGATCTCGGAGTGCCGGCACGTCCGTTGGTAGGACCACTTCAACGCGCGCGAGCGGTTCACCGTTGAATGCCAACGAGCTCGATTTACGAATAGTCGTTGCCCCTGCAGATCGGGTTTTTTTCTCGTCTTTCCGATCGATGTAAAAGTGAGGTTTCTCTCGCTCATCGCGGACGAGAAATGACTCGCCGTTCGCAAGTTTTCCATATAGATGAACCACCGGAATCCGATTTCTTACCCGGTAGCTTGCTTGGAGAATGAATCCCTCAGCACGCACGATATTGGCGCGTTCCGACTATCTCACCNATTCGTGNGCGCGGAATAATCATCTGATGAACTTGTCGCGCAACGTTATCGCCACATATGTGTCCCACCACAGACGGCGACGGCTTGACCGGTCATGTAGTTGCTCGCGTCCGAAGCAAGAAAAACGGCGATTCCTTTGAAGTCGTCCGACTCACCGAGTCTCCGCATCGGCGTTGTCGTTTCCGCGTTACGTTTTGCTTCCGGGTTGTCCCATAGTGCCTTGGCAAAATCTGTTTGAATCAAGCCCGGACAGATCGCGTTGACTCGAACGCCCTTGGGGCCATATTCCAACGCTAAATTCCGGACTAACGCGATATCNGCAAGCTTGGAAATCGCATACGTACCCAGTGCCTCTGAAGCAGAAAAGGCTCCCGTACTGGAGGTAATCATCATGGATCCACGACCTGATGCCACCATATCCGGCGCGACCATTTGGCATAACCAATGGTTCGATCGCACATTCGAATTCATGATCTTGTCGTAGGCTTCGTCTGGAATTTCCGACATTGGCCCGTAGAAAGGATTGACCCCCGCGTTGCATATCAAAATATCGATCGAGCCGAGTTGCGTGTGGGTCTCGCTCACCAATTTTTCAAGTTGCTCTTTGTATCCGATATTGCAGGCGATGGGAGTGGCAGCNCCGTCGCCACACTTGGCGTTGATCTGATTACAGGCGACTTCACACTGATCAAGCTTGCGGCTTGACACAACCACCCTTGCACCGTGTTCCGCTAGGCCTTCGGCCATCGAAAGTCCCATGCCCTTTGAAGCCCCTGTCAGAAGCGCTACACGCCCCGTTAAATCAAATAGTTCAGTCTGCACTCCCATCACTTCGACCCCGCGCCCGTTAAACGGACTAGATTAGCAGCTTCGTCGGCCCAGACTGCAAGTGTCGATATCGGGTAAAGAGCCGTGTGGGCAGCGGGCTGTTGTTAGCGTCCAATCAGGGTTGATACCCATACGTTGGTATCTCCGATAGATTGTCGGACTCAAAGAAAGGGAATCACGTCGGTTCGCGCAACATGAAGCAATTACCATTCGGCATGATCACCATGATTGCGATCTGCGCTACCGCAAACGATCGTCCATGCCCAGCGCCCCTCTACTCACATGGTCTCTCTTACGTCGTCCCGTTGAAATATCCAGCNGACTTTACTCACTTCAACTACAGCAACCCGCGCGCGCCGAAGAGCGGACTCCTACGTCTGCCGGACATGGGAACCTTCGACAATTTCAACAACATTCTTGAGAAGGGGCGAATTGCTGCTGGGTTCGACTTTGTCGGGTCCAGGACGCTCGTCTACGATCGGCTACTCGAACCCGCGATTGATGAGCCAGCGAGCCAATACGGACGTCTCGCAGAGGGTGTCGCCGTCGATCCTCAATTCCGATGGGTCGCGTTCAAACTTCGTGCGGGAGCGTACTGGCATGACGGAGAACCCATCACGGTAGAGGACGTTCTGTTTAGCTTTGACGTCTTTAAGGAACACGGCTCGGTATCCCTGAGGACAGCGCTACAGGACCTCGATCACATCTATGCGTTCGGAGAAAGAGAACTCTGCTTCGTTACCCGAGCAAACGCTCAAATTAATCCGATCATGCCGTTCGCTTACGGAGGGGTATCGATCCTCCCCAAGCATTATTGGCAATCGCGAGACATATCGAAAACGACCGTCGAGGCACCCCTAGGGAGCGGGCCATATAGGCTAAAACGCGTCGATTTTGGTCGTTCTCTCGAATACGAACGCGTACAGAACTACTGGGGTCGGGACATACCAGTCAACCGCGGCCGTTACAACTGGAACAACGTGAAATTCGACTATTTTCGCGACGAAAATGTGATGCTTGAAGCACACAAAGCGGACGTGATCGATGTGCGCGAAGAAACGGTTTCCAAAGCATGGACGACCGAATACAACTTTCCGGCAGTGAAGGCCGGTCTCTTTAAAGCAGATTTACGCTACATCACCCGCGTTTGGGGGCTTTGGTGGCCGATTTTCTGGAATCTTGATCGTCCCCGCTTTGAAGATATTCGCGTTCGAGAAGCGTTGTGGTTGTTATACGACTTCAGCTGGATTAATCGAGTCATTTTATTTGGTTTTTACGATCACGGAACTTCCTTTTTTCACAATTCACCAATGGCACAAACCGGTTTGCCTAGCCCAGCAGAGCTCAAACTGTTGGAGCCGTTTCGAGATCAATTACCGCCTAGAGTATTTACTACTCCCTTTAGGCAGCCGACCTCGGACGGTTATGGCTCCAACCGAGACAACGTCGTTCGCGCCCTCGAGCTCCTCTCCGAGGCGGGGTGGGAGCTTCGAGACGCTGAGCTCCGCCANATGGATACCAATGAACGTTTCTCCATCGATTTCGTTTTCGTTTCGCCCATGCTGCGTCGCGCGGAAATGCCTTACATCTCTCAGTTGAACCGAATCGGAATTGCGACCACGGCTATAGCCCCAGAAAACTCGCACTGGCAGCACCGAATGCGCACCGGCACTTTCGATGGAGGCGCTTACCTCTACATCCCCAGTAATACGCCGGGGCTCGATTTAAGAAATCGCTTTGGGAGCGTTGCCGCCGGACAGGACTATAGCCTCAACTGGGCAGGAATTAAGGACCCTATCGTCGATGCTTTAATCGAAAAGGTGATCCAATCACGCACCGCCGACGGCTTATACGCGGCTACACGCGCTCTTGACCGGGTACTACTCTGGAGCTTCTACTTCATACCGGGGATGGCGCAACCGGGATACCGGTTGGTGCACTGGGACAAGTTCGGAGAAGTCGAAACTTCGCCGTTGTCTCGTGTGCCAGTATTGGATGCGTGGTGGTGGGACGAAGATAAGGCACAGCGCGTGGCGAAAGGGCTCCAATCATTGAATAGCGGGAAATAGTCGATGGGCAAGTATGTTTTACGCCGCCTGTTACTGATAATCCCGACGTTGTTCGGGGTCATCCTCATCAATTTCACGATCGTACAGTTTGCCCCTGGCGGACCCATCGAACAGATCATCGCAAAAGCAACGATGGGACAAATGTCGACCACGTCAGCCATTAGCGGTGGCGGCGATACCGGGATGTCGTCGCAAGCGATGGAACAGAACGCGGCCACCCAAAATCCCGCTACCTACGGCCTCGACCCCGAACTGATCGCTGACCTTGAGAAACAGTTCGGTTTCGACAAACCAGTCCACGAACGTTTTTTTTCGATGCTGTGGAATTACTTACATCTCGACTTTGGCATAAGCTATTTCCAAGACCGACCGGTCGTCGAGCTGGTGGTAGAACGGATGCCCATATCGATCTCGCTTGGTCTTTGGTCACTGCTACTTATCTACGGAATATCTATTCCTTTAGGTATTGCAAAATCGACTCGTGACGGCAGTCGCTTCGATTTCTGGACGAGTACCATTATCTTCGTTGGCTATGCAATTCCGGGATTTATTCTTGCAATCCTACTCATCGTAGTTTTTGCCGGCGGCAACTACTTTGACTTGTTCCCACTCCGCGGTCTTCATGCTGAAAATGCGAGCGAGTTACCTCTTTGGGATTGGTGGGTTGATTATTTTTGGCACCTTGCCTTACCCATCGCGTCACTGACGATTGGTGGTTTTGCAACACTGACCATGCTCACCAAGAATTCATTTCTCGAGGAGATTAGCAAGCAGTTTGTTCTAACCGCACAAGCCAAGGGACTGACCGAACGGCGCGTGCTCTACGGTCACGTATTTCGAAATGCGATGCTGATTATTATCGCCGGCTTCCCGGCGGCCTTCGTGGGTATTCTCTTTACCGGCTCGGTATTGATCGAAGTGATCTTTTCGCTCGATGGCATGGGACTTCTTAGCTACGAAGCTTTGCTCAAGCGCGACTACCCGATTCTTTTCGGGACCGTTTTTTGTTTTACGTTAATTGGACTTGTCATGCACTTGGTTGGCGACATCGTCTACACCCTGGTGGATCCGAGAATCGATTTCGAGTCGAGGGAATAATGACGCCCCTTGCCAAACGACGAATCGCAAATTTCAAAGCAAATCGACGTGGCTATTACGCGCTCTGGCTTTTCCTTATTCTGTTTGGACTCTCGTTATTTGCCGAACTTCTCGCTAACGATAAACCCATCGTTTTGTACCTCAATGGAACGCTCCATTGGCCTGTTTTCGAACTTGTGACCGAGACCGAACTCGGGGGCGAGTTGCCCATTGAAGCCGATTACACGGACCCCTTCGTCCAGGATCTGATTGCTAACGATCATGGCTGGGCCCTATACCCGCCCATTCGCTACAGCCACGACACGATTGACCTTTACATCGAAAGTGCGGCTCCCGCGGCTCCCTCAGCACAACATTGGCTAGGGACCGACGATGGTGCGAAGGACACGCTCGCTAGATTGATTTACGGTTTTCGCTTATCAGTCGCGTTCGGCTTATTTCTCACGCTTTTTAGTTCTCTCATCGGCGTCACCGTCGGCGCACTTCAGGGTTATTTCGGCGGTCTCGTCGACTTGATTGGGCAACGGATTGTTGAGATTTGGGCGGGGCTCCCCATCCTCCTCGTGCTTATTATTCTTGCCAGCATTATTGAACCGAGCGTCTATTGGTTACTTGGCATTCTGACCATGTTCAGTTGGATGTCCCTTGTTGGTGTGGTTCGCGCTGAATTCTTACGTGCGCGCAATTTCGATTACGTTCGCGCGGCGCGTTCATTAGGGGTTTCCAACGGAACCATTATCGTGCGCCACGTGCTTCCTAACGCAATGGTGGCAACGTTGACGTTTCTGCCATTCATATTAAGTGGGGCGGTCACCACGTTGACTGCGTTGGATTTCCTGGGATTTGGTCTCCCCGCCGGTTCGCCCTCGTTGGGCGAACTCATGGCCCAGGGCAAGGCGAATCTTCATGCTCCGTGGTTGGGCTTAACGGGATTTTTCACCCTGGCCGTGATGCTGTGTTTGTTGATCTTCGTCGGCGAAGCCGTGCGCGACGCCTTCGACCCACGAAGATCGATGCAAGACTTAGCTGGATCTTAATCAAGCGGTACAATTTTCTTTANCGTTTCGTCGAGGCTCGTTAGTGTTATCCCGAGCTTCTGGACACACGTACTCGAGTTAACGTTGTCATCATGATCTAAGATACCCAACATCGCGCGCGTCATCGGCGGGTTATCGCTCACCCACTCCAACAAGCCGGCGACCATCATGCCCAACCACATCGGTAACGAAATCAATAGCCCATTAAACCCAGCTCGCTCATATAGAACTCGTCGGCTGACCGAGTCCGGTCCAGCGAGACACATGACGCCCCCAATACCCAATTCCAAGCAAGCACTCACAGCCGCAATGACGTCATCGACATCAATGGGCTGTTCTAGGCTAGATGCTCGAAATGTGACCGCCATCGTACTCGAGGCGCGCTTCGCTATGGCATGTGAAGCATGGTCATTTGCACCAAGCACCATCGGAACACGCAAAATACTCGACGAAAAAGCGCTCTCCGTCAGAACACGTTCCGCGTTCGCCTTGCTCGCAAGGCACGCATTGGTGGAATTGACCGAAGCCCCCAATACGCTGAGGTATACGACCTGGCGAATCCCTGTCGCTTCCGACGCATGCCGAAGTGCCCAAGTCGCTTTCTCGTGTGCATCGACAAAGGAGTTGTAGCGGCTCTCACGGATGATCCCAACCAAATGAACGACACCAACGCAACCGTCAAGAGCCTTCGTCATCGCCAATTCGGATGTGTAATCAACAATGCGCACGTCGTCAGTCGACGACTCGGCAAGCATTTGTGCGGCTTTGTCGGATCGCACGAGGGCCCGCACCTCGTATTCAACCCCCAGTTTTTCAATTAACCGTCGGCCAATATGTCCATTCGCACCCGTGATGACGATTCGATCTTTCATCTGATTCGCGCCGCTTTCATAAGCATACGATAATCGATAACGGCCTAATCTGGAGTAGCTGTGCAAGTGAAATGAATACCAAGCCCTCAGCTTATATGTGGCTGACCTCGGCGAATGCGCTGTCGGCGTCGCGGATAGTTATGGCGCCGTTTGCGGCCGCCTGCATTTATTCCGAATCCTGGCTGCCAGCCGGATTGGTTTTTATTGCTGCGGTTCTAAGCGATCTCATCGATGGCCCCCTGGCCCGTCGTCGCGGAGAGGTCACCAGGCTTGGTGCGATCGTCGATCACGGGGCAGACGCCTTTTTTGTAATCGTGATACTCGCGGTGCTCGCCGCCAAGGGATTTTTCACGGCGTTGCTTCCGTGCATGGTCGGAGTGGCTTTTCTTCAGTATGTCATCGGCTCTGGTGCCCACAAAAAACATCCACTCAAGGCAAGCCAACTCGGTCGCTACAACGGTATCTTGTATTTCGTTATCGCCGGTATACCCATCGTCCGGAACGCGTTGGGCCTTANCTGGATGCCGTTATGGGTCGCTAGTTATGGTGCCTGGCTGTTGATCGCATCAACCGTCGTTTCGATTGCCAGTCGATCGCGTTCGTCTTAACAAGTTCACTCTCATCCTCATGAAAGGCTCGTCAGCCGAAGAGTTCGCGGTTCGCACGAGGGAGGAATAGGGTCCCGATAACCGCGTTGATCACGACGAAAAATGTGTGCATCACAAGGCTGAACGCCCCGACTTCGGGATAGTCCGGAAATAACACGGTCCAGAGAAGCAGGGCCCCGGCATGAAACGGTAACGGCAGCGCCGCGGCAAGGAAAATAACAGGCAAAAACGCGAGCATTTGACCGAAACTGACGTTCACTTGGAAGAGCTCTAGTGCGACCGTATAAACCACCACGGCACCCACTAAATTAGGCGCTTTGAACAACAGCGTTAATAGATAGTGCCTGGGCTTTCCCTGTCTCAAGGCGTGAAAAACGCCCCTATCACGGAGCGAAAATTTCTTTAGCACGCGACCGCGAAAATAGGCGATGTGTAGCGGCAGGTATACAAACGCGCCGATGAAGACAGCGGGCAAAATCACATCAAGCGGCAGCATGGACGAGGCTTCCACGACCAGCTCAAATCCCAGCAATACGCCAACGCTGGAGAAAATTAATAGCTGGTAGATTTCCATGATGCCCAAAAAAATCATACTTGATAGTGCTTCCCAACCCGGCACCCCGTGACGCCGAAGTAGATAAAGCGACATCGCTCCTTTTCCAACTTGTTCATTCACCAACGAGAGGATGTATGCGCTCGCGCGGATGGGTAAAACCGCGTTTAGCTTAATCTCTGGCACGTTGAACCAACGAATCACACGCCAAGTCACGTGTGCGTCCACAACAAAAAAGAATATCGANTAGGGAATCATGATCCCGAGCCACAGCAGCCAATTCGCCTGTCCGAAAAAGGCGAAAAGGTATTCAAGCGCCCCTTGATCTTCGCGCACAGCAGCGTCGCCAATCTTTCCCCATACCAGATAAAAGCAGACGGCTGTCAAAAACCATGTGCAAGCCGAAAAGAGCAACTTGCCTGTCTTTTTTTGTTTCCTTTCCGAATGCGTTAATTGTTCTGACTCGGTCATGCGGGTCTCAATTCGTGCGAACGGCGCAATACTTTCATCGGGTAGCGGATCCGCTCTTGATAGCCGAGTTTGGCATACACACGGCTGGCAATCCTCTCAGCAGGGCTACCCACGCGCACGTGCAAGAACGACCGGCAATTAACGCGATGTTGACGTGNGACGATTTCGGCAACAAGGCCCTGCGCATATCCACGACCGCCAAAACCTTCGGCAGTGCAGACGGCGCTAACCTCACGGTTTCCTTCCAAGCAGATTCGTTCACCCGCCATCGAGACGAGACGGTCTTCTATGCGCACACCTACGTAATCTCCGAGTTGGTGGGTCAATCGCTCAAAGGGTCCCGGATCGGTGGCCTTAACGAGTATTTGCATATCTTCAGCATCCCCGTCGCCCAATTCGGTCCACGTTAACTCTGATTCGTTGGGCTCCAAGGTGTCACATACCCACTGGGTGAGCTCGATGGTTGTCAATTCCCGCCAGAGGCTAACGTCGACAGGTCCAGCCTGGATTACCGCAACTACCTCGTCCGGCATTACTAGCTCAGCCAGATCAGTCGTGGCCTCAATCGAATGGTCAGCTACTGCCGCGATGGGGGAAACATCGGCGCGATAGCGCGCCGCAATTGACCCTACAACCCCAAATTCGCGCTGTTCACCGGTCAGCGCGTGCCATGCTGGATTATCGAGCGGATCCAATCGAACCTCCAATACCACCGCGAACGAACAAGAGTATCGATAATTCTGAGATCAATCGTTAGGAGTCCAATAAACGACCGTCGCTCGCATCCGCTTCGATAGTTCATCCGGTATCCGTCTACCGGCAGCTCGTCAGTTCTCGATCGTCCGTCGAGCGGCTATTCCAACGCCTCTTTGGTCGTTTTGATGATCGCGGCAGCGACTTTGTACGGATCCGCGTTCGAGGCCGTGCGGCGGTCCTCAAGTCGACCTTTCCAACCGCCATCAATGGTAGCGACCGGTATCCGGATCGACGCACCGCGGTCGGCAATCCCAAAACTGAACGTATCGATTGACTCAGTCTCATGTTCGCCTGTCAGCCGTATTTCATTATGGGCCCCATAAACCTCGATATGGCGTGGGATATTTTTTCCGAAGTGTTCGCAAATTTTTGTAAATACCTCTTCCTCGCCTGATTCACGCATGACCCCNTTCGAAAAATTCGCGTGCATCCCTGAACCGTTCCAGTCCATAGCGCCAAACGGCTTCGGGTGCCAGTTAATNGCGTACCCATATTTTTCACCCGTTCTCTCTAGGATATAGCGAGCCAGCCAAGTCTCGTCGCCCGCTCGTTTAGCACCCTTTCCAAACACCTGAAATTCCCACTGCCCCGCAGCAACCTCGGCGTTAATCCCTTCAACATTAATCCCGGCATCAAGGCAAAGATCTAGGTGCTCGTCCACACAATCTCGTCCATATGTGTTCGACGCGCCCACGGAACAATAATAGGGACCTTGCGGTCCAGGGTATCCGTTTAAGGGAAATCCAGGCGGGAGATCGGTGTCCGTATCCCAGAGGAAGTACTCCTGTTCGTAACCAAACCAAAAATCCGCATCGTCATCGTCGATGGTTGCCCTTCCGTTGGAAACATGCGGCGACCCATCAGCGTTCAAGACTTCGGTCATCACGAGATACGCGTTCTTACGATCCGGATCCGGAAANATGCAGACGGGTTTCAAAAGACAGTCCGAGTCGTTCCCTGCTGCCTGTTCCGTAGAACTGCCGTCGAACGCCCACATCGGGCAATCGTCAAGTGTTCCGCCAAAGTCCGTTTCTACCAGGGTCTTGCTTCGCAGACTCTGGGTTGGTTTGTAGCCGTCGAGCCAGATATATTCCAACTTCGTTTTCATGGTGTGCCTTGCCCTCCAAAAACACTTCGCTTTACATTCGCGGCTTTCTCCACAGCCGTTGTCTTTCCTTTTCCGCCTCGCTTACTCGTAGCCAAGCGACTCCGATGCGGCCCGCAAGCATAACGCAAACGCGAAACCAACAACTACGCCCATCAACAGAGCAAACTCTTCTCTTAAACGAGGGCAGTTGACCCCCCGGTATACGCATAATTCTTTCAAGGCCAGTGGCTCGGGTCAGAACAGAGAACTCACCTAATTTGCAATGGCTTGGTATATCAAGGTTTTGAGTTCTCGCCTGATCGGGTGCGTCGACGACGGCAATAGTTGGGTTAGGAATACGACCGTCATATCCTCCAANGGATCGACCCAAAAATAGGTGCTCGCGGCNCCNCCCCAGGCAAATTCTCCCGGAGAATCAAGGACACCGGCTGCGGCCGGATCGAGGACGACCGAGAATCCGAGGCCGAAGCCAATCCCGTGGTACGACGTTTCGCTAAAGACCGGCTGTCCCATTGCCGCCAGATCAACATTTCCCGGCATATGGTTAGTCACCATGTACTCGACCGTTTTTCGTCCCANTACGCGGTGGCCACCGAACTCGCCCCGGTTCAGCATCATCTGGGCGAAGCGACCGTAGTCATCAATGGTCGCCACCATACCCCCACCGCCGGAAAAGAACGTTGGACGCTGGTGGTATGGTGAGGTGGTTGGATCGTCCTGCAGTTCGAACCCTCCACCACGTTTATAGCGGTAGCATGCGGCGAACTTATCCTTCGAGGAAGCAGGCACCTGATAACCCGTATCGCTCATTCCTAGAGGTTTGGTAATCCGCTCGCGAACAAATACATCCAAATCCGTATCCGAGAACAGTTGCACAAGATAACCGCAGACGTCTGTCGCCACGCTGTAATTCCATCGCGATCCAGGCGTGAACGTGAGGGGGACATCGGCCAAGTCATCAATCATGTCCTGGAGCGTCGAGCCTTGGCGTTCGCCGCCTATGGACGCATTTCGATATAGGGCATCTACAGGGTGGCTATTCATGAATCCGTACGTCAGTCCCGAGGTATGCGTCAACAAATGTTTGATCGTTACAGGCTCGGTACTTGGGGACGTCACCATCGCGTCGCCGTCGCCGCCTTCATACACGCTCAAATCAGACCAACTGGGGATGAACTTCGAAACCGGATCATCCAACTGAAATTTTCCCTGCTCGTACAGAGTCATCAGGGCAACGCTGGTGACCGGCTTCGACATGGAATATATGCGCACGACTGTGTCGCGATCCATACTGAGGTTGCGTTCAACGTCGCGCTGACCGAACGCGCGGAAATACGCNTCCTCTCCATGGCGCGTCACGAGACACGAATATCCGGGGAAACGACCATCATCGACATACCTATCGAGGTGTGAAGTGAGGTATTCGAGTCGTTCCACCGAAAACTCGTGCCCCATAGTGATTTTCCCAACCATTTGACCCAGCATAACCGTTTACTCACAGTTACGCGGACTGAGGGCTTGCGCCGGCAATAGCCCCACTTCAACTTTTAACGCAAGATGGACGGTGGGGGAACTCAGATGACACCCGGACAGAAATTAAGACATGCGGTGGCGTCCAAAGAGGTCGTTTTTGCACCACTTACGCTCGACGCGCTCACCGGTCGTATAGCCGAGCAGGCTGGGTTCTCGGCCAGTTACATTAGCGGTGGCGCATTGGGCTTTTCNCATGCAGTAAGCGAGGCGTTGCTTACATTAACTGAGATCGCTGATGTCACCCGACACGTGACCGCCCGCACCGATCTTGCCGTGATCGTCGATGGTGGCGTGGGTTTCGGTGACGCGGTACACACAACCCGAACGATTCAGGTGGTTGAAGCTGCTGGTGCAGCAGGGATCGAGATAGAAGATCAAGTGGCGCCTAAACGCGTGAGCCATCACCGCGGCATCGAGCACCTCGTCGAAATGGGTGAAATGACCGGCAAAATACGAGCTGCGGTCGACGCCCGCACCGATTCAGATTTCGTCATTATCGCGCGTACGGGAGCGGTTCGTAACGAATCGTTCGAAAAAGCCATCGAGCGCGGCAATGCGTACGCAGATGCCGGAGCAGACCTGGTTATGCTTATGCCAACCAATGAAACCGAGTGGCAGGAAGCACCGCGACGCTTCGACGTGCCGGTTGCCACAATTACCTCACTGGACGCACGCCTTCCGGCAGAATGGGCATCGCTGGGCTGGGATTTAATTATCGATCCGTTTACTGCACAAACGGCAGCCGTCGACGCGATCTCAAACGCATATCAGCAATTTCGACAATCCGGAACCACGGGATTGGACCGTAATGACATATTCGCGCATTACCGTCTGTTAGCCGACATCGCCGGGCTCCAAGAATTTTATGAGATCGAAGATCGAACAACGGAGAATTNCTCATGAGCGTCGAAATACGACCCCTTACTGCTGGCGAGATGGGGCAGTTGGGAGAACTGGGCGGCTACGTGTACGGAGGTAGTTTTGGCGACGGNCCCGACAACGTCGTAGCGACCGCCAATCTGCCAGACTGGACACTGTGCGCACTTGTCGACGGTAAGCTCGTATCTAGCTTTACCGCCATTCCATTCACGATGCGCGCCAATGGAAATGCCGTTGCGCTTGCAGGCGTCTCGACGGTCGGGACTCAGCCCGAGTACCGACGTCAGGGTTTTCTACGTCGCATTCAGACCCAGGCTTTCGCCGATATGCGTGATCGTGGTCAGTCACTGGCAGCCCTTTGGGCTTCGCAAGCCGCCATCTACCAGCGGTACGGGTACGCCATGACAACGGTCCTGCGGTCGTACCGTGTCGATACAACGGATATCAGTTTTCATGACGGCGATTGGGGATCCGGTCACATCGAGCGTCTTTCAGTCAACGACGCATTCGATGTCATCAAATCGGTCTATATTCGTTTTGTCGAAAACCGNACCTGCTATCTGCATCGAAGCAAGGCGTTATGGTTGCAAAATGCGATGGAGGAAATCGAGGGACAGGGTCCCGTGCATGCTGGTGTGCACTTCGACGAGGAAGGCACGGCGGACGGCTACGTCATCTACACGCTCCGGGGAGGCAAAGTTGACCACGCGACCAGAGGTCAGGAGATTATCGTCCGGGATATGGCTTGGCTTTCGATGGATGGGTACCGGTCCATGTGGGAATGGCTCAAGCGACATGATTTAGTTGGACGGGTGTCCTACCAAACCGCGGCCGCCGACGATCCTGCGGTCGAACTCTTTGCCGAGCCACGTCTTCTCCACGGCGTCGATCACGAAGGGATTTGGCTTCGAATTGTCGACGCAACAGGTGCCCTTGGAGAGCGTGCCTATTCGAGCGAGGGAGAGATCAGCATCAGTTTGACCGACGACCCTCTTACGCCATGGAACAACCGCTCAATTAGGCTCGAGGCGTCGCCCGAAGGCGCTCATGTTACGTCAAGCAAGTCATCCGACCTCCAAATGTCAGCCAAAGCGCTCGCATCGCTTTACAGCGGTTTTCGCACGGCGAGGCAATTACTGGCGTGGGGACTCATCGAGGGCGAGGATCGTGCAATTGATACTGCCGACCGTTTATTCGCGAGCAGTCATGCGCCACACTGTCCTGATCATTTTTAGACTCTGCGTCTTCCCGAGTCTTGAGCACGCGTCTCGCTAATCAAGTGCTGGCGTGCGCCGTAACCGTTTTTTTTGACCGAGACGTTGTTTTCGCTGAATACGCGCTTTAACCGCTGTACGCGACGGCTTCGTTTTGAGTCGCCTCTTTGCAACTCGGCCTGCGTCCGACAAAAGGCTCTGAAGGCGATCCATCGCGTCCTTTCGGTTGCGCCCTTGCGTCCGATGGGCACGCGAAAAAATGACGATTTCTCCCGCCCGGTTCAGGCGTTTCCCCGCGAGCAATTCCAACCGCCGTCGATACGCCGTCGAAAAACAACACTCCGTTAGATCGAGTCGTAACTCTGCNGCAGTAGCGACCTTGTTGACGTTCTGGCCCCCGGGACCAGTTGATCTAACAAATTTCCACCTCAGCGCCTCAGCCGGAATTTGTTGTCCACCAATCGTGTAGACGGTCACCGTTGTTCCCAACGTTTGTTTTAGCCGGTGGGTGAAAGATAATCCCCAGCATAGGGGAGGACAACATGAGCTGGAAAAACGAAGTGAACGAGATCTCTCATCGCCGCGAGTTGCGCCGCGCTATGGGAGGTGCCGAGGGTATCGAACGCCAACACAAACGAGGAAAACTAACGGTCCGCGAACGCATAGATAAGTTCGTCGATCCCAATGGTTTCCACGAATTTCATTCGTTGACCGGTAGCGCTACCTATAGTGAGAACGGCGAGCTTACGAGCTTTATGCCGCGCGGTTCAGTTGAAGGAACTGCGTTGATTGACGGACGCAAGATCATCCTTAGCGCGGGAGATTTCACCGTCCGCGGTGGTTCCGCGAGTTCGGGCGGTGGGATGGGATCGGAGCTCCCATCAAACGAGCGTGCCCGCCAGTGGCGCCTTCCTTATGTCCGTTTACTCGACGCGGCCGGAGGNAGCGTCCGTGGTTTCGAAGAAATGGGTCGTACCTATCTTCCCGACGGTAATCACGGGACAACGATTGACGTTGATCTTCTCTCAAGGGTACCTGTGGTATCCGCCGTGATGGGTTCTGTTGCCGGGTTGCCCGCGATCAACGCTTGTCTCGCTCACTTTAACGTGATGGTTAAAGACTCAAGTCAACTTTTCCCCGGCGGCCCCCCTGTGGTTAAGGCGGCATTGGGGTACGACATTAGCAAGGAAGAACTNGGGGGACCGCATATCCACACCCGAATAAGCGGCTCGGTCGACAATCTCGCGGAGACGGAAGAAGACGCTTTNAACCAAATTAAGCGCTTTCTNGGCTACCTGCCGTCCAACGTCCACGAAATGCCGCCCCGTGGCCTAATAGACGATCCCGCCGATCGCAACGAAGAAGATTTGCTGTCTTTGATACCCCGAGACCGTCGGCAGGTGTACGACGCCCGCAAATTGGTCGAATTAGTTCTCGATCGAGGTTCCTTTTTTGAGATTTCACCTCGCTACGGCCGGGCCAGACTCACCGGGCTCGGACGACTTAACGGCTTTCCGGTTGGGGTCATGGCAAATAATCCCCGTCATAACGGTGGGGCAACGGACGTCGCTGCTGGCAATAAGGTGATTCGCCTTTTGCAGCTATGCGACGTATTTCATTTACCCGTTATTAGCTTCGCTGACGAGCCCGGCTTCATGGTGGGGTTGGAATCCGAAAAGGCCGGCATCGAACGCGCTGGAGCGGCACTTGTTGCCGTTACCTGTCAGAGCCGCATGCCTTGGTTGACCGTCGTCGTGGGACGGCTCTATGGCGTCGCAGGGCAGTGCCATCACCGACCATCGGGCATGTTTCGACGCTACGCATGGCCATCAGCCGCATGGGGATCGATGCATATCACTGGTGGCGCTTCCGCCGCTTATCGCCGCGAAATCGATAGTGCCGACGACCCAGACGCCAAGTTAAAGGAAATTGAATCGCGCCTTAACGCTCTCGCCTCACCCTTTCGAACGGCGGAGGTGTCTGGCCAAGACATTATCGATCCTCGCGAAACCCGAAGTTTTGCGGCCGAGTTCGTTGACGATGCGCAACGTGTACTCAAGGCTCAACTTGGAGACCCTCTTATTCCGTATCGACCCTAGTATTCATTCGTCGTCAATGGTTCTTTCGCGTNCCTTCGCGTGCCGTCGAATTCTTTGCGTGGTTCGACGATCGGTATTGCGACGCTCACTGAGCGACGCCGAGTTACGCGCTTCTTCCCGTCGAAGCTTTCTGAATTGTTTTAGCCTCTCAGGCTCTAGCCGACCTTCCGAAATCGCGGATTGCACTGCACAGCCGGGCTCCGTTTGGTGATTGCAGTCAACAAATCGACAACGTGCTGCCAAGGTCTCAACATCTTCAAAGGCCGACGCTACACCTTCGGTCGCTTCAGCGAGCGCTAGCTCTCTTATGCCTGGCACATCGACGAGCAATGCTCCTTGTTCGATCCGATGTATCGATCGGTAGGTGGTTGTGTGCCGACCTCTTGAATCATCTTCTCTGATCGCTTCGGTTCGTTGGAGTTCGCGATCTGCCAGCGTATTCAGCAACGTCGATTTACCAACCCCCGACGAACCAACCAACGCGACGGTTTGGCCTTTCGTTGTCCATAGACGGATCCCTTCCAACGTGTCGGAGTCACGCGCATCGACACATTCAATCACCGAGCTACCGGATACTTTACGTGCCCTCTCGACGTAGCGANGACTTTCATTCGACAAATCGCGCTTGGTCAACACCACCACCGCCATAATCCCTGCTTCTTGGGCAAGCGCAAGGTATCTGACAAGACGATTTTCGTTAAATTCGTCATTACACGACGTAACGATAAATAACGTATCGACGTTGGCTGCAAGCAGCTGAATATCGCGCTTAGGACCCGCGGAATAGCGCTTAAATACGCTTTTTCGTTCAAGCAGGCGTACAACCTTGTCCCGTCCCTCGGCTAACAACACCCAATCACCCACAGTGGGTCGAAATTCACTTGGGTCTTGAAACCATCGGCCGCCGAGCGCGACGTCATATTCGTCAGCCCCTTCGGTGACGACCAAGGACGTCCGATGNATCGCAACGACACGGGCCGGTATCCCGGAATCCTGTTCGTCCGAACTCAGCTGTTGCGAAAAAAAGTGATCCCAGCCGAATGCTTCGAGGCTCACGCTAATGTGCTCATCACAAATCGGGTGGCTGGTTTTTGGTATACCAAATCAAGGGCGGTTGCTAAATCAAACACCAACGCATTATGGTGAAACCGGTATGTCAACACACCTCAATAAAGCAGAAATCGAGGCTTTTCGCCGGCGAGGGTACCACACGCCGTTGCGTGTGCTGTCGGTCGATGAAGCCGTTGCTATGCGGCAAAAACTNGAAACGATCACTGCCGAATCTGACTCGCCGGGAACGGCAACCCCTCTCACCGACCTCCATCTAATCTATCGATGGGCATGGGACGCAATTAATGACCCTCGGATCGTCGATCCAGTTGTCGACCTTCTCGGGCCCAACGTGCTGCTTTGGTCACTCAATTGGTTCATTAAAGAGCCCTTGGATGGAACATTTGTTACCTATCATCAGGATGCAACTTATTGGGGCCTTGAGCCTCACGACGTTGTAACGGCTTGGGTCGCACTTTCGGACGCCGGACCAACCACCGGACCAATGAAGTTCATCCCTGAAAGCCATCGGGGCGTTGTGCAAGATCACGTCGATACATTTGCGGCACAAAATTTACTGTCGCGAGGCCAAGTAATCGAGCAAGACATTTCCGACAACGATTCGATTTTAGCACCCCTTAAAGTTGGCGAAATGTCACTACATCATGTGCGCCTCATCCACGGTTCCGAACCCAATCTCACCCACGATCGTCGGATTGGTATGGTATTGCGATACTGCGCTACTCACGTCAAACAATCTAAATTACGCGACACTGCAGTGCTGGTGCACGGCCTCGACGCCTACGGTCATTTCGATCTCTTGCCGGCACCCAAAATCGACGCAGGTGACGAAGAACTGCTACGCCAGAAAGACGCGCTTCAGCGGATGCAACGCGCGCTACACTCAAAAGATTACGAATAGTTTTCATCCGCCACGCGATCTAGCGTGAGCTATTCAGTCGATCTCAGANCTCGTTCGACTTCCATCTCGAAATCAACACGCGTTCCGTATTCATCTTGACCGCCGGAAGCTCCGGCCCCCGAAATACGGATTTGCTGCCAGCGCTCACTGGCATGGCCCTCAGCTTTGCTGACGTTAACAAAGTGAATCCCCACCGCTGCCCGCTCATTAACGCTCACATTATCTCCGGTGGCGTGAGGTGTTCCAAAACAAAAAAAGGCAACGCCCCCTGCGTCCAGTTCGCAGTCGAGAGCTTGAGTTTCGTCGATCTCGGTNCGAATATGGTGATCAGAATCAACGTCCCGAGTGTGCGGAAACATCTCTCTGAAAGCGCCAGGGACGATTCTGAGCGTCCCATTTTCAAACGTCGCGTCATCAACGGCGATCCACATCGCCACACCGGCCATTGGATTGGTTAGATGAAAGTAGGCGTTGTCCGTATGCCAATGGGTGCCCATCCCGAGTTTCGCCGGTTTAAGAAACATCTGGTCGAGTATTTTCATAAGAGGGTGGCCTATCAACGCCCCCACGCTCTCGATGACTTTGGGTGCGAACGGAAGCGCTCTAAACAATGTGCTTCGCGCGTGAAGAGGAATTAATTGGAGGTTCTGGCGTTTCTCTGGATCCGTGGAAACATCCCGCAGCAACCCACTCAACCGCCATCGTTCAACTTCCTTGCGCATTGCCGCAACTTCGTTTGGTTCGAAAAATCCGTTAACGGTGGTATAACCAAACTCTACGAATTGCTGCACCTGGTCGGCGCTTACCTGCATCGGGTATCCCACCCCAGCGATTCAGCGAGAGGATAAACCAAGGGGATAAGCATGAGCGAATTTGAAGGAAAGGTAGCCATCGTCACCGGCGCTGGAGGAGGNATCGGCCGTTGTCACGCAATCGAATTTGCGCAGCGCGGTGCGAAAGTAGTGGTCAACGACCTTGGCGGCAATGTGGATGGTACAGGCGACGGCGATGCTGCCGACCGAGTGGTCGCGGATATCGAGGCAATTGGCGGAACGGCCGTCGCCAACAAGGCGTCGGTTTCTGATCGCGACGGCGCAAAATCCATCGCTGAAGACGCAATCAGCGCATTCGGCCGTATCGATATTCTGGTGAATAACGCCGGTATCTTACGCGACAAAACCTTTAAGAAGATGACTCTGGACGAATGGGACTCAGTGGTAAACGTGCATCTCAATGGATCTGCTTATGTCACCCATGCCGTTTGGCCGTACATGTATGAGCAACGTTATGGAAGAGTCGTCTTCACCAGTTCCGGTTCCGGTATTTTCGGTAACTTCGGACAGTCAAACTATGGCGCTGCAAAAATGGGCATGCTTGGCCTTATGAATGTATTGGCACTCGAGGGGGCTGCTCGGAATGTCCGCGTAAATTGTCTGGGACCGGGCGCGGCGACGCGGATGACCAATACGGTACCCGGTCGTGACGAAGATCTTGGTGAACCAGATCCTCTTCGCCACCCGGCTCTAGTAAGTCCCGCAGTGTTATTCATGTGTAGCGAAGACGCGCCAAACGGTGCCGTAATTCACGCGTCAGGTGGTAACTATTCCCAAAGCCATATCGTCGTCAATGAACCTGTCGCACTCGGCCAAGGAACCACCTACGAAGACCTTATCCCGCACATTGACAAACTCATGGACATGTCGGCCGCCAAACCGAGAGAACGCCGGCAACCGCGAACACGGCAATAACCATTCGATAGACCCGTGACGAGTTGGCTAGGATGACTAGTTCGTGAGAAGTTGGGGGCGCGAATAGCGCACTTTTTCAATCAGAAAGTCGACGACCTCCAACATGCTCTCGTTGCTACCCGCCATTGTTCCATCGACACGGTATGTCCCATCAACAACCATTGTGGGAACCCCCTCTACACGAAATAGCCTAACCAACGCATCGCCTTGCTGGACGCGGCTTCGAACCGTGAAAGATTTCACGACGCTATCGAACTTTTGCGGATCGACACCCGCGTAATTCCCGAATATTCGCCTGACCGCGCCGCGATCCCGGAGGTCGAGGCGCTCAATATGCATGGCGCGAAAAACGGGTTCGTGGATTTCTTCAAGCACTCCCAAGATCTCGGCCGCGTAGTAAAGTTCAGCGAGTGGCACCCAACTCGCCCCAAAGACTGCAGGTATGCGACGAAAAACGACAGCGTCCCGATCCTTTGCGGCCCAAGCGGAGATTAATGGATCAAACCGGAAGCAGTGAATGCATCCGTACGAAAAGATCTCGGCGACCTCGATCACTTCGCTGTCTCGGGTCTCGACCTTGATAGGAATTCGAACGTAGTGTTGGCCCTCTACAAACTTNGGCTTTCCTAGGAAATCGGCATCTACCTCTTCGGCGGGGGCCATCGCTGACGACAATGCAACAATGGCAAATACGATCGCCTTGTTTAGATGTAANTACATAGAAACTCCATGACCCAGCGTGATGGTAAACTGAGCACACTTTCGCGGCGCGCGATTATAGCAACCGGGTTCGTGGATCACATGCAACAGACGCCGCAAATTCACGCAAGTTTCCTCATCAGCGCCGATTCACTCGCGGGCTGTCCTGCTGACCATGTTCCAGAGGTCGCTTTCGCCGGCCGATCAAACGCCGGCAAATCGAGTACCTTGAATTGTCTCACCCGCACTCGGAACCTTGCCCGCGTGAGTAAATCACCCGGGCGGACCCAATTGATCAACTTTTTCGCCACGAGCTTAGGCGGGCGGCTCGTCGACTTGCCTGGATACGGTTACGCGAAGGCGAGCAAGAGCCTCCAGAAATCCTGGGGGATCGCTGTAGATGACTATTTGCAGTCGCGGGCGAACCTAAATGCTGTCGTCCTCGTTATGGATATACGCCATCCCTTACAACCCTTCGATGTGCACATGATCGAGTGGGGAATCGCAACCGAGATGCCGTTGCTATTGCTTCTCAATAAAGCGGACAAACTAAAACAGGGTGCCCGGGTTGCTGCTTCTAGGAATGTCGATTCAGTATTAGCCGACGCAACGAACGCTTCGTCGATCATATTTTCCTCAAAAACAGGCCTCGGATGCACCGAAGCGATCGAAGCCATTAGTGAATTCTTAGTGGATCCAACGTGCTGATAGACGCGGTCAGTGGGCTTCGTTCCAATTGATGCCGACCCCTGTATCGACAACCAAAGGTACATCCAGAGAGGCAGCACTAGTCATCGTTTCTTCCGCTAATGTAATAAGTTCCGCCACGTCTTCTTCNGCAACCTCAAATACCAACTCGTCATGGACCTGCATCACCATCTTTGCCTCTAGTGGACTTTCTCTTAGGCATCGGTCCACAGCGAGCATCGCACGCTTAATTATATCTGCCGCCGTACCTTGCATGGGCGCATTAATGGCCGCTCGTTCCGCCGCTTGCCTCCTCGGTACATTTCTCGCGTTGATTTCCGGTAGATACAACCGCCGGCCAAATGCGGTTTCGACAAACCCATCTTCCGCTGCTCGCGACCTTATTTGGTCCATATAGTCTCGGACGTTCGGATAGCGTTCGAAATATCGGTCGATGTACTCCTGCGCGACTTTACGCGCGATGCCTAATTGCCTCCCCAGACCGAACGCGGACATGCCATAGATGAGCCCGAAGTTGATTGCTTTAGCGCTACGCCGTTGCTCGTCGTTAACCGCCTCGACATCCACCGCAAAAACTTCGGATGCGGTTGCCCGGTGCACGTCAAGCCCCTGTGCAAAAGCAGAACAAAGACCCGCGTCGCCAGAAAGATGGGCCATGATCCGCAATTCAATCTGGGAATAATCGGCAGCGACGAGTCGAAACCCCTCTGGGGCCACAAAGGCCTGACGAATTTTCCGACCATCCCCAGTACGAATGGGTATGTTCTGTAAATTAGGATCCGATGACGAAAGCCTTCCCGTCGCAGTCACCGCCTGATGATACGAAGTATGTACTCGACCCGTGTGCCCATTTATCTGTCCGGGAAGTGCGTCCGTATAGGTTGATTTCAGCTTCGAGACCGAGCGGTAATCGAGGATGACCTGCGGCAATTCAAATTCCTGAGCGAGTTCTTGCAATACCGGTTCAGCCGTTGAGCGCTGCCCTTTTTGCGTTTTGCGAAGCGCTGGAAGGGACAATTTGTCGTAGAGAATCTCTTGTAATTGTTTGGGCGAACCTAGATTAAATTCTTCGCCGGCGAGTTCGAACGCCTTNGCCTGTAAAGAGACCATTCGGTCAGACAGCTGTTTGCTTTGTTCTGCCAACATCGCAGCATCAATTAATGTGCCAGCCCGTTCCATCTCTGAAAGAACCACCAATAGAGGTAACTCAAGCTCCTCATATACCGGCACCAACGCTGGTTTGGCTTCGAGCTGCGGTCGGAGATCTCGATCGAGTCGTAGTACCGCGTCTGCGCGTTGTGCCGCGAATTGACACGCCGCTTCAACCTCAACCATCGACCAAGGAGCTCGTTTGGCTCCCTTTCCTACAACAGATTCGAGCGGAGNAAGCCGCGTATCCGAATATTTCGCGGTCAAGTCCTCGAGCTTGTGTCCGCGCGAGCCAACGCTGTCGAAAACATATGACTCCAACATGGTGTCATTCGAGAGGCCTCGAATCACAACGTTATTGCGCGCAAGTACATTAAGTTGGAATTTTAAGTCATGACCCATCTTTGTTAGTCGGCTGTCCTCAAAAATCGGGCCAAGGTGCTCTAACACAGCGTCTTGATCTAATTGTCTCTGCCCCTGATGCCGGATCGGTATGTACGCGCCGTGCTCACATCGGGTCGCGATCGCGATGCCAACGATTTCCGCATCCATGTAGTCGCTTGACCCTGTAACTATTTCAATTGCAAAACTTTGTACCTCGTTAATTTCCTCGATAAGCGCTTTCAAGCCGTCCACCGTATCNATAATTCGATAGTCCCCCGACGCACTCGCTATTTCCTCGATTTCTGACGCCCCATCCAATTCGGCTANCCACGATTTGAACTCAAACCGCTTAAACAGAATCCGGAGTGCCTCCGTATNTGCAACGGCCAAGCTGAGGTCATCAAGACCCAAATCTATATCTACATCGCACTTGATCGTCGCCAACGTGCGCGACAGCGGCAGTTGTTCAAGACTATCCCGGAGACTTTCCCCCACTTTGCCCTTTATTTCGTTNGCATTAGCGATGACACCATCAAGGTCANCGTAACTGTCCAACCATTTTGCCGCCGTCTTGGGACCCACCTTCGGTACCCCGGGGATGTTGTCTGAGGTGTCCCCCATCAAAGCTAAGTAGTCAATGATTTGTTCCGGCCATACTCCAAATTTTTCCCAGACACCTTCACGCCCATGATTTGTGTCGGTCATGGTATTAACGAGCGATACGTGGTCATTGACCAACTGCGCCATGTCTTTATCCGAGGTTGAAATAATGGTCGGNTGCGATGCCTGAGTTGCGCGAGTGGCCAGCGTCCCAATCACGTCATCGGCTTCGACCCCAGGACAGACGATCAGCGGAAGTCCCATCGCTCGAATCACATCATGAATAGGTCCAATCTGTTCGCGCAAATCATCAGGCATCGGTGGACGATTGGCTTTGTATTCTGGAAAGAGTTCGTCACGAAAGGTTTTGCCGCCAGCATCGAACACGACAGCAATGGGGCTGCCCGCATAATCGTTACTCAGCTTACGTAGCATCGCAATTACACCACGAACCGCACCCGTCGGAGNCCCATCGCTGGTACGCAGATCAGGAAGGGCGTGGTAGGCCCTAAACAGGTAGGAAGAACCATCGACGAGCAGTAACGGTTTGGCATTTGCCATGTTAAATTCCTCCGCTTCGACCCTAACACAACACTCTTGATCTATGCCGTCTGAGCCCCTTTCGACCGCCCAAGTCGACGCATCGTCTTCGCGTAGAGGCGCTTCTACGACCGCGCTGCTCTCTCGGTACTCCGACTCGAACATCTCGACTATTGATCCCCGACGTCATGGCCGTCGTAACTGAACTACCCGACACCGTCGTCGCCGAGGTCGTCAGTCAATACGACATTGGATCTCTCGTCGAATATTGGCCGGCCGATGATGGGGTCGAAAACACCAATTATTTCTTGCGTACCAGTCGGGGCGTCGAATACGTGCTCACCGTGGTTGAGTCAATCAGCCATCACAACGATTTGATGGTCCGAGTCCTCGACGTGGCCTACCGAAACGAACTTCCTGTCGCGCCGGTGATGGCATCGAAAACCGGGGCCCGAGAGATCTACCGGCTGGATAAGCCCATGCTGCTAGCGCCCCGATTGCCCGGCCGACACGTTGACCAGCCCAACGAAAATCAATGCGGCGCCATCGGTAAATTCTTAGCCATGTTCCATCTCTGCACCAGCGATCTAGGTCGCGAGGCCCATGAACACCCTCGAAATCTGTCCTGGTTGAATCACCACGCTGGACTATCTAAAGAAGTCCAATCCAAGACCCATCAGCGCGAGCTCATAGAAGCTCTGGACGGCGTAAGAATCGGTCTAGAAAGGCCTGAAATAGAGGAATTACCAAGGGGGGTCGTCCACGGAGATCTATTTCGCGACAACGCGTTATTTGACGATGGAAAGCTCTCAGGCGTTGTCGATTTTCACCATACCTCCCAGCATTACTGGATCTACGACGTTGCCGTTGCCATTAACGATTGGTGCACCACCGAACGACACCAGTTGGACAAAAATCGTGCGGTAGCTTTGGTTGCGGGCTACCAAGAGATTCGTTCTTTCGAAGACGCCGAGGTCGCTTGTTATCCCACTTTCGGCCTTTACAGTGCGGTCGCTTTCTGGCTGTCGCGACTGGCAGCGACGTCAGTTGACATAGAAAGCGGGGCACGTCTGTCAAAGGATCCTGACGAATTTCGCCAAGTTAGTGCCCAACACATGCGCGGGTTTTCGATTTTCTAGATGCCCTTGTCGACTCGCGACGATCCTCGATCAGATTGTTTGGTTTGCCTTAAGCGGCAACCCCATAAAATCGATCCCTGGATCACGAACCCCCCTGTTGTCTCAAGCTCGAGTAAATCAGCGCCAGACGGTTTGCATCGAAGGGCGGCTTTATGTAGCCATAGTATCGAGCCGTAGGATCGACGACGAAGATATAGGGAGAGTGCTCGACTAAATAACCGAGCTCCGTATCAACCTTTTCGCCCCTTCGAAAGCCTGCCCCAAGTTGAAGCCCAAATGATCTCACCGACGCACCAGTACCGATTAGTCCAATAAATGTTGGTGAAAACGCCTCCACATACGCCTTCATCGTATCCTGGTCATCACGCTCGGGGTCTACCGACACAAACATCCCTTGAAAGCTAGCGTTCGCTTGCTCCGTCCCCTGCTCGGCCTCCATTAATCGTTCGGCTTGTCCAAGAATCGACATGGTGACGGGGCATATGTCGGGACATCGCGTGTATCCGAAAAAGATAAAGGACCAACGCCCATCGAATCGTTTNACGTCGAAAGGATTACCGGCCTCATCCAATAGCAACGAATCAGTGATCTCTCGGGGTTCCGGCAACGTAAACAAGCCAAGTGATTTGAGCTCCGACATACCAAGCTGCTTTGGCGTTTGGTCCAGCCAGAGCATCCCAGCGACCGCAAGCAAAAAAATGCAAACTAACGCGACCGCGTTACGCATGCCTTGAAACCGCGATCAACAGCCCGTCACTCAGCTCGCCCATGGCAGGTAGTGGTCTACCAGGAGCGCTAGAAAGAGTACCGTAAGGTAGGTAATCGAGTAGCGAAACGTACGGATGGGGACCCTTTCATTTTGTTTCGTAAACAATGCAACCGCCCAGAAAACAAACACCGCGCCGAGAGCAAGAGCCGCCAACAAATATGGCCAGCCACTCATACCAATACTGAACGGGAGAACGCTGCACACCAACAAGATCACGGTATAAAACAATATCTGCCACCGCGTATACGCCTCTCCGTGAGTGATCGGTAGCATCGGAACCTCTACATTCTCATATTCCGCTTTCCGATCGAGCGCCAAGGCCCAAAAGTGCGGGGGCGTCCATGCATAAATGATCAGTACCAATAGCAATGCCCCNGGTTCAATCGTATTCGTGACGGCCGTCCAACCGAAAAGCGGTGGTGCGGCGCCGAACAAGCCTCCGATGACAATGTTCTGCGGCGTCGCTCGCTTCAAGTAGAGCGTATAAATCAACCCATAGCCAATCCAAGACACCAGGTTGAGAACTGCGGTCAAGGGGTTGACCAAGTAATAGAGGATCGCAAGGCCGCTTGCACCGATGATTCCTGCAAACACAACTCCTTGCGACACAGACACACGCCCGGTCGCGATCGGGCGATCTTGTGTCCTCGCCATCCGCATATCGATTTGNGCATCGGCAATATGGTTTACGGCNGCTGCGGAAGCGGCAACTAGAGCAATACCTACGAGGCCAAACAAAATAATCTTCGGGGGAACCATTCCAGGAACCGATAGAAACATGCCGACCGTCGCACACATCAACATCAGTAAAATGACGCGTGGCTTACACATCTCAAGATAATCCCGCCAAACGTGGCGCGCGTTATCGATCAACACATCACTCAATGGACTTGGATCCTTTTACGAGAAGTTGCTCCCGAGTCTGGCCGAACCCAACATTAAGGGTGAGTACCATCAGCAATAGCGCAGCTCCACCAGCATTGTGTAATACGGCCACCCAAAGCGGAAGATTAAAAAGGACATTCGAAATGCCGAGAGCCCACTGGAGTCCTAGAATGCTACCGAGGGCCCAGCCGAAGGGCTGGGCGCGAAGATAAAATACCAACAGACCTACCAGCAATAGAACGACCACGGCACCAATGCGNTGCGTTACTTGAATCGCGATACGTGCATCACTGTCCAGCTGACCACCGAGATAATTGGGCCCAATGGTTTGTGTGAAATCAAACCCCNGTTCAAAGTCCATCGGGGGTATGAGTTTGCGGTGACAGGTCGGGAAATCTGGGCATGCCAGCGCCGCGTAATTCGAGGTGACCCACCCGCCAAGCGCAATCTGCAATAGGACCGCGACTAGCGCGATTCGCGCCAATTTTCTTGGTACCACCATTGCGCCGCTCGTTGGCCGCAGCGACGCGGCATACCACCAAAGCACTGATAATGTCGCGAAACCGCCTAACAAGTGTGCCGTGACAACCTGTGGCCAAAGCTTAAGGGTTACGGTCCACGCCCCAAATATACCTTGGACGATTACCACCGCAGTTAGCACGATTGGAATCAAAAGCCGTCGGCCTTGAAACCAGGCTAGCCCAAGTATGCAAAAACAGAGCGCGCCGAGGCCGGTCGCAACATAACGATGGACCATTTCGGTCCACGCCTTGTGAGGTTCCACAGGAATTTCTGGGTATCGCGCTTCCGCCTGACGAATCTGCTCAATAGACTCCGGAACTCCGAGCATTCCGTAACAACCCGGCCAGTCTGGACACCCCAGCCCGGCATCGACGAGACGCGTATACGCGCCCAAGACAATAACCACACACGCAACCACTGCGGCGATGTACACAACTACGCGAAGTCGTCCATCGGCATCCATGACTTCTTCCTTCTCCGCTACGACGAACTATGGCCTGTATCGACGACTCTAAACGTCATGCTGGACGAACGGCGCCTATTCGAGGTCACTCCCTAGATTAAGACTATTCTGGAATTTCAAGCGTGTCGTCGAAGCCGTTGCAAAACCAGATCCGTATCGGGTTTGTGTCCCCGCCAGATGCGAAAGGCTTCGGCTGCTTGCTCAACCAACATTCCCAAGCCATCGGATGCACCCAAAGCAACCTTCTGTGCCCAAGTGACAAACGGGGTGTCTCCATCAGAACGGTAGTAAAGGTCGTAGCAGTATGCGTTTCGTAACCTTTCTCGGGCCACGATTGCGCCATCACCATCAAGTCCAGCAGAAGTCGCATTGATAACGATGTCCCACACACCTCCAACCTTATCCAGTCCAGCCCATCCCACATCCTCAAACTGATCCGCCAAATGGCGCGCCTTTTCCGGGGTGCGATTTGCGATCATGACTGCCCGGACGGAAGCCCGCAGCAACGGGCCGAGAATTCCGCGAGCTGCACCGCCGGCCCCTAAAATAAGCACGCGGGCATTTCTTGGAGACCATCCTAGACGCTCAAGGTCGCGCATGAGCCCAATGCCATCCGTGTTAAACCCCTCGAAGCCTTCTTTCGTGACTCGTATCGTATTGACAGCCCCCGCCTCACGGCTGTATTCGTCAAGGCAATCGACCCAATCGCACGCCCGTGACTTAAAAGGCACCGTCACGTTAAGGCCGCACCCGCCCGCATCAAAAAACTCGGCGACCCGAGCCTCGAAAGCGTCGATCGGCGTTTCAATGACAGAGTACGTCAACAACTCCCCCGACTGCTTAGCAAACGCACGATGAATCAGCGGCGAAAGGCTATGGGTTACCGGGTTACCGATGACAGCGTATCGNTCAAGGCTCAACGCATTACCTCGCCACTCGCAGCAACCCGTATTCGGCTCGGCCCTTCGGGTCCGGAGATAGCGCCAGGTAACACATAATCCACAAGATCCCCGAAACCTCTCACCACCTCTTCTTGACGAGNAGTCGGCTCTTCACCCGTGCGATTCGCTGAAGTTGAGACCAGCGGCCCGCCAAACCGCTGTGCCAATTCGCGGGCTTGATCGTGACCTGGCACTCGAACGGCCACCGTTCCTCGTCCACCCGTTATCCATACTGGAAAACGATGTGTCTCCATAACCCAAGTCTCGGGACCAGGCCAGCTATTTTCCANCTTTTCCCGTTGCTCCGCACTCAAGCCGGCAAGCTCTAACGCAAAATCTGCCGACTGGCCACCGATCAGAATCAGTCCCTCTACAAAAGACCGACGTTTCAGCTCCAGTATCCTTCTTACGCCCGCCAGNGAATACGCATCGCACGCCAGGCCCCAAACACCTTCACAAGCGTGCGCGATTACTCCGCCGACCATAAGGACTGCTGTCGCACGTTGGATTTCATCATCAATCACTCGCTGTCCAGTGATTCTTGGACCGAACGATTTTGCTCTGCGACTTTGTCCCGGTTCTGCGATCGATCTTGCAACAACCGCTCGGCAACCATCTCGTTCCCTAGCGCTAGAATCTGTGCAGCCAAGTAGCCCGCATTTTTAGCGCCCGAGCGACCCACAGCGACCGTCGCCACAGGAATTCCTGGTGGCATTTGTACCGTTGAAAGTAATGCATCAAATCCCGAAAGGGGACCCGCGTCCATTGGTACCCCAATCACAGGTCGCGTCGTGTGCGCGGCGACTGCCCCCGCAAGATGTGCGGCTAATCCTGCTCCACAAACGAAGACCTGACATCCTCGTGTCTCCGCATCATCAACATATAGCGCGGTTTCGTCAGGCGTTCGGTGAGCCGAGCTCACCCGAACTTCAAACTCAATCCCCAATTCACTGAGAACTTCCGTCGTGGATTCCATCGCCGGCCAATCGGACTGGGATCCCATTAGAATCGCTACCCAACTCATGACTGCTCCCTACGCTTCGAAGCGCGCCGAATATACAGACCCTGCCGACTGACGACAAATGATGCCTCTAACGACGACGGCAAACACGCCAGGCATACCAATTTAACCTCGGCCGATCGAAAATTCTCTCATGCCAATTGCTTAGGATGGCTTTGCTGATTATTCGTGACGGTATGTCCACGCTGTCCTTTCAGGCAAAATCGCCGGTCATCGCATCTCTTCGGTGTATTCCGATAACCTATCTCAATGGCGCTTCTCAATATTCTTGAGTTTCCTGACCCGCGATTACGCCAACAGGCTTCGCCCGTTGAGCGTGTCACCCCGCGTGTGACTAGACTGATCGACGACATGCTGGAAACGATGTACGCCGCGCCTGGAATCGGCCTGTCAGCCACGCAGGTCGATGTTCACAAGCGTATCGTTGTTATCGACGTTTCCGAATCTCGCGACCAGCCCTACGCATTCGTTAATCCGACCGTTGAGGTGCTCGGTGGGCTACAACAGCGGGAGGAAGGTTGTCTCTCGGTCCCCGGTTTCTTCGAGCNAGTTGAGCGCGCCGAACGCATTCGAGTTTCCGCACTCGACAAACTTGGCAACGCTCAAGAATTTGATGCCGAAGGGCTTCTTTCCGTGTGCATTCAGCATGAGTGTGACCATCTCGAAGGCCGACTGTTCGTCGATTACCTGTCTGCTCTGAAACGTAGTCACATCCGCAAAAAACTTGCCAAACGACTGCAGGCTTAAGCCGATGCGTTTGGGATTCGCCGGCACCCCTGAATTTGCTGCCATCATACTTCGCGAATTAATTAATACTCCCCACGAAGTCGTACGAATTCTTACCCAACCTGAACGGCCTAGCGGGCGAGGGCGGACGGTCCAGTCGAGTGCGGTCCAGCAAGTGGCTGAAGCCCTCGGCATTGTTTGCGAAACGCCAACCGACCTGATCGGACGCGAGGATCTGGTTGACGACCTCGACCTTCTTGTCGTTGTGGCCTACGGCATGATTCTTCCCCCGGAAATATTCCGTGCGCCCCAATTTGCCAGCCTGAACGTCCACGCTTCATTGCTACCCCGATGGCGCGGCGCGGCGCCAATCGAGCGATCGATCATGGCCGGCGATGGCGAAACCGGGGTATCTATCATGCGAATCGAGAAAACACTCGACACAGGACCCGTATTCGCGCGCACCCGTCACCAATTAAGGAGCGACGAAACAGGCCCTTCGCTTGCTAAGACACTAGCCAAACTGGGAAGCGCCGCCCTCATTGATGTACTTAGAGATTGGGACACCCTCCCTGAACCCTCACCCCAGGACCATAGGCAAGCCACCTACGCCCATAAACTATCACCGGGCGACTCATTCATTTCCTGGGCGACCACCGCGGTCAATGTCGAACGTATCGTTCGCGCACTATCTGGACGTAGTGCCGCCTACGCCCGACTAGGGAAACATCGGATCCGCATCTTAAAAGCAAAGGTCGTAGCAGGATCGGCCAATCCCGGTGAATTAGTCAAAACGGACCAAGGGTTTGCCATCGGGTGCAGCGACGGACTGTTATTACTAGACACCGTCCAGCTGAATCGGGGCCAAGGCAATCCGATGTCGGCGGACGTTGCCGCTAACGGCCACGCCGACCTGTTCTCTACTGGAACACAGTACGATGTCGTCGTCTGATCCGCGCGCNGCNGCCGCGCGCACCATTAGCGCGGTATCCACCGGCGAGTCACTCGACGGAGCGCTAGATTTCTACCGCGATCATCCNGACCGGGCGCTTATATTCGAGCTTTGCTACGGTGTTGTTCGTCATTGGTTTTCCTTGTCGGAGCAGCTCGACTCGCGACTAACAAAACCTCTTCGTAAAAAAGACTTCGACCTGTATTGCCTGATTTTAGTGGGCGCCTACCAACTACAAAACACAGCGATTGCAGACCACGCCGCTGTGACGCTCACGGTTGAAGCAGCCCGGCATTTGGGCAAGCAGTGGGCATGTGGACTCGTAAACGCAATTTTNAGAAATCCACAGGCATTGCTCGAACCTAGCGTCGAGGCACAGTTTGAAGCCCCATCATGGTTAATTCGATCGATCCAGCACCACTACCCCGATGCTGCGGACAACATTTTTCGAACNAACATCACCCGAGCACCTATGACCTTGCGAGTAAATCAAAATCGACAGCCAGCAATGTCATTCGCCCAAATTCTTCTCGATCAAGGCATCCCCACCGTTCCCGGCGAACTATCGAACGCCTTGACGCTGGTGACCCCACAAGCCGCAAACACGATACCCGGATACAGCAAAGGGTGGTTTACGGTTCAAGATGAGGCTTCTCAACGGGTCGCACACCTTCTAGCGCCAAAACCTGCAACGCGCGTGCTCGACGCGTGTGCGTCGCCCGGCATAAAAGCATTGCAACTCCTCGAAGCGCACAAAGACATCCATTTAACGGCCATCGACGTCGATGTAACGCGNGGCTTCTACGGGGNAANTGAGTCTCGTCGCCTTGGTCTTCCATTCGNACTTCGCGAGGGCGATGCAACTTTACGNNACTGGTGGGATGGTGAAATGTTNGACTCGATTCTTGTCGACGCNCCGTGCACCGGTACCGGCACGCTCCGACGAAAACCGGATATCAAGTTACATCGGTCCCACGAGGACATGTTTGATTTACAGCGCAAACAACGAGAGCTTCTCAGCAACCTCTGGAACATGTTGGCATCTGGGGGTACTCTGTTGTACAGCACTTGTTCGATCCTGCCGGACGAAAACGATTCAGTGATTCAACATTTTCTGGATCAGACCNCCGATGCGTCGACGGTACCTATCGCTGCCGACTGGGGTCGAGCCACGCTCTTCGGTCGTCAGTGTCTTCCCATAGANGGTGGCCCGGACGGCTTTTTTTACTCGCGAATNACCAAGCTGTAGTGACCCAATCATGAAAATCTTAATTCTTGGCGCCGGCAAGGTCGGGGGCACTCTTGCGGAACACCTCGCCAGCGANTCATTCGACGTTACNGTGGTCGATCTTGACGAACATCGTTTGAGGGAATTGCGGGATCGCCTCGACATACGGACGGTGTACGGGCACGCATCGCGGCCTGATGTCCTCCAACAAGCAAACGCTGACGACGCCGATATGCTTATCGCGGTGACCGGGAGCGACGAAGTCAACATGGTCGCGTGTCAGGTTAGCTACTCTCTATTCAAAACGCCGATGAAGATTGCTCGAATACGCGCATCGGCGTATCTGACCGGTTCTGACTTCTTTACTCAAGATCACATGCCTATCGACGTGCTGATCAATCCTGAGCAGGTTGTTACCGATCAAATCAAACAACTGTTGCAGCACCCTGGCGCTTTGCAGGTTCTCGACTTCGCCGAGGGCCGTGTACAACTCGCGGCGATGCGCGCCTACCATGATGGGCCGCTTGTCGGCCAACGAATCGTTACCCTGCGGGATCACATCCCCAATGTTGAAACGCGAGTCGCCGCGATTTTTCGGCAAGGCCAGCCAATCACGCCACGTTGGGACACCGTCGTGGAGGCTGAGGATGAGGTGTTCTTTGTCGCNGCCTCTGAAAATATCANCGCCGTCATGGCNGAGTTCCGACACGTCGAAAAGCCGTTTAAACGCGTCATGATCGCCGGAGGTGGGAACATTGGTGAATCACTGGCTCGCTCTATTGAATCCTCTTTTTCGGTAAANGTGCTCGAATTTAGNGCGGACCGCGCCGATGCCGCGGCGCAACGACTTGACTCAAGCGTAGTGATCCTAGGCGATGCGACCGATCGAGACCTTCTGATCCAGGAAAACATCGAGCGTACCGANGCCTTCTGCGCGGTTACCAATGATGACGANGTCAACATCATGTCGTCGATGCTGGCAAAACAGCTCGGCGTCCGCCAGGTAATGACACTTATCGGCAAACCNGCGTATGTAGATCTGATGCATGAAGGTTCAATCGACGTCGCAATATCTCCCCAGTTGGCCACCACGAGTACGATCCTCACCCACGTTCGTCGTGCCGACGTGGCGCGGGTTCACAGCCTGCGGCGTGGCGCGGCAGAAGCGATGGAAGCCGTCGTACATGGTGACGATCGAAGCAGCAAGGTAGTGGGGCGTAGGTTAGTCGACCTGGGCCTCCCGGAAGGTGCAACCATAGGGGCGCTGGTCCGTAACGGTAAAGTCATGATCGCCCATGATGAGCTACAAATAGAATCCGACGACCACGTCATATTGTTTCTTACCGACAAAACGCGGATAGGCGCTGTGGAACGCCTCTTCCAAGTCAATTTCAACTTTTTTTGATATGCATCTAAACGTCATTCTCGGTGTTACAGGCACATTGCTCATGCTCTTCAGTTTGACGTTGCTGATGCCGATTCTCGTTGCGGTGGTGTACGCCGAAAACACGTTGAACACGTTCACCATCGCATTTGCTATCACTTTAGGTATTGGTTTCGTGCTATGGCGATTAAAACGTGATGGCGTCGAACTACGCAGCCGAGAGGGCTTTTTGGTAACGGTGTTGTTTTACCTCGGCCTTGGCCTATTTGGCGCGCTTCCTCTTTCGCCACTACTTGGGTCTGGCATTACCGAGAATTTCACCGACGCGGCCTTCGAGTCGTTTTCTGGAATAACAACTACTGGTGCAACGGTCTTGACCGGGCTCGATATGTTGCCGCGTTCGATTCTCTTCTATCGAGCACAACTTCAGTGGCTCGGCGGGATGGGGATCATCGTGCTCGCGGTAGCAATCCTGCCCATGCTCGGTATCGGCGGTATGCAGCTCTATCGGGCGGAAGCCCCTGGGCCCGTTAAAGATGCCAAACTGAAACCTCGCATCACAGAAACAGCCAAGTCGCTTTGGTACATATATCTCGGCATCACGGTGGCGTGCGCGGCCTCGTACGGTATCGCCGGCATGGACATCTTCGACGCCATTTGTCACGCCTTCTCAACCGTTGCAATCGGTGGTTTCTCGACTCACGACGCTAGCCTAGGCTTTTTTGATAACCCCGCTATAGAAGCCGTTGCCGTCGTTTTCATGGTGCTCGCCGGCGTTAACTTTACACTGCACTTCGGTGTGCTCCAGCAACGGCGTTTGACGCCTTACATTCGCGATATCGAGGTTCGACTGTTTCTTGGAATCCTGGTCGTGCTGTCGCTCGTCGCCGCGTGGATACTTGCCGCGCATCCTGAGGCTTCCGCAAGACCAATGCGAGACGCATTATTCCAAGCGGTTTCGATCGCAACGACGACTGGGTTCACGACCGCGAATTTCAGTACTTGGCCATCCGTTATTCCATTTCTTCTGTTATTCGCGGCTTTTGCCGGAGGATGCGCCGGGTCCACGGCGGGCGGCATAAAAATATACCGTGTTCTCTTGATATTCAGACAAGGCCTCCGAGAGATGCGTCGATTGGTACATCCCAATGGCATTTTTCACATCAAAATGGGGCATCAGTTAGTGCCCGATCGTGTCGTTGACGCAGTCTGGGGCTTTTTCGCCGTCTATTTACTGTTTTTTGTGGGATTGTTGTGTGCACTACTTGCGATATCTGACTTGGATTTTGTAAGCGCCTTTTCGGCAATTGGCGCATGCCTAAACAATTTGGGCCCTGGGCTGGGTGACGTAGCGCTTGGCTATCAGGCGCTGTCTACGTCAAGCAAGTGGCTTCTCATCATCGCAATGCTCCTCGGCCGACTGGAAATATTCACCCTTCTCGTCCTACTGACCCCGGATTACTGGCGAAGTTAACTTCTGCGTGGCGGAAACAAGAAACAAGATGATCGTTCACCATGCCTGCGCTTTGCATAAAGGCATAACAAGTCGTAGGGCCAAGGAACTTAAACCCTATTTTCTTGAGTGCTTTCGCCATTTCAATCGAATGCTCCGTCGTTACGGGCACTTCCGGTCCTTTTCGCCAATTATTTTGTATTGACGTGTGTTCAACAAAAGACCACAAAAATTGCGCGGGCTCCATGATCTCGTTAAACAATCGCGCATTTATAACCATCGCGTTAAGTTTGCCCCGGTGACGGATTAACCCACGATCCTCCAGCCACCCGGATCCCTCTACGTCGACCACCTCAGCTAGTGACTTCGGGTCAAAATCAAAAAACGCGTGCCGCATGGTTTCGCGCTTATTCAAGACCGTCAACCAGCTCAACCCGGCCTGCATACTTTCTAGGGTCAGTCGTTCGAAAAGCGCTTTGGGTTCCCTCGTCGGAACTCCCCACTCGGTATCGTGGTAGTGGGCACAGAGAACTCCCGAATTAGCCCAACCACATCGCAATCGTGACTCCAACGTCCATCCCCCAATCATNTACCTTGGCCGTATTTTGACCGAAACCGAACCATCCCTTAGATTGCACAAGTTCCCAACGCATAGAAAAGAAGATCACTATCAAATTTGTACATGCGCAAAACGCGCCTTGGTCATCTAGCCTTTGATAGCACCGACGTCGTGATTTCGTTACGTTCTTTTCTATTCTATTGCGGTTATATCCCGTTAACCGTCGTATGGGGAACGTTGTCAGTGTTGATCGGTTGGGCGCTCCCATTCGAGCAGCGCTTTCGTTTCATTATCGGCCATTGGACAAAATTCTCGCTTTGGTGGCTGCGCGTCACCTGCAAAATCAACTGCGTCGTCGACGGCGAACAGCATTTACGTCATGGGCCCGGCGTATTGCTCGTGACGCATCAAAGCACTTGGGAAGCTCTCTTCATTCAAACCGTGGTTAGCCCTCAGACGACACTTATAAAAAAGGAGTTACTCTGGATTCCCTTTTTTGGATGGGCATTTGCACTGCTACGCCCCATCGCCATTGATCGAACCCGACGCCTGGGCGCGTTACGGCAGCTCATAGATCAAGGCAGCCGCCGTCTCGACGATGGCATCTGGGTGACCCTATTCCCTGAGGGCACCCGACTAGATAGTGGAAATAGGGCTCCCATGCAGCGTGGCGGCGCTGCCCTAGCGTCCGCAAGTGGGAAACCCGTATTCGTAGTCGCCCATAACGCAGGACGTTGCTGGCCCGCACATTCATTTAAAAAGCACGGTGGCACAATTCAAGTACGGATCAGCACGCCGATTTCCAGCGTTGATAAAAATGCGACTGAAATCAATAGGTTAGCAGAGGAATGGCTCGATCGGACAATGAAAGAGATCGACGCCTAGACATCCAAATTGGCAACGGAAAGCGCATTCGTCTCAATAAATTCACGACGTGGTTCGACCTGAGTGCCCATCAACGTCGTGAAAATATGATCCGCAGCGATTGCGTCCTGAACCGTTACCCGGAGCATGCTCCGCGTTGCTGGATCCATCGTTGTATCCGCGAGTTGATCTGGATTCATTTCTCCAAGGCCTTTATAACGCTGTATATCGGTGCCCCGCCTTGCTTCGGAAAGAATCCAATCTAGGCCCTCGCCGAAGCTCTTTATCTCTTTGGTCCGTTCGCCCCGTACGACATATGCCCCCTCTTCAACCAACCCTTCGAGCTCCGCAGCCACCGTTCGAATGCGCGCATAATCGGGTGAATTAAAAAAGGCGGCGTCGAGCACCGTGATGCGTTCTACCGTATGTTGGGTCTGCCTAACTTCAACATTGTATGATCCACGAACATCGTCGTAGACAGTCGTCACGTCAACTTCTATGTCGTCCGCTGTCATTGCGGCACTTAACGTCTCGCACCAAAGCTCCATCGCAGCCTCATCGCGGAGCATGACACTATCGACCGTCGCCACGCTTGTAAGCGCTTCCGTGGCCAACAACGGATACAACCTGCTGATATCTCGTAGACGATTTAGGAGTTCTAAGTAATGTCCGGCCACTGACTCCAGTTTTTCTGCCTCGACGGCAGCCGAATCGGCTTTGGTATGTAGCGCCGTTCCATCCATCGCAACACTCAGGAAATGTGCATCCAGCTCGTCTTCGTCTTTGATATATCGTTCTTGTCTGCCTTTCTTTACCTTAAATAACGGGGGCTGGGCAATCAAAACGTGGCCATGCTCTATCAGTTCCCGCATTTGACGAAAGAAAAAGGTCAGCAATAGCGTTCGAATATGGGACCCATCGATATCAGCGTCCGTCATGATGATCACTCGGTGATAACGTAATTTAGCGATATCGAACTCCCCTCGCCCAATTCCGCAGCCTAATGCAGTAACCAAAGCACCAATTTCAGCGTGAGAAAGCATTTTGTCCCAGCGTGCCTTTTCCACATTAAGAATCTTGCCTCGTAGCGGCAAAATCGCTTGTGTCTGGCGATCTCGACCACTTTTTGCCGAGCCCCCTGCAGAATCCCCCTCCACGAGGAAAATTTCCGATAATGACGGGTCTTTTTCATGACAATCCGCAAGTTTCCCGGGCAAGCCAGCGATATCCAGGGCCCCCTTCCTCCGCGTCAATTCCCTCGCCTTCCTCGCGGCCTCGCGAGCCCTAGCGGCATCGATCATCTTAGACACCAACGTTTTGGCGTCTTGAGGGTGTTCGTTGAGATACGCCCCAAAGAATTTACCAAGCTCTTGCTCAACGGCCGTTTTCACCTCACTGGAGACCAGCTTATCCTTGGTTTGTGACGAAAATTTCGGGTCGGGGAGTTTGACTGAAACGACAGCCGTTAAACCCTCGCGCGCATCGTCCCCCGTTGTTTGAACATCCGCCTTTTTTGATAGTCCTTCGCGCTCAATATACGTGTTTAACGTTCGGGTTAGCGCCGCGCGAAACCCCGCCAGATGTGTTCCACCATCACCCTGCGGGATATTGTTTGTGTACGCGTACACTTGTTCTTGGTATCCGTCATTCCATTGCATAGCGACCTCAACCGTCACATCGTCATCTCGGGTCGAGACACAGTGAAAGACGTCGTTCAATGGCTCTTTGTTAAGGTTCAGGAACTCGACAAAGGCGCGCAGACCGCCCTCGTACCTGAATTCATCGCTCCTGCCGCTGCGCTCATCACTAACCCTGATTAGCACGCCCGAATTTAAAAAAGCGAGCTCTCGCAGGCGCCTGGATAGCACATCGTAATTGAAATCGATGTTGGTAAAGGTGTCCGGCGACGGCTCGAAGTAGCAATCCGTTCCCGTTTCCTCTGATTCACCCACTGCTGCAACAGGCGCCTCCGGGACTCCGTGGCGGTATACCTGCTCAAACACCTTCCCCTCGCGTCGAATCGTCAGGCGAAAGACATCAGAAAGCGCATTAACGACCGACACCCCAACCCCGTGCAAGCCACCGGACACTTTGTAGCTGTTATCGTCAAATTTACCTCCGGCATGGAGGGTCGTCATGATTACTTCTGCCGCAGAAACGCCTTCCTCAGCATGGATGTCGACCGGGATCCCACGGCCGTTGTCCTTGACCGAGACTGCGTTTCCCACATGAATCGTTACGTCGACCGCGTCGCAATACCCCGCCAAGGCCTCATCGATNGCATTGTCGACGAGNTCCTGAACCATATGATGTAATCCGGTGCCATCTTCCGTGTCACCAATATACATACCGGGTCGCTTCCTAACGGCGTCCAGCCCCTTCAGGACCTTGATACTTTCGGAATCGTACGTATCTTCTGCCATATTTACCTATTACCTCTAATTTTGATCAACAGGTTCGATGTGTCCGTGTTCCACGTGAAACAACGCCCTATTAACGCCGTGATACCCCGCCGAAAGCCAATCTGAGTCGGTGGTGGTTGCTAAAATCTGATAATCGTGGTCTCTCAACATCCCAAAAAAGCGATCTCTATGTTCTCCATCCAATTCAGCCCCAGCATCGTCGATGAGAAATAACGACGACGTCTCCATCGTTGACGATAGGTGTTGTGCCTGGACCAATTGCATCGCGCTGGCCACCACTTTCCCTTGTCCTCGGGAAAGCACCTGCGCTGCTGGTTGCGACATTGTATGTTTGGACGTTGGAACGATCTCTATCCGGACATCCCCCCTATGGGGACCCGCCTGCGTAGACCCTAATTTTACATCCCGTGGCGCGTGAAGTCTCATTTCATTCACCAAAGATTCGCCGCGCCACCCTGGCTCGTGACGCAACGATACGTTCAACCCCGGGCTAAGCGTCGACAACGTATCGGTGAAGTGCTTGTTGATCCTGTCAGCGTATTGCTGTCGCGCGTCCGCCACCCGCTCCCCTAGCTCCCCCGCTTGCTCGCCCCATAATTCAACGGCCTCCCGATCGCCAGCCTTAAGTGCGGTGTTGCGTTGCCGAATCGCGCGCAAATAGTCCCGCAGCATCCCAAGGTATTCATGTTTCACGTGAAACGCCCCCCAATCAAGCCATTGCCGCCGGGTCGCAGGCGACCCAAAAACAAGGTCGGCAAGGTCTGGTAGCAGCACCTGCACTGGTAAAAGTGCCGCCACCTCCGATGCATTCGTCACAGCCACCCCATTTCGATGCAATTGGGCGTTTTTTTTTCGATCTTTAACGAGACCCACCTTGGTCTCACCGCGTGACAAACTTCGGATTGAGGCCCGAACGGTCAGCGCTTCACTACCGTGTCTTATCATCGATTCAATGGAGCGGGTCCGAAACGAGCGCCCCCGGATCATTAAATGAACGGCTTCTAGTAACGCGGTCTTGCCAGCTCCATTCGACCCCGACAAAACGTTTAGGCCAGCGCATAGGTCGACTCTCGCGGCCGCTATATTTCGTACGTTTTCTGCCTCGAAGCGCTCGAGGATCATCTTGAAGCGCTATAGCCGCATAGGCATAACGACATAAAGAGAATCGTCGACTCCGGGCGCCTCAATAAGCGCGCTGCTATTTGCGTCGGCTACCGACAATCGCACCGACTCCGTTTCCAGCACGCTTAAGACGTCCTGCAGATAAGCCACATTGAACCCTATCTCTAGCAAATCGCCACCATATTCAACGGCAACAATCTCTTCTGCTTCTTCTTGCTCTGGGTTGTTGGCTTCGATCTTCATTTGATCCCCTTCGAGGGACAGCCGCACGCAACGATATTTTTCATTCGATAAAATCGCCGCCCGCTGGAACGCGTGCCGTAGCGTCTCGCGATCGCCGACCAGCGTTTGCGCGGGGTCACGAGGTATTACGGTCTCGTAATCAGGAAATTTTCCGTCCACCAGCTTGGTCGTCAACGTGTACCCCTCCTGCTTTGCAGTGAGGTGATTGCTGCCAAGCGATAGTTCGACATCAGCGCTGGAGTCGTTTAGCAATCGCCCCAGCTCAAGAACTCCCTTCCTTGGCACAATCGCCTGAATACGATCAACACCGTCGATCTTTTGTCCAACCGTACACATGGCCATACGATGCCCGTCCGTCGCAACCGCCCTGACATGCGCACTGGTAATTTCTAACAACATGCCATTGAGAAAATAGCGAACGTCCTGCTGGGCCATCGCAAAACTTGTTTTATCTAAAAGGCGTTGTATGTCAGATAGCGGCATCACGACGTTTACCTCTCCATCGTGACTTGCTAGCTCGGGGAATTCTTCAACCGGGAGCGTTGCCAACGCGAAGCGACTTCGACCCGACCGAACGATCGTTCGTGTTTTTTCGACCGCCACCGAAACTTCGGCCCCTTCAACCAACGATCTCCAAATATCCGCAAGTTTTCTCGCAGGTATCGTCGCCGATCCCTCCTGCTCGACATCGACACCTTCGATCGATGCAACCAACTGCACCTCGAGGTCGGTCCCGGTAATGGAAACAGCACCATCAGCGGCTTTAACCAGCAGGTTCGAAAGCACGGGGAGCGTTTGACGGCGCTCAACGACCCCGGTTACAAGTTGCAGGGGGCGTAGCAAACTTTCTCGATTGGTGGTGAATTTCATGGCAACGTCGACCCTTACCTGTTCAGTAACCTAGATAAGTTTCTATAGTCCTCCGCGAGATCGGCGTTCGTTTCTTTCAACTCCTCAATCTTTCGACACGCATGAATAACCGTCGTGTGATCTCGGCCACCAAAAAAATCTCCTAGTTCGGGTAACGAGTGCTGTGTCAGCTCTTTAGCCAAACTCATCGCCATTTGTCGGGGCCTAGCGACCGTGCGATTGCGACGCTTACTTAACATGTCCGCGTGTTTAATGTTGTAGTACTCGGCCACCGTCCGCTGAATGTTGTCCACACTCACTTGTCGATCTTGTATCGCGATAAGGTCTCGTAGCGTCCTACGGACATGTTCAACTGTTATTAGGTGGCCGCTGAAGCGAGCGCTCGCCAAAACTCGTCGTAATGCGCCCTCGAGCTCACGCACATTGCTTCGTACGCGTTCCGCCATATAAAACGCAACATCGGATTCCAGGGTGATTCCTTCCGCCTCTGCCTTTTTCAGCAGGATGGCTACGCGAGTCTCTAGATCCGGGGGCTCGACTTCGACCGTAAGACCATGAACGAACCTTGACTTCAGGCGCTCTTCGAGCCCTTGGATTTCACTTGGGTACCGATCACACGTGAAAACCATTTGGTTCCCTCGCTCGTATAATGCATTGAATACGTGAAAGAACTCCTCCTGCGATCGCATCTTGTTAGCAAAAAATTGTATGTCGTCAATCAGGAGTGCATCGACGGATCGATAGTGGTGCATAAAATCTTGCATCGTCCCTGTCTGCAATGCTTTCACCATGTCCTGAACGAACCTCTGAGAGTGCAGGTACACGACGTTAGATTGTGGCGTTTTCATCAGGATTTCGTTGCCTACCGAATGCATCAGATGGGTCTTGCCTAGCCCAACACCGCCGTAAAGTAGCAGTGGGTTATAAGACTGGCCCGCGTTCTCTGACACTTGGAAGGCGGCCGCTCGCGCCAACTCATTCGATTTCCCTTCGACAAACGATTCGAAACGAAACGTCCCAATGAGGCCACCCGATGTGCGGTTATTTCGCGCCTCTCCCCGTGCCGGAATACCCGCCAAGCGATCCCGGCTCCCAATGCCAAGATCCACGCTCAGCGGGCTAGCTGGATCTCCTAGATCATTAACAAGCTCTTGAATTCGGTCTAGGAAGTTTGTTTCTACCTGATCGCGAACGTAGGGGTTTGGTGCAAGCAACCGTATACACGACTCGTCCATGCGGACTTGCAGTGGTCGTATCCAGGTATTGAACTGCTGTGAGGAAAATTCGTCCTGCAAACGTTCTAAACACTTCTCCCAAACCAATAGACCCACTTTGCTTTCGTCCCCCTCCTGACGATCAAATTATTAATTCTTCGACGTGGCCGCCTGTCTCATTCTAATGACTATCTCAAGTTCATAGCTATTGATGTCGCACCGAAANACACCCCTTTTTGATTTTTATTCGAAATATCAACAGGGTGGGCGGGTTCCCATGCGNNCCCCTTTGCCCANATCTTGTCATCGATGTGAGTAACTTGTGCAAAGACTNGCGAATAAGNTGTGGATAAGTTTGAGCGTCCTTTTCATCCCCTNNCTACTCACGCNAACGCCAATGGTTATCCACANCTTNAGGNGTNNNGTATCGGTTGATTCCGCCTNNGTTACGATCCGTTATGCACAGTTCCCANGGGNACTAACAACAACAACAAGTTTTATATATATATCTTATTANTTGGCACTTTCTGCTCANGCTCANTAGAATCGCGCCGTTCTGTGTTATCAGATTGCGNCCCATGAAACGAACGTATCAACCAAGCGTAATTAAACGTAAAAGAACTCACGGTTTTCGACATCGGATGTCAACCAAGGCCGGTCGCAAAGTAATAAACTCTCGCCGTGCAAAAGGGCGCAAAAGGCTGGCCGTATAGATCCAAACCGGTGCGGTTCGGGTATGGCAACTCGCTACGGCTGACGGAAAAGCGTCATTTCGATCGGGTTTTTAGACAAGCCAGTGTACGTCGGGCCCATCCACCCTTGCGGTTGATTGCAATCCCGAACGCCAAGACAACGCCAAGACTTGGTATCGTAGTGGGTAAGCGAGCACTTCGTCGTGCGGTTGATCGCAATCGGCTAAAGCGAGCGATCCGAGAGTCGTTTCGCAATGAACAGCATCGATTGCCATCGATGGACATTATTATCCAGGCAATGCCGGGAAAAGACGGTATGAACGATTCCACCGAGTGGGCCAATGCCCTGTCGTTATTATGGAAGGACCTTAACGGTGAGGGGTGATCGTCGTCTGAGACACTGGCCAAAGCAATTGGCCCTCGGAGCTATTCAGTTCTATCGGCTGGGGATCAGCCCAATGATGGCCCCGCATTGCCGCTTCGAACCGACGTGCTCCCAATACGCGTTGACGGCCATCCAGGAACACGGGGCTGTTCGTGGCTTGTGGCTGACATTAAAACGTTTGAGTAAATGCCACCCGCTTAATCGAGGGGGGTTTGATCCGGTCCCTCGTGGTCTTGAACGCTCGACCAAAGTGACGATTGATCAGCCGGAAGTCATTCGTTGAACCCTTCTGAAATCATACGCTGGGTGCTGCTGGCAGGATTGGCGGTCGTTGGATACCTATTGATACGGGCTTGGTCCGCTGATCATCCCCAGGTTGTGCCGGTGAGTGAACAGCGAGCNCCGCTGCCGGACACGGAAAGATTTGTGGTGCCAGAGATGCCATCCAAGGACGAAGGTGATACGGACATTCCGGATTCCAGCTTAGTGAGGAGTGATCGGTCCGTCACTACGACGGCCACAACTTCGATTCCGGAGCGACTCATTCACGTCGTAACACCNCTTCAACACGTGTGGATCGATCCGGTGGGTGGGGATATCGCGGGGCTGCAGCTTCCAAAATTTGCTGTAAGCCTCGAGCAACCCGATGTCCCGCTAAAACTCCTGGATCGGAGCGAGGACAGTACCTATGTGGCGCAGAGCGGCTTGCTGGGGCGCGATGGTCCTGACGGCCGAAACGAGGGACGGCCGAAGTTTCGGNCGGATCGATATTCGTACGTTTTACGAGAAGGGCAGAGGCCGATTGAAGTTGTACTGCACCATGACCAGGGCGGAGTCTCGATCCGCAAGATTTACCGATTCCGCCCCGACGAATACCTCATTGACGTCGTCTATGAAATTGACAATCGCAGCAACGACGAGTTTGTTTCCGCGTTGTGGGTTCAACTGAAGAGGGATGGGAAAAGAGCCAATACGCAAACGGCTAGCAATTGGGGGCCGAGGTCGTTTCTTGGCGTGGCGTTAACGACGGACGAAACGAATTACGAGAAGCAGGACTTTGAAGACCTCGACGACGAGCGACTGCGAGAAAACAAAGAAGGTGGTTGGATAGCAATCATTCAGCGCTATTTTCTTGCCGCCTGGGTGTCCCAGACAGATAAGCAGAATCGCTATTTCGCGGAGCCCATGGGTTCAGGAATGTATCGCGCGGGGTTCGTCGGCCCCGAAATCGGAATAGCGCCTAACGCGTTTGGCNCGTATGAGGCACAGCTCTATGCGGGGCCAAAAAACCAGAGAAAGTTGGGTGCAATTGCGACACACCTTGATAGGACACTTGACTATGGGTGGCTTTGGTTTTTATCCGAGCCGCTCTTTCTTTTTGTTGATTGGATCTTNGGGCTGGTGGGAAATTGGGGTCTCGCGATCATTCTGCTGACGATTGTCGTCAAGATCGCGCTGTTTCCGCTGATGGCCAGGAGCTACAAGTCTATGGCGAAGATGCGAAAGGTCGCGCCACAGCTCAAACGATTGCAGGAACGTTACGCCGACGACAAGCAAAAACTCTCGCAGGAAATGATGGGCCTGTATAAGAAAGAGGGCGCAAACCCCCTTGGGGGTTGTTTGCCAATGCTCATGCAAATGCCCGTTTTCTTTGCTCTCTACTGGGTGCTCTATGAAAGCGTCGAACTACGGCATGCACCATTTATCGGGTGGATCAACGATCTTTCGGCGATGGACCCGCTGTTTGTGTTACCGATTCTAATGGGCGCGTCCCAATACGGGATGCAAATGATGAACCCGCCCATGCCGGATCCGATGCAACAACAAATGATGAGAATCATGCCGCTNTTCTTCTGTGTGATCATGGCCTTTTTCCCGGCGGGCCTTGTCCTTTATTGGGTCGTGAACAATCTCTTTTCGTTTGCACAGCAGTTTTACGCCACCAGGAAATACGGTACCGCGAGGGGCTCCTTTGGCTCCTCGGGAACAACTTGACCGAGACCATTGGTGCGATCGCTACNCCGCCTGGTCGTGGTGGTATTGGGATCGTACGGGTATCCGGCTCTGGTGCTCCGGCCGTTGCCGAGAGGATNTTGGGCCAATGCCCCCCAGCACGAATCGCGACCCATGCGGTGTTTCGAGATGCTAATGGCGATTCGATTGACGAAGGCATAGCAATTTTTTACGCGGCCCCACGCTCCTATACGGGCGAGGATGTCCTTGAACTGCAGGGCCACGGGGCGCCCATTGTCCTAGAGCTTCTTTTGAACCTTGCGTTAAGCATGGGTGTACGCCTCGCCAGGCCGGGAGAATTTACCGAGCGCGCATTTTTGAATGATCGACTGGATCTGGCACAGGCCGAATCGGTCATCGACCTGATCAACAGTGCAAGTCAACAAGCGGCGCGATCCGCCGCNCGGTCTCTTATGGGTGAGTTTTCGAACGCGGTCATGTCCGTTGATCAAAAAGTTCTGAAGTTGCGGGTGTATGTTGAAGGAGCCATCGACTTTCCAGAAGACGAAATTGATTTCTTGGCGGATCGCGATGTCGCGACGGCTGCTGAAGATATTAGTCGGGCACTAACGAACGTTTTAGAAAGATCGGCGCAGGGTGCGCCCTTGCACGAAGGCCTCGACTTGGTCATCGGNGGAGAACCCAACGTGGGGAAGTCGAGCATATTAAACGCGCTGGTTGGGGACGAACGCGCGATCGTGACCGCGGTTCCGGGGACAACGCGGGATCTGCTGGATGCGGACCTCGTGATCGATGGTTTGCCGATCCGAGTNCGCGATACCGCAGGCATCCGTGAGAGCGGGGATATTGTTGAACAAGANGGGGTGGCCCGAGCCCGAGCCGCTCTTGATACGGCCGATGCGGTGATGTGGGTTGTGGATGATGGCGAAGCGGACCCCGTCCCGCCAGCGCTGGATGCGCCCATGCTGCTCGTTCGAAACAAATGCGATCTTACCGGCAGGGTGGCGGGGTGCATCGACGATCGTGACGTCCGTCTGTCNGCGTTGACCGGNCGCGGGCTTGACGAGCTCAAGAGCGCAATCAAGGGCCTTGTCGGGTTTGAGGGGGGCGAGGGCGCCTTTCTAGGACGACGACGCCACCTCGTTGCCTTGGAAGCTGCGCGCGCATCGAATTATGAAGCCCTNGCCGAAATTAGGGCGGGGCGAGCCGAGTTGGCCGCCGAGGCATTGCGAGCCACACAGCACGCATTGGGCGAAATTGTTGGCGTCACGTCGACTGATGAGCTGCTCGGCGAAATTTTCGCGGCGTTTTGTATTGGCAAATAACGTGCCCACGAGATTGCTCCGCAATGGTAGGAAAATCGGCTACGATACGNGCCCGGTTGGTAGATCCTAATGCAACACCCTCACACATATGACGTCATAGTTATTGGCGGCGGTCATGCAGGGACGGAGGCGGCCCTCGCGTCCGCGCGCAGTGGTGCGTCGACCTTGCTACTAACGCAAAGCATCGAGACGCTTGGGCAAATGTCGTGCAATCCTGCGATTGGNGGCATTGGTAAGAGTCATCTGGTGAAAGAAATCGATGCGCTGGGTGGTGCGATGGCGCTTGCTACGGATCAAGCCGGCATCCAATTTAGGGTATTAAATGGNCGCAAGGGGCCCGCGGTTAGAGCGACCCGGGCGCAAACTGACCGCGTCCTCTACCGCAATGCCATTCGGCGCATGGTGGAAGCGGCACCTAATTTACGCGTCTTTCAACAAACGGTCGTGGACCTTGTCATCAACGATGGCGTCATTGCCGGGGTGGTGACCCAGATGGGTCTGGCGTTTAGCGCAGCGGCGGTGGTGCTCACCACCGGCACGTTTTTGGGCGGGCGCTTGTTCGTCGGCCAGGAAAGTCAACCTGGGGGTCGCGCTGGGGACGCGGCGTCGGGCCCGCTAGCCGAGAAACTCCGAGCGTTACCGTTTCGAGTCGATCGCCTTAAAACAGGAACGCCGCCGAGGGTTGATGGCGGGAGCGTGGATTTTGAGCGAATGGAANTACAAAAAGGCGACGAGCCGCGTCCCGCCATGTCGTTTTTATCCACACCAGACGACCATCCCCGTCAAACGTGTTGCCATATCACGCACACCAATTCGAAGACACATGAAATTATTCGGGCGGGGCTCGATCGCTCACCCATGTATTCCGGGGCCATTGAGGGGGTCGGGCCCCGTTACTGCCCGTCGATCGAAGACAAGGTGGTCCGATTTGCGGAGCGTGACCAGCATCAAATTTTTGTGGAACCGGAAGGCCTCAATACGAATGAGTTGTACCCNAACGGNATTTCAACGAGCCTGCCCTTCGANGTACAGATCGCCGCACTTCACACGATTGAGGGGTTTGAGGAAGCCCATATCACGCGACCGGGATACGCGGTCGAGTATGATTTTTTTGACCCCCGCGACCTCNACCACTCGCTTGAGACAGGAAGTGTTGAGGGCCTTTTTTTCGCGGGGCAAATTAATGGCACCACGGGGTATGAGGAGGCGGCGGCCCAGGGCCTTGTCGCTGGAGTGAATGCAGCACGAAAGGTGGCTGGGCTTTCGTTGTGGACGCTTGCAAGACATGACGCGTACATTGGTGTGTTGATCGATGATCTCGTGACTTTGGGGACCAACGAACCTTATCGGATGTTTACNAGTCGNGCGGAATATCGGCTGCGCCTTCGCCAGGATAACGCGGACCAGAGACTCACGCCCATGGGCCGCGAGCTTGGAATCATTGACGACAATCGGTGGAGTCGATTTGAACNTAAGCGCGATGAGTTAAGCCGACTTACGTCGACCCTNAANGCGACNATGGTTAGTGTGGGGTCTGATTATGCCGGGTGCATTAAGCAGGCGACGGGAGATGAGATTCGAAAGGACNCGACGCTGTTGAGTATGTTACGACGGCCCGGGATCACAGCCCGTGTATTAAGCGGCCCGTTAGGGCTCGACGCCCCGATTGAGTTACTTCAACAGGTGGAAATTGAAGCAAAATACGATGGCTATATTCGGCGCCAAGATGAATCGATCGAGCGGGCNAAGAAGCAGGAGCAGTTNGCGCTGCCTAATACCTTTGACTACGGCGTGGTCGAAGGTTTATCGAATGAGCTAAAACAAAAACTTTCACACGCGAAACCGACAAACTTAGCCAATGCCTCCCGTATTCCAGGAATGACCCCAGCGGCAATATCGCTGCTAGCGGTTCATGCCAAGCGGGGGCAACGAACGAACGCTAGGTAACTCTTGCGCGCCCGAACCCAAGAGAAGCTGCTTTCCCTGGGCTTAAGCCATGCCCAGTGCGATGTTCTCGACGACTATTTGTCTTTGGTTCGGCGTTGGAATGAGGCGTGCGGCCTGGTGTCGAGACGCGACGTCGGTCGGTTGGAGGAGAGGCACCTTTTGGACAGCATGTCGTTTCTCTCCATGCTTGATGGCCGGCCGCGGTTGCTCGACATTGGTTCGGGCGGCGGATTTCCCGGGATGGTTCTAGCGCTGGGGTGCCCGGAAATGGACGTTGTATTGGTCGAACGGAGCCAAAAGAAAGCGCGATTCCTCCAACAGGTGGTTTACGAGCTTGGAATTGCTCGCGTAGAGGTGGTTGCTCAAGACATACGGAGTTATGAGCCAGAGAATTTGTTTGGTACCGTAACGGCCAGGGCGGTCACAAATCCGATCAATGCTTGGTCGTTGGCGCGGCCATTCCTCAACAGAGGGGGGCGCTTCCTGTTGCAGACGTCGAAACCCATATCGAACCCGCTTGACGACAGTGAGCTTTGCGAAACGCGGCCGGGAATCGTAGGCTGGATTTCCGCGTTCGAACCGAAGAACCCAGCATGACGCGAACCATCGCGGTCGCCAATCAAAAGGGAGGGGTTGGAAAAACCACGACAAGCGTCAACTTATCGGCATCTCTCCAAAAAACGGGCGCACGGACGTTGCTAGTGGACATGGATCCCCAAGGAAATGCCACCATGGGTTGCGGTGTCGACAAACACCAACTCGAGCACAGCAATTATCACTGGTTGCTAGGTGAGGCGAGTCTTGAAGATACTTGGCGGCAATCATCTGCAGGGTTTCGTCTAATCCCCGCAAACACTGACCTAACCGCTGCTGAGCTGGCCTTGCTTCAGGCAGATGACCGCAGCCACCGGCTAGCGAATCGACTTGCGGCCGTGGACGCGGGCCTTGATTACATCATTATTGACTGTCCCCCGACGTTGACCCTGTTGACCCTTAACGCTCTCTTTGCGGCCGACGGCGTATTGATTCCAATGCAATGCGAGTACTACGCCCTCGAAGGCCTAACAGATCTTCTTGAAACCGTGGAGGGGGTTCGCTCNAACGGCAACAGCGCGTTGGAAATAGAAGGTATATTGCGGACTATGTATGATCCTCGAAATAGCCTAACTGGCGAAGTGTCGAAACAATTGATAGAACATTTTGGCGAACAGGTATTTAGGACCGTGATTCCCCGCAATGTCCGGCTGGCGGAGGCCCCAAGCCATGGCCTCCCCGCGATGCTCTATGACTCATATTCTCGGGGCGCATTGGCATACCAGGCCCTGGCGGCGGAAGTGATTCGAAGACGGACTGAGAAGGATACGTTGCAGGGTGGCTAAGAAGCGTGGTTTGGGTCGCGGACTAGATGCTTTGCTTAACGCCAGCGTCGATGACCAGATGCAGGTTGGGGCCGAATCAGATTCCAAAGAAACGCTCAGTCACGTCGGTGTTGATCAAATCCATCGGGGCCAATTTCAACCACGCAAACACATCGACGAAGCGAGCATCGAGGAGCTTTCACAGTCGATTAAGGCGCAAGGAGTGATGCAACCGATCGTCTTGCGACGACGACCCGCGGGGGGTTACGAAATTATTGCGGGGGAACGACGGTGGCGCGCTTCGGTCAAGGCTGGACTATTGGAAATTCCCGCCGTCGTCCGCGAGGTTACCGACCAACAAGCGCTAGCACTCGCGCTAATCGAAAATCTTCAGCGGGAAGACTTAAATCCATTAGAGGAAGCCAGGGCACTGGGTCGATTGCGTGACGAATTTGGTTTAACCCAGCAAGAGGTTGCCGACGCAGTAGGGAAATCGCGTACGGCGGTTACAAATTTACTTCGGCTTCAAAACTTAGGCCCTCGGGCGGCCCAATTACTAGAAGATGGGGCAATCGAGATGGGGCATGCGCGAGCATTGCTGCCGCTCGAACAGGGCGATCAAGACGTGGCGGCTCGGCATATCGCGTCAAAGAGGCTCTCAGTGCGTCAAGCGGAAGCGTTGGTACGGCGAATGCTAGCGGGACCCAAAGAAACGACGCGGCGCGTAGACGCAGACACGAGAAGCCTCGAACGGGAGCTGTCCGAAAAGCTCAGTGCACCAGTCGTGATCCGTCATCGCAGCAGCCGAAAGGGCGGTGGCCGAGGACAGATCTTGATTCAATATGGCAGNGTGGAAGAGTTGGATGGAATTCTTCGACACTTTCGTCGGTGATCGATAAAAACGAAGTCGTAATTTGAGCCAATAATGCCCGGTCGGGGTGGTGCGTAGCAGAACCCATCCGTATAATGACGCCGCCTCGCAAGCCCCAACTTTTTCGGAGGAAGCCCCATCGAGTTCGTCCGACATTGGCCGGGCTGAGTAACGATTTTGTTCGCTGATGAACGCACGCCACGGAGGTTGTTAGTCGTTCAGGCGGCGAGTGTTTTCGTCATCGTGGTGGGATTTTTGTTCGTTGGTGCGGACCAGAGTTTGGCCGCAATATTGGGTGGAGGATCGGTGGTGTTACCGAACGCGTGGTTCGCGTTCAGGATGCGTTGGACCAGTCGGGCTGGGATCATTCTCGGTCTGGGGATATTGAAAATTTTATTGGTCATCGCCTGCCTTGCGTTGGCGCTGGTCTTGTTTGAACCAGAGCCAGCCGGATTTTTTGCGGCCCTTTCTGTGGCATTGCTGGTTCAGATCATCGGGCCGATGGTTGGTCTGCATAGTTGGAAAACGGAATAGACGATGGCCTCGAACAATCCTCAGGAATACATCAAGCACCACCTGACCAATCTCACGTACGGCAGGCACCCAGAGCTCGAAACTCTCGAATCCGTTGATCTGAACGCGCGCATTCACGAGGAATGGTTATACGGAACCTGGGGTTTTGCGCACGACGCCGAGGAAGCCTCGGCGATGGGATTTAATTCGATTAATGTCGACTCCATGGCGTGGTCGGTGGCCTTAGGCCTGGCCTTTTGTGTGCTCTTTTATAGCGTGGCCCGAAGAGCGACCGCGGGGGTTCCGGGTGGGCTGCAGAATGCGATCGAGTATGTGGTGGAGTTTGTTGACGATATGGTGGGCGGGATCTTTACTCACAAAAACGACCTCATTGCGCCCATGGCGCTCACGGTGTTTGTGTGGGTCTTCTTAATGAACCTGATGGATCTTGTTCCAGTCGACTGGATCCCAGAACTCGCCGCACTTTTTGGGGTGCATTTCATGAAAGTTGTGCCCTCGACAGATCCCAACATCACGATGTCGATGGCGCTCAGTATTTTCGTCCTCATGCTGTACTACAGCATCAAATGTAAAGGCCTGGGGGGGTTCGGGAGTGAGCTGGCGTTCCAGCCCTTTCCGAAGTTCATGGCGCCTCTCAATCTGGTGTTGGAGCTGCCAACGCTGTTTGCAAAACCGCTGTCCTTAGGGCTTCGTCTTTTTGGCAACATGTATGCGGGGGAAATGATTTTCATCCTGATCGCACTTATGTACGCGGGCATTGCGACAGATATTGTTGGAGGTTTGCTAGGTATTTTTGGTGGTGTGCTGCATCTTGCCTGGGCAGCATTTCACGTACTCATTATTACTCTGCAGGCGTACATTTTCGCCGTGCTCACCGTGGTCTATCTGTCCGCGGCGCACGACGAGGCACATTGAGTCAATCAAAAAGGAGTCAAAATGGAACTTGGTATTGCCATCGCTGTTTCTCTCATGTTGGGTCTCGGCGCTGTTGGCGCCGCCATTGGCATGGGGATATTGGGGGGTAAGTTCTTGGAAGGCGTTGCGCGTCAACCAGAACTACTCGGNGACTTGAGAACCCAGTTTTTCATTGTGGTGGGATTGGTCGACGCCGTACCGATTATTGGCGTGGGGATCGGCCTCTATGTCTTGTTTGTTCTTGGCTAAGGCGTTTGTTAACGAGAAGCTAATATGAACCTCAACTGGACACTAATTGGTCAAAGCATCACGTTTTTGGTGTTTGCTTGGGCCTGCTACAAGTTTATTTGGCCGCTTCTCATTGGTGCTATGGATGAGCGAGCGAAGCTCATAAGTGAAGGCATTGAGAACGCTGAGCAAGCTCGCCGGGACCTCGAAGATGCGTCATCTAAGGTCGATGAGGTCATGCGTGATGCNCGGGCTGATGCGCAGGCGCTGGTCGATCAGGCTCGCACTCAAGCGGCGAGCATGATTGAAGACGCAAAGAAGGATGCAGAGAACGAGGGCGAGAGAATTCGGGAAACCGCTCGCGCCGATGTTGTTCAGGAGGCGAACCGAGCGAGAGAGTCATTGAGAGCTGAAGTTGCGGAACTCGCCCTCAGTGGTGCCGAGCGCATTCTCGAATCCGGCATCGATCGTGCTCAACATACCGAGCTATTAGATAAATTGGCGTCGGAACTATAACGTTGGCTGAACTCGCCACATTGGCAAGGCCGTACGCGAATGCCGCTTTTGACATCGCCCAGACAGAAGGGCGTTTCGAAGAGTGGTCCAGGGGCCTAAACCTACTGGCGCTTGCGAGCGAGGANCCAACCCTTCAAACCGTCATTGCNCTGCCAATGACGACCGCACCAGAAAAGGCGCATANGTTAATTGAGCTGTTCCGTGACGAACTCTCGGACCCCGTCCGGCAATTCGTGCACGTGTTGGCAGAAAACAAGCGCCTATCCTTGTTGGCCGAGATCACGTCTCAATTCGAAGTTAGACGTGCGGAAGAGGCCCGGACACTAGATGTCGAAGTGACCACCGCGGTCTCTCTCTCGGACGCGGAACAAAATCGATTTCAAGAAATCTTGGAACGTCGTTTCGNGCAACAAATTAATCTCACGACGACGGTTGACGAAACCGTCATCGGAGGGGCGCATATCCGCGCCGGTGATACGGTGATCGATGGATCACTGCGGGGCAGGCTGGCGAAATTAGGCGAAGCGTTCGCGCGTTCGTAAACACATAGGGCATTACATGCAGCAACTAAATCCATCTGAAATTAGCGACATCATCAAAGCGCGCATCGAAAACCTCGATATTTCATCGCAACCGCAAAACGAGGGGACGGTGGTTAGTGTGTCTGACGGGATCGTCCGTGTTCATGGTCTGGCCGAAGCCCAATATGGGGAGATGATTGAGTTTGATGGCGGCCTCTACGGCATGGCGCTGAATCTTGAGCGAGATTCAGTGGGAGTTGTCGTTCTTGGCGACTATAAAAGTCTCTCGGAGGGTGCTACAGCTCGCTGTACCCAGCGAATTCTTGAGGTTCCGGTCGGAGCCGAGTTATTGGGTCGAGTGGTTGATTCATTGGGCAATCCGATCGATGGCAAAGGCCCGCTCAATGCCGAAGCCACGGCACCGATCGAGAAAGTCGCCCCAGGTGTGATCGCGCGGCAGTCAGTCGACCAACCGGTGCAGATGGGCATTAAGTGTATCGATGCCATGGTCCCGATTGGGCGGGGCCAACGCGAGTTGATTATCGGAGATCGCCAAATAGGTAAAACGGCGATCGCCGTCGATGCGATCATTAATCAAAAGGGGAAAGGCATCAAATGCATCTACGTAGCAATAGGTCAAAAGATGTCGACCATTGCAAACGTGGTGAGAACGCTAGAAGAACATGGCGCCATGGAACACACCATTGTGGTTGGGGCAAGCGCTTCGGACCCAGCACCGATGCAGTACATCGCGCCATACTCCGGTTGCAGTATGGGCGAGTTCTTCCGTGACCGGGGCGAAGATGCCCTGATTATTTATGACGATCTGACCAAACAGGCATGGGCGTATCGACAAATTTCTCTCTTATTGCGTCGCCCGCCGGGGCGTGAAGCGTATCCTGGCGATATTTTCTATTTACATTCAAGACTGCTTGAGCGGGCGGCGAGAGTTAACGCCGAGTATGTCGAGAGAGAAACCAATGGCGAAATTACNGGAAAGACCGGCTCTCTGACCGCNCTTCCAATCATTGAGACCCAGGCGGGGGACGTCTCCGCCTTCGTACCGACCAACGTCATTTCGATTACAGATGGTCAAATATTCCTTGAGCTGGATCGATTCAATGCTGGCACCCGGCCGGCGATGAGCCCAGGCATTTCGGTTTCTCGAGTGGGCGGTTCGGCGCAGGTACCCTTCATCAAGAAAATCTCTGGTGGTATCAAACTCGCGCTGGCGCAGTACCGAGAACTAGCCGCCTTTTCGCAGTTTGCGTCGGACCTTGATGAGGCGACCCGGCGCCAGTTAGAGCATGGCGAAAGAGTCGAAGAGCTGATGAAACAACCGCAGTTTTCGCCCATGACCGTATCCGAGATGGGACTTGTTCTTTATGCGGCGAGCGAGGGGTTCCTTGAAGACGTACCCGTCGATCGCGTGCTCGACTTTGAACAAGATTTGCTTCTGTACATGAACTCAGAACATGGGGAGTGGATGAACACGATTACCGAGACCGGCGAGTATTCCGACGACGTTGTGGACTACATGAAGACGGCGATCGAGACATTTAAATCGACTCACAGCTACGGTGATTAACGATGGCGGTCGGTAGAGAAATCAAGAAGAAGATCGGAAGCGTTGAAAATACGCAAAAGGTGACGCGCGCGATGCAAATGGTCGCGGCGAGCAAGATGCGAAGGACCCAGGATCGAATGAATGAAGCGCGGCCGTATGCCCATCGAATCCGCGATGTCATCGCGCATCTTGCTAATGCGAACCCTGAATACAAACACGTCTTTATGCAGACACGACCAATCAAACGTGTTGGTTACATCGTTGTCACCTCCGACAAGGGACAGTGCGGGGGCCTCAACGCGAATCTGCTTAGAACGCTGGTTCGGCAGATGCAAGAACAGCAAACCAATGGCATTGAGTTCGATCTCTCATTGGTCGGAAAAAAGGCCGCGGCCTTTTTTCGGTCGGTCGGAGGTAATGTGGTCGCCGCGATCAATGAGGTAGGCGAGACGCCCGAACTAGAAACGCTGCTCGGTGGCGTGAAAGTTATGTTAGATGCTTTTGAGGATGGACAGATCGATCGATTGGATATTCTTTCGAACGAGTTTGTTAATACGATGACCCAAAGCCCCACGTTTAATCAACTTCTGCCGTTGGAGCCGTCGGATGATGACTCGAAAGGGCGCACTTGGGACTACATATATGAGCCGGATGCGCGCGAATTGGTTGAAGGATTAGTGCGTCGCTACGTGGAATCCCAGGTCTACCAGGCGGTCGTTGAGAATGGTGCGTGTGAACAAGCAGCACGGATGATCGCGATGAAAAACGCGACAGAAAATGCCGAAACGGTGATCGAAGAACTCAATTTGATATACAACAACGCCCGCCAAAGCGCGATAACGCAGGAAATTGCGGAGATTGTCGGCGGCGCGGCGGCAGTTTGATGGACCATAACGAACAATCAATTAGATGCATGGGCAGGAGTATCGGCGTGATCAGCAAAAGAGGAAGGCTATGAGTAGCGGTCAAATCGTTCAGGTCATTGGTGCCGTCATTGACGTGGAGTTTAGTCGAGATGAAGTGCCAAGCGTTTACGACGCGCTGACCGTAGGCTCGACGGGGCTGACCCTAGAGGTGCAGCAGCAATTGGGCGATGGCGTAGTCCGCGCGATCGCCATGGGAACCTCGGAGGGGTTGTCGAGGGGCCTGGAGGTTGCGAATACGGGCCAACCTATTTCTGTGCCGGTCGGAGAAGAAACGCTGGGACGGATTATGGACGTGCTCGGCAATGCGATTGATGAAAAAGGTGCGATCAACGCGCGCGAATCAAAGCCAATTCATAGGCCAGCACCCGCATACGAAGATCAGATGGGCGGAAACGAGTTACTGGAAACGGGTATCAAGGTGATCGATCTTATCTGCCCGTTTGCACGCGGAGGCAAGGTAGGGCTATTCGGGGGAGCAGGGGTGGGTAAAACCATCACGATGCTTGAGCTTATTCGCAATATTGCGGTAGAGCACTCGGGCTTGTCGGTGTTTGCCGGGGTTGGTGAGCGGACTCGCGAGGGCAATGATTTTTATTACGAAATGGAAGAGGCGGGCGTACTAGATAAAATTTCGTTGGTGTTCGGTCAAATGAATGAACCGCCTGGTAATCGGCTAAGAGTCGGTCTAACAGGGCTGACTTTGGCCGAGCAGTTTCGGGATGAGGGCCGTGATGTGTTGCTCTTTGTCGACAATATATATCGATACACGTTGGCGGGAACGGAAGTGTCGGCTCTTCTAGGAAGAATGCCATCTGCAGTGGGTTATCAACCAACACTTGCCGAGGAAATGGGGGTTCTACAAGAGCGAATTACCACCACAAGATCGGGATCGATCACATCGGTGCAAGCGATATACGTTCCGGCGGATGATCTAACGGACCCTTCGCCGGCCACTACCTTTGCACACCTCGACTCGACGGTTACCCTCTCGCGTGCGATCACAGACTTAGGGATCTACCCAGCGGTTGATCCCCTTGATTCCAGTTCGCGGCAGCTGGATCCAAATGTGGTTGGCGTCGAACATTACGAGACGGCACAGCGCACCCAACAAGTTTTACAACGATATCAGGAGCTTAAAGACATCATCGCCATCCTCGGAATGGATGAACTCTCGGAGGAAGATAAAGCATTGGTTTATAGAGCTCGCAAAATGCAGCAATTCTTTTCGCAGGCATTTTTCGTCGCTGAGCAGTTTACGGGTAATCCCGGTGCTTATGTTTCGAGAGAAGACACAGTGCGCAGTTTCAAGGCCATTCTCGACGGTGAGGCCGACGATCTGCCGGAACAGGCATTCAATATGGTTGGTACGGTTGAAGACGCAAGGGAAAAAGCCAAGACACTGGCCGGGTGAACTGTGGCAAGTACTATGCAATGCAACATCGTTAGCGCTGAGAAAGAAATTTTCTCCGGCCGAGTCACGAGGATTTCTGTCAAAGGGACGGTGGGAGAGTTGGGTATTTTGCCAAACCACACCCCGCTTTTGACGGGTATTGCACCTGGTCCTGTGCGGCTGCAATTCGAAGATGGTGAAGAGGACGTTTATTTCGCGTCGGGTGGATTCCTCGAGGTTCAGCCCGGTGTTGTGACGGTACTTGCGGATACGGCGCTGCATGCTGATGACATTGATGAGGCCGCGGCCACGGAAGCCAAGGAGCAGGCGGAAAGAGACATCTCCGAACACGCCGCAGACTTCGATTATTCTCGAGCCATGTCGCAACTTGCAGAAGCGACTGCAAGAGAGAGGACGCTGGCAGAATTGCGCAAACGTCGTCGCTGAAGATGTCGGGCACCGTCCCGGCGAATACAGATCTCATATTCGACATTTCCGGACGTATAATCACCGCGTCACAAGGCAGAGAGTCCCTTTATGCGGCTTGAAGTCATCGTTTTGGCGGCTGGCGAGGGCACTCGCATGCAGTCGTCTATTCCCAAGGTTCTCCACGTCGTAGGGGGGCGGCCCCTATTGGAACATGTACTAAACGTTGCCAGCGACTTGAGTCCAGACACGTTAAACGTGGTGATTGGACATGGCGGAGCGGAAGTAAAAGCACGGATTGAGGCTCCAGACGTAGCCTGGGTGGACCAGGCCGAGCGAAAAGGCACCGGACACGCCGTGATTCAAGCGATGGATAACGTAGACCCTTCCGCGACAGTGCTAGTGCTTTATGGCGATGTCCCGTTGATAGAGAAAACGACGCTCGAGCAATGTATCGCAGCTGCGAGCGATGGCATCGGCATCGTCACGGTTGAGATGTCTGATCCCAAGGGTCTGGGCCGAATTCTGCGGGGGGCGGATGGGCGGATCAGCGCGATTATCGAAGAACAGGATGCCACGGAGCAGCAGCGAACGATCAAGGAGGTCAATACGGGTATATTGGCGGCCTCAAACGCGACGTTGGCGCCGTTACTTGCCTCGATAGAAACACACAATTCGCAAGGCGAATACTATCTAACAGATGTGATCAGCCTTGCGGCCTCTTCAGGAACACAAGTTACGGGAGTAAACGCGATATGTCCGGAGGAGGTCCAGGGGATTAATGATCACATTCAGCTTGCGGCCGTAGAACGTGATTTTCAGCGCCGCGAGGCAGAACGACTAATGGTTTCTGGCGTAACACTAGCCGATCCGGCACGTTTGGACTTGCGTGGAACTCTCACAGCAGGCCGCGATTGTTTTATCGATATCAACGTGGTCATCGAAGGGACAGTCGCTATCGGCGACAACGTATCGATTGGGCCTGGTTGTGTTGTAACGGATTCCGAATTGGCTGACGGGGTTGTGGTTGAAGCACACTCGGTGGTTGAGGGGGCAATCGTTGGATCACGCTGCCGGTTGGGACCATTCGCGCGCGTACGGCCTGGCACAGAACTTGCGGAAGGCGCGCGTATCGGGAACTTTGTTGAAACCAAGAAAGCAATTATTGGTGCCGGCACGAAAGCGAATCATCTGGCGTACTTAGGCGACAGTACGATTGGTGCGGAGTGCAATATAGGAGCGGGGACGGTGACGTGTAACTACGATGGCGTTGATAAGAACGAGACGCACATCGGGGATGGCGTATTCGTCGGGACGAACAGCACGCTCGTGGCGCCATTGACGATCGATGAGGGAGCGTATGTCGCTGCTGGATCAACGATCACTTCGAAAGTGGACTCAGAGGATCTTGCTGTCGGTCGGGCACGACAACGCAATATTCAGGGCTGGGTACCGCCGACTAAGCGTAAGTAACAGGACGTCGACTAGACTATGTGTGGCATTGTGGGTGCGGCGGCAGGTCGCGATGTTCCCGAAATCCTACTTGCTGGACTGCAGCGCCTTGAATACCGTGGCTATGATTCAGCGGGTATCGCGATCCAACCCCGTGAAGCCACGTCGATTGACCGCCGGCGCACGCTAGGTAAGGTCGCAGAACTTCTTGAGGACGTGAAGCGCGAGCCGATGAGCGGCTGCACCGGGATTGCGCATACGCGATGGGCAACTCACGGTGCTCCCAGTGAACAAAACGCCCACCCGCACATTTCCAACGACCGCATCTGCTTGGTACACAATGGCATTATTGAGAATTTCGAGTCACTTCGAGACGAGCTGAAGGGAACGGGGCGTGAGTTCACTTCCGAAACAGATTCGGAAGTCATCGTTCACCTTGTGGACTCGTATTACGAAGAATCGAACGATCTTCTGCGAGCTGTCAAAGAAGCTGTTCAACGCCTCGACGGGGCATACGCGATTGGCGTCATGTGTCGCGATGAGCCCGGCCGAATCGTTGCTGCCCGATTAGGGAGTCCTTTGGTCGTTGGAGTGGGAATCGGTGAGCACTACATTGCGTCGGATGTGCTGGCATTACGGCCCGTAACGGATCGATTTATCTATCTTGAAGAGGGCGATTTGGTCGATATAACTGCCGACGCCCTATCCTTTTGGAACGTGGACGATGAGTCGGTGATTCGCACCTCGGTTCGTATACAAGCGGGAACTGACGAAGCGGATAAGGGTGCATATCGACATCACATGCAGAAGGAAATTCATGAGCAGGCTTCTGTTGTACGACGCACGCTTGAAGGCCGAATAGGTGCTGAAAGAGTGTTAGAGGCGGCGTTAGGAGTCGAAGCTTCAACCATTCTGGATGAAACGGATTCAATAACGCTCGTGGGTTGCGGAACCAGTTATTACGCGGCGAGTGTCGCACGCTACTGGATTGAGGAGATCGCAGGGATCAGCTGCAACGTCGAGATCGCATCAGAGTTTCGTTACCGATCTCTTGTGGTTCCGCCGAAGTCCCTTTTCGTGTCGCTGTCCCAATCGGGTGAAACGGCAGACACGTTGGCCGCACTTCGTATCGCTGTGGACGCCGGCTTCGCCCACACGATAACAATTTGCAATGTCCCCACGAGTAGCTTGGCGCGTGAGTCTGAACTGGTATTCGATATGAACGCGGGGATCGAGATCGGTGTCGCATCGACCAAAGCATTTACCGCGCAACTCGTGGATCTTCTGTTATTGACGATCCTTTTGGCTAGGCGCAAGGGAGGCGCGCCTTCGAGGGAGCCGGAACTTGTGAGAGAGCTTCGGCAACTCGACAAGGCGATCGACGAAGTACTCAAATTGGATTCGGCTATTTCGCGATTGGCGCAAGAGTTTATGGATCGGCCACACGCGTTATTTTTGGGCAGAGGTCCATTATTTCCAGTAGCTCTGGAGGGTGCGCTGAAGCTAAAAGAAATTACGTATATTCACGCTGAGGGCTATCCCGCAGGAGAGCTTAAACATGGGCCCTTAGCCCTTGTCGATGAAGACATGCCGGTGGTTGCCATCGCACCCGGCAATGAATTATTGGAGAAGGTACGATCGAACCTGCAGGAAGTACGAGCGCGAGGCGGCCGCCTCTTTGTGTTTGCAGATGCAGCCGCTGGATTTGAGTCGACTGATGGAGAGGTGTCCGTTATCGAATTGCCAACTATCCATGAAACGCTAGCGCCTATTCTCTATACCGTACCGCTCCAACTACTGGCCTATCATGTCGCTGTTCTCCGAGGCACAGACGTTGACCAACCTCGAAATCTCGCGAAGTCCGTCACAGTAGAATAGATTGAAGTCGTGGCAGATTAGAGAGTCTTTGCTGTCGACCTGGATTCTATTTCGGAATAGATAGCGAGCCGTTGGAAGACATATCAACCATTCTAGATGGATTAAATGAGCGCCAACGGGAAGCTGTAACCGCCCCTTTAGGAAATCATTTAATCGTTGCAGGGGCGGGTTCTGGAAAGACTCGTGTGCTCGTCCACCGCATCGCGTGGCTCGTCGCGGCGGAAGGTGCGACGCCACAGAGTGTGATGGCGGTCACATTCACGAATAAAGCCGCGGCCGAAATGCGCTCGCGTGCCGAAACACTTCTCAATATTTCGGGTCGAGCGCTATGGGTGGGAACGTTCCACGGTATTGCCCATCGATTGTTGCGTATGCATTGGCAGGAGGCTGGATTACCACAAAATTTCCAGATACTCGATGCAGACGACCAATTGCGTCTCGTCAAACGCGTGATGCGAACGTTTGACTTGGACGAACACAAATGGCCGCCACGCCAGGCAGTCTGGTTCATTAATGGGCAAAAGGACGAGGGACGGCGGGCAAAGCAAGTGCCGGCCTCGGATGACGTTTTCGAAATAACGCATCGGAAAGTGTATGAGTCTTACGAGGCTTTATGTCAGCAGGGTGGGCTGGTGGATTTTGCGGAACTTCTACTCAGGAGCCACGAACTCTGGCTCGAAAATCCAGAATTGCTTGCGCATTACCACCGCCGATTTGGTCATTTGTTAGTCGATGAATTCCAGGACACCAATGCCATTCAATATGCATGGTTAAGAGTGCTTGCTGGAACCTCCGGCCGCGTCATGGCGGTGGGCGATGATGATCAATCCATCTACGGCTGGCGGGGTGCGCGAGTCGAAAATATTCACCAATTTTCGAAAGATTTTCACCCGGTGGACGTGATACGTCTCGAGCAAAATTATCGGTCGACGGGCACGATACTCTCCGCTGCTAATGCACTGATCGGCAACAACGTCGATCGTCTAGGCAAAGAGCTTTGGACGGATGCCGGCGATGGGGACTCAATACGCGTTTACTCGGGGTACAACGAACAAGACGAAGCTCGTTTCATTGCTGATCGCATTCAGGAGTGGATCGATCAAGGCGCGAGCGCAGATGAGGCAGCTATCCTCTACAGAAGCAATGCGCAGTCAAGGGTGTTGGAAGAGGCACTCCTGCGCAGCGATATACCCTACCGGATACACGGTGGATTCCGATTTTACGAGAGGGCGGAGATTCGAAATGCACTCGCGTATATGCGTCTTGTGAGCGATCGTCACTCCGATGTGGCGTTCGAGCGTGTGGTTAATACACCGCCTCGTGGTATTGGCGACAAAACGCTGGACGGTCTGCGCGAAATTGCTAGAGCTCGTAGCGTCTCCCTATGGCAAGCGACCAAGGAGGGGTTGAATGAAACCTTATTTAAGAGTCGACCCGCGTCGCTGCTGTCGCAATTCCTGGATCTTATGGACGAACTCGCGGTGGAGTTGAAAGATGCTCCGCTTCACGTCATTGCCGAGCGTTGCGTGGAGGCCTCCGGCTTAATCGAATACCACCTAAAGGAGCGAGGTGAGCGTGGTCTTGCCCGCAAAGAAAACCTCGAAGAACTCTTCGTCGCCTGTCGTGAGTTTAGGGACGACTTGGTCTTTCCGTTGGCGGAAGATGGTGGTGGCAACGAGCCCGTCAGTGAGCTGAATGCATTTCTCGATCAAGCTGCACTCGAAAGTGGTGAATACCAGGCGGAAGTTGGCCCCTCGGTGCAATTGATGACGCTACATTCGGCGAAGGGGTTAGAGTTCCCTCTGGTGTTTTTGTCCGGGATGGAAGAAGGCCTGTTCCCACACCGTATGTCCCTTGAGGAACCGGGGCGGATGGAAGAGGAACGTCGTCTAGCGTACGTGGGAATCACTCGCGCGATGCGCCAACTTTATTTGACCTATGCCGAAATCCGTCGTCTGTATGGTAATGAAACCTACAACGGGCCATCGCGTTTTCTTATCGAAATCCCGAACGAGTATGTTGAGGAAGTGCGTCTTGGCGGTGCAATCAAAAAAGCGTTTGGTGCAGGTAAATTAGGAGTCGACGCCAATGCAGAGAAAGCTGACGGAGAATTGCGTATTGGTCAGCGTGTCGCGCATAAGAAATTTGGTGAGGGCGTGGTATTGCGATATGAGGGTCAAGGGGAACGCGCTCGCGTACAGGTGAATTTCGCCCAAGTGGGGTCCAAGTGGCTCATGCCGGGCTATGCAAATCTCGAGGAGTTGGACTGAACGTGAAAAGATTCTTTTGTTTAACACTGGCGTTTCTTGCAAGTTGCAGCAATGAACCGCCTTCAGGAAACGTAACAGAATCTGCAACGGGGCCATCTCAGGCAACGTTCCAATGGAAGCTGATTACAACCTGGCCGAAAAATTTCCCGGCACTTGGAACAGCGCCCGAAAGGCTCGCCGAACTGGTTGATGAGATGTCAGCGGGCCGATTGCGAATAAAGGTGTACGGAGGGGGCGAGCTGGTGCCCGAGATGGAAGTGTTTGATGCGGTTTCGGCGGGTACAGCCGAAATGGGGCACGGCGCAGCGTATTACTGGCGGGGTAAGGTTCCCATAGGCCAAATATTTGCAACCGTACCCTTTGGTATGACGGCTCAGGAGATGAATGGTTGGCTGCACCATGGTGGTGGGATGGAGCTCTGGCGAGAACTATACGAGCCGTTCGGACTGGTTCCGTTGGCGGCCGGGAACTCAGGTGTGCAAATGGCCGGATGGTTCAACCGCGAAATTCGGTCGCTTGAAGATATTCGGGGATTAAAAATGCGAATCCCNGGCTTAGGGGGGGCCGTATTCCGNCAGGCAGGTGGGATCGCGGTTGCGATGCCAGGAAGTGAGATGTACACGTCCATGCAGACGGGGGTAATCGACGCGACAGAATGGGTTGGGCCNTATAACGATCTTGCATTCGGGCTCCACGAAGTTGGGAAGTACTACTACTACCCCGGTTGGCACGAACCCGGCACGACATTGGAGGCGATTGTTAACGTGGACGCTTGGCGTCTACTACCGACGGATCTGCAAGCTATATTAGAAATCGCAACTCGCGCAATAAACCAGGATGTGCTTGACGAATTCACGGCTCGTAATAACGCGGCTCTCAAGATCTTGGTAGAGGAGCATGGAGTTGAATTACGCCGGCTTCCAGATGACGTCATCAGGGAATTCGCNGAAATATCTCAAGAGCTNATTGCTGAGACGGCGGGGGATGATCNGTTGTCAAATCGAATACTGAAATCGTATACGGATTTTGCCGAAAACGTCCGTGAATACCATGCCATTTCCGAGCAGGCGTACATCAATGCACGGGACATCAAGTGAGTTCTCCTCTTAGAGTTGGTTCGGTAACCACGTCGCCATCCTTGGTACCGCGACCAGCAGCGCCAAGAGAAGTAATTGCAGCCCGATGAACGGAATGACGCCTCGGTAGATGTCTGAAGTTGTGAGCGTTTCCGGGGCGACGCCTCTGAGATAGAAGAGAGCAAACCCAAAGGGCGGTGTAAGGAAAGAGGTTTGGAGATTCACTGCAATCATCACGCCAAGCCAGACCGGATCGACCCCCATGCTCAGCAAAACCGGGCCCACGATGGGTACGACTACATATGTAATTTCGATAAAGTCGAGAATGAAGCCGAGCAAGAAAATGACCAACATGACGATGCCGATCGCTGTCCATTGGCCGCCGGGCATATCGGCGAACAAGGCGGCGACGAGGTCATCGCCGCCATAGCCCCGGAAAACCAGAGAGAATATGGACGCACCGATAAGAATGAAAAACACCATTGAGGTGGTCATGACGGTCGTCTGCATAATTTCCTGNAGAATTTTCCTGTTGAGGGCGCGGTACAGAATGGCGAGTAACAGCGCTCCCATCGCGCCGACGGCCGCGGCTTCGGTTGGCGTTGCGTATCCGAGCAGGATGGAGCCTAGAACCGCGGCGATTAACAATAGTGGGGGGACTAGACCCTTGGTGAGCGCGACGGCGAGGGGGAGGCTCGAGTCTGTTTCTGCAAGNACGACAGGNGCCGATCTGGGTTGGTATAACGCCCTGGAAAGAACATAAGTTGCATAAAGTAGCACCAAGACAAGACCCGGAATGAGTGCTCCGGCAAACAGATCGCCGACAGACACCGTTTTCGGGGCAAATAGACCCTGACTCATTTGGGCTTGCTGGTAGGCATTTGAAAGCACGTCGCCTAACAACACCAAGGCGATCGAAGGCGGAATGATTTGCCCCAGCGTCCCGGTGGCCGCGATGGTTCCGCTGGCGAAGCTTGGTTCGTACCCGTGTCTCAAGAGCGAAGGTAATGCGAGCAATCCCATGGTGACAACCGTGGCCCCCACAATGCCCGTGCTAGCTGCCATCAACATACCTACGGTAATGACAGCGATGCCCAATCCACCGGGCAAGCGGCCCATGAGCCTTGCCAGGCTTTCAAGTAGTGTTTCAGCAATATGGGTACGCTCTAACGTGATGCCCATCATGATGAACAGCGGGACCGCGATCAGGGTCTGGTTCGTCATAATTCCATAGAGTCGAGCGGGCAAGAATCCGAGGTTATTAAGATCGAATATTCCCGCGGACCAGCCGACAAAGGCGAATAGAAGAGCAACGCCCCCAAGGGTTGGCGCGACCGCGTAACCGCCGAGTAACGCCAAAAATACGGCTGCAAACATTAGGAGGGGGATATATTCAATCACGGCGCAATATTCGGTATGCCTGGACGGCTTCGGAAATGGTTTGTGCTAATAGAAGGAGTGNGGAGAGAGGAATTAACGTTTTTAGTAAGTAAACAGCAGGGATTCCTCCCACTTCGGGAGAACCTTCAAAGATCACCCAAGCGCGCGTGACGTAATCGAAACTCTCCACCGCAATCACCAAACAGACGGGCAAAAGCAGGCTCAAGTGACCAATCAAATTTATTTTCATCCTGGCGCGTTCGGAAAGTCGGGCAAAGAGGAGATCAACGCGCACATGACCGTCATGTTTTAGCGCGTACGAAAGACCGACCATGAAAACCAAGGAGTGCATATAGGTGACGGATTCTTGAAGGGCGATGGCGCCGGTATCGAAGACGTAACGTAAAACGACGACCGCACAAGTGACAACAACCATCCCCAGAGTGAGCCACGAGACGAAGCGTCCGCTGATCTCGATTATGGCGTCGGTTTTCACCAAGAGGGCGCTCCGATTAGGTGTTCTGTAACGACCCCGATAAAGATGGTAAACCCGACCCACGTGTTGTTGCCGAACGCCTTAAAGCAACACGTTTCATCACGCGTTCGGATCAAAATTTGTTGGTAGATAAACAACCCGGTGACGATTATCAGTGCCAACGAATAGGGTATTTGAAAACCGCAAATTTTGCCCAGTAGAAACAAAAGTACCAGTGAGAGGAATTGCATGAGGCCGATGGCCAAGCGATCCCAATTACCAAGTAGCAGCGCGGTCGACTTCACGCCAATGGTGCGATCATCCTTTCGATCGACCATGGCGTACTCAGTATCGTAAGCGATGATCCAAATGACGCTCATTAGGAAAAATAGACAAATCGGGATACTAAGGCCTTCGCGAACGGCTGTTGAAGCCATAGGTATACCCCAACTAAACGCGATGCCGAGGACAACTTGGGGGAAAAACGTGATGCGCTTCATGAATGGATAAACGATCGCGATGCAAAATCCGGCGACAGCCATCCAGCGCGTCATCGCGTTTAGCATCAACATCAAGGCCAGTGCGAGAGAGGACAGGGCTGCGAATAGAATAATTGCCTCGAAGAGTCGTAAGCGTCCGTCGGCGAGGGGCCGCGATTTGGTACGCTCGACGAAGGGGTCGACATGTCGATCAACGATGTCGTTGGCGACGCAGCCTGCGGCACGCATAACGAAAGTACCCGCAATAAATGTACAAAGGATCCACAAAGTAGGGGCAGCCTCGGCCGCTAGCCACAGCGCGGTAAGGGTCGGCCACAACAATAAGAGCGTGCCGACGGGTCGATCGAGGCGCATCAGTTCGATTAAGGCCTTAAGTTTTTGTGGACGCGTCATGGATGTCAAGGCGAGCCTCGGTAGATTGATTTATATGGCTTGCACGCGGTAGTTTACAGCGCGCTTCGAGGACCCCAGGTAGTAATTCATGCGGAAATGGCAATGCATCGTTTGTGGTTGGATTTACGATGAAGCCGAGGGCTGTGAGGATGAAGGCCTCGCACCAGGTACTAAGTGGGAGGACGTACCGGAAGATTTTGTTTGCCCAGAGTGTGGGGTTGCTAAGGAAGACTTTGAGATGATTGAGGTAGGCTAGTTTATCCATGAATTTAACCGTCCGAATACTGATTGGTATGGCCGCGGGTGTACTCGTCGGACTCGCTATTCAAGGATTCACGTCTGATGACCATTGGATACAGATGGTACTGGTCCAAGACGTTTTTGATGCTGGCGGTAAAGTTTTTATCGCGTCACTTCGGCTCATGGTCGTACCCCTGGTACTTGTGTCTTTGGTTTGCGGCTCATCAAGCCTGGCGGATGGCGCAAGCATGGGNCGGTTGGGCGGAAAGTCGATTGGCCTTTATCTTTTTACCACCGCGGTTGCGATCTCTCTAGCGCTAGGGCTGGCGCTCTTCATAAGCCCAGGAGAGGGTGGTTCCGCCAGTCAAGCGGTGGAATATACGCCGCGACCGAGCCCCGGAATGAAAGAAACGTTCCTAAACATTTTTCCAACCAACCCCATCCAAGCCATGGCCGATGGCAAGATGCTCCAGATCATTGTTTTTGCGTTGCTTTTAGGCACGGCGCTGGGTCGCTCGGGGGATGCTGGCCAAAGAATTCGGTCACTTTTTGAGGATCTCAATGGGGTCCTTATGCGATTGATCGTCATGCTGATTAGCCTTGCGCCTTTCGGGGTTTTTTTCCTGATGGCCAAGCTCTTCTCCGAAGTTGGTTGGCGAGACATTATTGAGCTGGGAAAGTACTTCGCTACGGTGATATTGGCGCTGGTCATTCACGCATCGTTTGTATATCCGGCATTGTTGCTATGGCTCGCGAAAACGAACCCGCTAAAGTTTTACCGGAAAATGCGAGAGCCGATGCTTTTTGCGTTTAGTACCTCGTCAAGCGGAGCGACGTTACCAGTGACCTTGCGTACAGTGGAAAAGAAATTGGGCGTGGACAACAGCATCGCCTCCTTTTCGGTTCCATTGGGAGCGACCATCAACATGGATGGCACGGCGATTATGCAAGGCGTGGCCACGGTNTTTATCGCGCAATACTTTCACGTCGACCTCGTCTTTACGGACTATTTGATGGTCATACTTACTGCGACAATGGCCTCGGTTGGTACGGCGGCAGTACCAGGCGTCGGCTTGATCATGTTGACAATGGTTCTCACTCAGGTGGGATTACCGGTGGAAGGCATCGCGTTGATCATTGGCGTGGATCGACTGCTAGATATGACGCGAACGGCGGTGAATGTTGCCGGCGACGCGATGGTGGCCACGGCGGTCGCGCATTCGGAAAAGAAACTCGATCGTTCAGTGTTAGATGATCCCGATGCGGGCCGGGCCAACCCTTAATCGCAAAATCGTGTTAGACCGAAGCGTATCCGGTTTCGGGTGGTGCCCAGGTTTGGATGATTGCCTCGGCGGTATCCTTATCGCCTGTACGCATTTTATCGCCAGTTCGAACTACGTCCTTAAACAGAGATAGATCGCTACTAAGGTCGGACACGCGAAATTGTCGCTCGCCCGTTTGGCGGGTACCCATAATATCGCCGGGTCCTCGAAGTTCGAGATCTTTTTCTGCGATCAGAAACCCATCGTTAGTCTCGCGCATCACATTCAAACGCGCCTTTGCCAGTTCCGTCAGAGGGGCTTCGTATAACAAAGTGCAGTGACTTGGGAGGTGACCACGGCCGATGCGACCTCTCAACTGGTGGAGTTGGGCTAAGCCCAAGCGATCTGGGTCGTCAATGACCATGTGGGTTGCGTTGGGAACGTCAATACCGACTTCAACAACCGTAGTTGCAACTAGCAATCCTATTTCCCCGGACTTGAAACGACGCATCGCCGTCGATTTGTCGGCGGCATTCATGCGCCCGTGGATGAGCCCGACAGTGACTTGAGGCAGCTTTTCTTCGAGTTCTGAATGCACGGTCTCTGCTGCTTTGATCTCACTATCTTCGGATTCCTCGATCGCGGCGCAAACCCAAAAAGCCTGTTGGCCGGCGACGAGTTCTCTGCCGATCCCTTCAACGATTTCATCGCGCCTTGCATTGGTGTGTATCGACGTCACGATGGGCGCACGACCAGGAGGCATTTCATCAATGACTGATAGGTCCATGTCGGCATATAAGGTCATCGACAANGTCCTGGGGATCGGAGTTGCGGTCATGACCAATTGGTGGGGCAGACGTCCTTTATCACGAAGGGCCATTCGCTGGTGAACGCCGAATCGATGCTGTTCGTCGACGATCGTTAAACCGAGGTCGTGAAAAACAACGTCTGTTTGAAAAATGGCATGCGTNCCAACGATCACCAGATCGTCACCGTTGGCAATGGCATTCAATCTGGATCGCCTTTCTGCCGCGGCCAGACGACCTGTCAGGAGCCCGACCCGAATTCCGAGAGGGGAGAGCCAACTCGAAAACGTTTCNTAGTGTTGCTCTGCTAGAATTTCAGTAGGTGCCATGANGGCGGTTTGTGTACCGTTTTCAGCGGCTCGTATTGCTGCAAATGCCGCGATCACAGTTTTTCCCGAACCGACATCTCCTTGAATTAGGCGCATCGTCGCGTGCGTTTTGGCGAGATCGTTAAGGACATCGATGGTAGTTTTTCGCTGAGCACCGGTGAGTTGGAATCCGAGTTCGCGCAATAACTCTTTACCAAGCTGATGGGCGGGTGGCAGGGCCCTTGCAGGACTACTCGAAAGGTCTTCCTGGCGGCGTTTCATCACGAGGTAGTATGCGAGCAACTCGTCGAAGGCCAGTCGCCTTCGGGCTGACTCAACTAGTTCAGGCTGGTCGATGGGCGGAAGATGGATTACTCGTAACGCCTCTTCGAGAGTAAACCCCATTGACTGGTAAGCGTGAAGATCGGGAGGCCGTTCTAGAATCTGCTGAATCCACCCCGCAACCCTAGCGCTCGATATACCGGAGGTGACGCGGTACACGGGCTTTACTTCCGGATTAATAGGGCCTGGCTCTGCGTCGAAAACCCGATATTCAGGATGGACCATTTCGAGNCCCGAACGGCCAAGCCGCGCTTCGCCAAACAAACGTAACCAAACACCGGGGCGTAGTGACTCGCGTTGATGTGGGCTAAAGTGAAATAAGCGCATATTGAGGAACGCGCNCCCGTCTTCTAGCGTGACAATCAGGCTTCGGCGACGGCCGTAACCTACGTTAACCTTCACTATTTCGCCGGAGATGTAGCATTCGTCTCCGGCTTCCAGCTCATCNAGGGGGGTTATTTGGGTACGGTCTTGGTATCGAATCGGAAGATGCAAGAGCAAGTCGAGCTGGTTTCGAATCCCGAGATTTAGCAGCTTGCTGGCGACCGATGGGCCAATACCTTTCAGCGACGTAATCGATTCGTCGCTCAGTTGGACGCCCCTGGAATTGACAATATAGCCTCGATTTCCACGCGTGCCCCCCGGGGCAATTCGTTGACTCCGACCACTGAGCGGGCAGGGAAAGGCGGCGTGAATTTTTCCATGAAGACGCCGTTGACTTCGTCGAATAGCCCCAAATCGGTTAGAAAAACGATCGTTTTGACGACGGAGCTAAGCGAGCTACCGCAGGCGTGACATACTGACTCAAGGTTACGGAATACCTGTCGAATCTCCGATTCGAAAGTATCTGTTTGAAGCTCCATGGTCGCGGGATTAAGGCCGATCTGGCCTGACAGGAAAATAATTTCTCCGGTTTTAATACCCTGTGAATAAGCGCCAATTGCGGCGGGGGCCTTGTCAGTGGATATGGCTATACGGTCCATTAACTAACGGCTCGTTCGACGCTTTGCACAAGCGTTATGTTACGGAGGCGTTGCATCGCTCGTTTTAGGTGATCACGATCGCGAACGGAAATCTCTAAAGAAACCGTAGAAAGGTCGGACGATCGCTCGTCGACCCGAATNTTATTAATTCCGGCATCANCGGTGTTGACAGAAGTNGCGAGTTCCGCCACNACACCTTTTCGGCGNTTAACCGNGAGCCAAAGAGTGGTTTCAAACTCACCCTGAGTCTCGCTCCAGCGCGCTGGGATTATGTCCTGCGGTGCGCGCCGTCTTACCTCGGTAACGTTATTGCATGCCTCCAGATGTACGACAAATCCTTTTCCGGGCGTCATGTGACCAACGACGGGGTCACCTGGCACGGGCCCACAGCAACGACCGTAATTGATGACGAGACCCTCGCCACCTTTAATCGTGACGGGACCGCCCTCATGAATATCAACCGCCTGGTATGCGGGGTTTTCTATGGAAAGCAAGCGTTGAGCGACGATGTATGCCATGAGATTGCCGATGCCAATGTCAGCAAGTAGGTCGTCTAACTTTCGAACGTTAAATTCTTGAAAGACNTTTCGTAGTCGCCTGAAGTCCAAATCGTTAATGGAGGTGTTTGCATTGGCGAGCGTCCTATCGAGCAACCGTCGGCCGAGACGTATTGACTCNGCTCGCTGTTGTACTTTGAGCGCCATCCGTATCCCAGAGCGTGCGCGACCGGACACGGCGAAACTGAGCCAGTCTGGACTGGGGTGAGCGTCAGTGGCCGTGATTACCTCGACGGTCTGACCTGATTCCAATTGTTTTGACAATGGCGCTAACACTCTGTCGACCCGACAGGCGACCGTGTGGTTTCCGATGTCTGTATGAATGTTATATGCGAAATCGATTGGGCAGCTACCTCTCGGTAATTCAAGGATTTCGCCGCGAGGCGTAAACACAAAAAGTTCGTCGGGGAATAGATCAAACTTCAGGTTCTCGATAAATTCTTGGGAATTACCGGCCTTTTGNTGGAGNTCGAGGATACTGTTAACCCATTCGCGCGTTCGTGCATCGCTATGCTTGAACGACGCAGTTTGGGATTTGTACAACCAGTGTCCGGCGATGCCGTTATCGGCGATTGTATCCATTTGACGCGTGCGTATCTGTACCTCGATCGGCACGCCGTGCATGCCGAATAGCGTGGTATGTAGTGACTGATATCCATTCGTTTTTGGAATAGCAATATAGTCCTTAAACCGGTCAGTTCTGGGCTTGTACAGGTTATGAACCGAGCCCAAGGCGCGGTAGCAGGCGTCTACTTGATCGACGACGACTCTGAAGCCAAAGACGTCCATGATGTCGCCGAACGACTTTCTCTGAGTCTTCATCTTTGTATAAATTGAATAAAGATGTTTTTCTCGACCAACCACGGTTGCATCGATGCCCTCGCGTTTAAGGGCCGCAAGGATCGACTTCCTAATTTCTTCCATTAAAGCCTTTCGATTTCCGCGTGCTGCGGAGACGGCGCGACCGATCAAACCGGCGCGCAACGGGTAGAACGTTTCGAAGCCAAGTTCCTCAAGCTCAATTTTNATTGTGTTCATCCCCAGTCGGTTGGCGATGGGCGCGTAGAAGTCAAGAGTCTCGCGGGCGATCCGTCGGCGCTTGTCTCGATCGAGTGCCCCGATGGTACGCATGTTGTGTAGCCGGTCTGCCAATTTAACGAGAATGACTCTCAGGTCCTGCGTCGTCGCCATCGCCATCTTCTGAAAATTTTCCGCGTGCTCTTCGACCGATGTCTTATAAATCGTCGCAAGTTTGGATACGCCGTCGACAATGTCCGCGACCTCTACGCCGAATGATTCGATCAGAACTTCTTTATCTATACCTGTATCTTCAAGGACGTCGTGCAGTAACGCGGCCATAATGGATTGGTGATCCATGTGCATGTCTGCCAGAACACCCGCCACTGCGAGAGGGTGGGTGACGTATGGATGCCCTGATAATCGTTGCTGTCCTTCGTGTGCTTCTTCTGCAAATTGATGGGCGCGCCTAACGCGCCTGAGTTCGCGCCGGCTCAGATACGATAAGGCCTTGGTGAGAGTCTTGGGGTCGGTGGGGGCAGCGATCTCATCGCTCAATGCTCGTGCGGCAAGTTGAGCNTGAAAGTAAGACTCAGAAGGCGTTTTCTCGATCATCTCTAAAGCTGAACCCCGCTTCCATTTCAGAATCGTCGGGCCTGACTTCAGCGGCGTCAAGCACTTCGTCTGTAATCAGACCCTCGGCAATCTCTCGCAGCGCAATGACGGTAGGTTTATCTCCTTCATCGTCCACAAGGGGCTCTGCTCGAAATCGGGCCATCTGTCGGGCGCGGCGCGTGGCAACCATGACCAATGCAAATCGGTTCTCCACGTGGTCGAGGCAATCTTCAACGGTTACTCTGGCCATAAATTGCTCNGCGGTGTGCGGACGCGCGAGTTTACTCGAATCGGGATTTGTCCGACAAGAGTCTAGCGACGAGATCCGCTACCTGCGATTTCGGGAGGAGCTTGCCATTCCTCACCGAACTGATGATGTTCGTTAGCTCTACTAGAGCCTCGTCAAAGTCGTCATTGACAAGAACATAGTCGAATTCGTCGAAATGGGATATTTCATCAACTGCGAGATTGGTTCGCCGTTGGATTTCTTCGGAACTATCTTTTCCGCGGGCTAGCAAACGTTCAACGAGAGCGCTTCGAGAGGGTGGAAGAACAAAAATGCTAGTTACGGACGGCTCCTTTTCGCGGACCTTTCTAGCGCCTTGCCAGTCGATTTCGAGTACTACGTCCAACCCTTTGGATAAGTGTGCGTCAACGCTCTCTGCAGACGTCCCGTATAGGTGACCGAAAACGCAAGCATGTTCTAGAAACGCTGATTTGGATTGCATGGCAACGAAGTTGGCTCGATCACAGAAGTAGTAATGCTCCCCTTCTTTCTCTCCTTCGCGTTTTGGACGGGTGGTATGAGAAATCGATGCGATAAGACTTCTATCGGCTCGGAGGAGTGCGTTCACTAGGCTTGTTTTACCCGCCCCCGATGGTGCGGAAATGACGAAAAGTCGTCCCGAACGTTTTGATTTTGAATTCATGCAATCGCGTGATTTAAGAAGGGGGTTGTTTGCTTCGGTCGATCGGAAACTGAACGGCACGCAGTCATGGGAGCATTCTAACTTGATATGATGCGTTGATTTTCAACGTCTGCGACTAATTGAGGGCAGGATGGAAAGGCCGAGTGGCCGAGCGCCAAACGAGCTGCGAACAGTAACAATTACTGGTGACTTCACTAAGCACGCAGCAGCATCCGTACTAATCGAATTTGGTGATACGAAAGTAATTTGCACCGCGAGCATCGAAGACAGTGTGCCGGGATTCATGCGGGGCCAGGGTCGCGGTTGGGTCACCGCCGAATATGGAATGTTGCCGAGCGCGACACATAGTCGAGCGGATCGTGAAGCAGCGCGAGGCAAACAGAGCGGGCGCACTGTCGAAATTCAACGACTCATCGGTAGATCTTTAAGGGCTGTGGTCGACTTGAATAAGCTAGGGGAGCGTACGATCAGAATCGACTGCGACGTGATACAGGCCGACGGGGGTACGCGTACGGCGTCTATCACGGGGGGATCTGTCGCGCTTGCTGATGCAGTTCTCCAGGTTGCGCCGGAGGCATTTGTCGGCTTGGTCGGGTCGATATCGGTGGGGGTGTTTCACGGCGTTCCAGTATTGGATTTAGACTATCCGGAGGACTCACGCGCGGACACGGATATGAACGTTGTTATGGTTGAAAGCGGTAGTTTTATCGAGATTCAGGGAACGGCGGAAGCAACGCCGTTCGANGACGAAACGCTGGANGCGATGCTCTCATTGGCGAAAACTGGCATAGGAGAGCTTTTCCAGAAACAACGGCGGGCGCTCGGGCTGCCCTCTTGAGGGAAGAGAGAGCAAACGACTTCGTTCTCGATATGCTGGCTCAGCAGGTGCTTGAGTTTGGCCAATTTACGCTCAAATCAGGCCGTCGAAGTCCATACTTCTTCAATCTTGGAGCCATCGATAGTGGTGATGGAATCCGACGTTTGGGAAGTGCTTACGCGGAACGATTGCGGAGGCTGGGGTATGTCTTCGATGTTATTGCCGGCCCGGCATACAAAGGCATTCCGATTGCGGTGTCGACCTCCATAGACATGGCGGCAACTGGGCATCCGGTGGGCGTCGCCTACAATCGAAAAGAACGGAAAGAACATGGGGAGGGAGGGGTTTTGGTCGGCATGCCTTTGGCGCAACGCAAGGTAGTTATCGTCGACGATGTGTTAACAGCGGGAACAGCCGTGTTGGAACTCGCTAGGCTGGTACGGGAGGCCGGCGGACATCTTGTTGCAGTTCTCGTCGCGCTCGACCGACAGGAATACATTGAGGGCGGGACCCAGACGGCCTTGGAAACTATTTCAGGGGAACTATCGGTTCCCGTTGAAAGTATTGCAGGTTTGAACGACGTCGTTCGGTGTATCAAGAACGATCCGAAATACCATGAGATCTTGACGGAACTCGCGAACTACCAACACGCGCATTGCCGAGTTATCGAGTAGGCGTTAACGGGAGAATTTCCGTAATAATCGAGGAAGCATTTCCGACGAAATGCCTACCTTCTCTGCTAAAGCGATATTAGTGAGACGNGACCCCAGATCCAGNTGGGCCGATCGGACNAGNGTGTCAATCAATGTGCCGTTATTCTGNCTAAACACGCAACGGATTACGTAGCGCGTTCACCAATCAGAGTGCCTATGCCACTGTCAGTTAGGACCTCTAGAAGAAGTGCGTGGGGCACTCGTCCATCAATAATGTGTGCGCTTTNGACACCCCCCTCTACCGCTTCCAGCGCGCAGCGTGCCTTCGGCAACATCCCACCGTCAATTACACCTTCGTCAATCAATGACACAGCGGTTTGACGACTGAGAGAAGTGATCGTGTTGTTATTTCGGTCGAGAATGCCGGGTGTATTTGTAATGAGGATGAGTTTTTCCGCGTCGATGTGTTGTGCAANGGCGCCGGCNACCAAGTCGGCATTAATGTTAAGACTTTCGCCGCTCGGTCCGACACCTATGGGCGCGATCACGGGAATGAAATCTCCATCGATNAGGGAGTCAAGGACCGCGTGATTGATAGAGNCAACTTCACCGACTTGTCCAATATCGACAATCTCCGGAANCGNAGAGNCTTCNGTCGCCTGGGTTAANTCCATTCGTANGGCACGGATCAGATTGCCGTCTTTCCCAGTGACCCCAACCGCCGNCCCGCCGTTGTCGTTTATTAGAGAAACGATNTCTTTATTGACNAATCCTCCGAGCACCATTTGCACGACATCCATCGTTTCCTTATCGGTGACTCGCATACCGGCAACGAATCGCGAATNAATATTTAGCCGTCCAAGCAGTTCTTCTATTTGTGGTCCACCGCCATGGACGACGATTGGATTCATACCAACCACTTTCATCAAAATAACGTCTCGAGCGAAGGCTTGCTTGAGGTNATCGTCTGCCATGGCATTTCCGCCGTACTTGATNACAATGGTCGACCCGTGGAACCTTTGGATATAAGGCAGAGCCTCGACGAGAATACGCGCAGTTTCTTCATGTTCNGTCATGGAATCACCAGTCCNGGGTCGATACGATTAATGGCGGTTTGGAAAGTGTTCTTGATACGGGCCAANGCTTCNTTACTATCCGCCTCAAACCGTAGGGTAAGCACNGGGCTCGTGTTTGACGCTCGAANCAAACCCCAGCCNTCGTCGTAATCCACGCGGATGCCGTCNATNGTCGTGATTTNTCCATCTTCGAAGTNGTGGTTANGGGAGAGCGCGTCAATGACATCAAATTTCTTCTTTTCTGTCGTTGGAATCTTAATCTCTGGCGTCGACNTGGCGAGGGGGAAATCCAGAAAAACGTCCTCAACCGTGCGCGTTTCCGCACTCAACAATTCGAGGAGGCGAGCTGCACTGTATAACGCGTCGTCAAACCCGAACCAACGTTCAACGAAGCAAAGGTGGCCACTGAACTCTCCGCCTAAAAGGGCACCGGTTTCTTTGAGCTTGGCCTTGATGTGGGAATGNCCAGTTTTCCACATCAAAGCCCTGCCNCCGAGGTCANTAATCAGTGACGCCAATCGATTACTACATTTCACATCGAAAATAATTTCCGCCCCAGGATTACGACTAAGAACATCGCGGACGAGAAGCATCAGGATCCGATCGGGCCAAATGATCGTGCCGGAATTACTGACAACGCCTAGACGATCTCCGTCCCCATCGAAAGCAATGCCTAAGTCCGCGTGATGCTCATCGACTGCGGATATGAGATCGAGGAGATTCGCGGGGTCGGCAGGATCGGGATGATGGTTTGGGAAATCCCCATCCACGTCTGCGTACAGTGGAACAACGTTGCACCCAAGCGTCGCGAGAAGGTCTGGTGCGACCAGCCCGGCAACGCCGTTGCCGCAATCTACGACGACTTTAAGGGGGCGGGACAACTGAATATCGTCACGAACTGTAGAAATATAGTCTTGGATAACCCTCTTTTTGCGATAGGTCCCCGCGCCTTCTGGGAGACTCTTGTTAACAATTCTGTGTCGCAATCGCTGGATCGCTGTTTCAGCTAGAGTTGTGCCTCCAATCATCATCTTCAGACCGTTGTACTCGGGCGGATTATGAGATCCGGTGATCATAATTCCGGTCCCAGCGGAAGATGTTGTTTCATCAACGCGGTACGTTGCGTAATAAAGCAATGGGGTCGGCACTATCCCGACATCGATGACATTGATACCGCCGTCGTTGAGACCTTTGGTCAAGGATTCGAATAACGACGGTGTTGAATGCCGACCGTCGCCCCCAACCACTGCGACGGGCTGCTGTTGGGATAGTGCCTCGGCGGCAAAAGCTCTTCCGATCCAATATACGGCACTTGGTGTAAGGCTAGCTTCCACTA